>CAZNUT010000030.1:0-18735 GCA_964576365.1 uncultured Gammaproteobacteria bacterium
CAACTCTCTATCGATTTAGGTACCTGGAGTGGATACCATGTGCTGGCCTATTACCGTTATTGACGATCAGCCTATTCCTGCAACAACAATCTTGCTCCTTTGACCATATAAGAAGCTAAAATAATTAAACATAAGGCTGTAGTTGTTCTCCAATCACCTACCATAAAATTGTCTCCTTTGTTCTGGACAGCAATGACACCGTCCAGTGTCAAAAAAGACAAATAAGTGCGTCATTTGACAATCTTACAGTCTTTCATTGAAACAATACCAAGCGTCATTTCTTGCATTGTTCCCTGTACTGTAACTGATTGTCCGTTTGCTAACGATGTCAGCTCGTCTTTCTCTTGGAAATAACAAGTAATCGTTGTACCAAAATAGTATTGGTCATTATTTGGATTTAAGGACAGGTAATAATTTCCAGTAACATCATTGCTGATGTTTTTAATGTATCCTGTTGTTTGCACCAGCTTATCTTTATATTTTTCATTAGCTGAGAGCTTGTTTTTATCGAACTCACCAACAAGGACAGTCGCTTCTACAACAGTTGGCTCTTGTTGTACTTCCTGCTTTTGTGATGTTTGAGAATTACTATTGCCCGTTTGACCATTCTTACTGCCACCACTTGCAGAGCCAATAATACCAATAACAATTAACACCAAAAGACCTGTGAGAATCGGATGTCGTCTAAACCAATTCCTTTGGTCTGCCCGACAATGCGGACATTTTGTTGCTTTGGCGTCAATTTCTTTTTTGCAACTTTTACATTTCTTTGTCATGCGTTTTATCACCTCCTCCTAGCCTTTTGGCTGAGTTAATTGTACACGCTGCGGGCGTAGACTGCAAGTGTACAAGGCTTTAGCATTGAATTATTATGGAAGAAGCAAAAAAGCGGTTTCTCAAAGGTTTTGGAAGCAAAATTCAAAAAGCTAGGAGAGAACAAAACATCTCACAAGAAAGACTTGCTCATAAAGCTGAAATTGAGCGTAGCTACATGGGAAGAATTGAAAGGGGCGAAAGTAATCCTCCGATTTATACCGTACACAAAATTCTGAAAGCACTTGGTATCCCTGCTACTGAGCTGATTTAGTGGATTAAGCAATTTCGCTAAACGAACCCATTTTTTCAATACCTACATCAACTGCAACAGGAGCAGGTACAACATCTCCTTTTCTTAATCGCTGTTGTCTTTCAAGCTCATGAAGGGCTTTGTATAGCCGATTTTCAAGCGTGGTTTCATATCGGCTGTAGGTACTCATTAGTTTCAGTACATCATCGCTTGTAAGTTTGGGAATATACCCTTCATTTACAACTTCTCCTTTCAAAGCATCAGTCATATCTATCCAACTTGCTACTTTTTCAATATGAGGGTCAAGCCGTGCTTTCATAAACTCTGTTTCTGTCCTTTGCACTCTGAATAATTTTAAGTAACATAAGGCTACTCTCTCAACCAAGATTTTTTCTGTGATATTTGCAGGGCGGTACTGTTCCATTAACTCATCAAAAAACTCAACATAAAAATCTTGCTCGTAGTTAGTAATTGACTCCCGAAGGATACCGTGTTTTTGAGCATTGAACCGAGATATTGCTTTGCCTTCCTCTGTTTTTACACCACCAAGTTTTGCATTTTCTTCGTTGGCTTGTTGTTGTGCGTCAGATACCATGATTACTCTCCTTTCAAGGTTGACTCTATCTTACACTCCAAGTGATATAATCTCAACATAAATTACTATTACAATGAATCAGGAAGATTACAAAAACCACATAGAGAGGTTGTTGCAAGGGCTTGGGGAACGAAGGACAAGAAAGTTTTACCAAGTGGCCGTTTGTGCCTTGCAGGATGAGCAACGATTATCAGGACAAAATACGTTTAAAATCCCCCTTCAAAAATTTACAGACGTAGGAATTACAAACATAGGTAATCGCAAGGCCATACTAACCAATTTGCATAATGCAACTATAATTTATGTTTCAAATAAAACAACCCAAGAAACAATTATTGATAATCCTGAAATAGTAAATGATCCAACTACTGCTATAACTACTTTCCACCCAGCATTTGATTATTTAGCGCAAAGACTTACTGAAATTGTGAGGAAGTATGAAGCAACCAAAAAAATTACTGCCGAAAAACCGAAAGACGAAATACCACAGTGGACTGAAAGATTTCACTGGATTGATGCTAAACAATTCTATCTTGATGAAGGCAAGATTATTATCTTCAATTCTACTACCTCTGACCGAATAAAAGTATTCAAAATACTAACAGAGGCAAAAGGTAATTGGGTAAAAATAAGTGAGATAGCAAAAACTGTTTATAAACAAAATAACCATAAGCTGCATCATAAAATTAGAGTAATTATTCAACAACTTAATGAAGAAAAGTTTTCAAAGTACAATTTCATCAAACTTACTCCCCTTAATGATACTGACGCTGGTGCGTATAGAATTGAGCTATTATCCTAAACCTTTACAGCAACCTTTATAGGTATATTTATCTCCCCCTCAAATCTTTATAGTTCTTTACTTTGACTTCTAGCCTCGTAAAGGATTTATAAATGATTCAGGATGAATATTACTATTACTGAAACAAATAAATCTGCTTCTCAATTTGTCTCGTCAGACCTATCATTAGTAACTGCAATTTCTCTATTCCATCCCTTTGAAACAATAGATAGACAGAATCCTCGCAAGGCACAATTTATTTTTATCCGTAACAACCAGCTTGATGAGCTGATTGAACAGTATTGGAAAAAAGAACTCCGCATCGAACCTCGTGCCTATTTTGACCAACTCAAAGCAATCAAAACCCAACTGTATTCAAACGGATAAAACTATGTTGTCAAAAAAAGCCATACAAGAATATCAAGAGATTTATAAAGCAGAACACGGCAAGGATTTGTCTTACCAAAAGGCCGTGGAGGGTGCAACAAAACTACTTCGACTTTTCAAGCTCATCTATCATCCACTCCCAAAAAAGTGGCTTGAGCAAATTGAGAAAAGTAAAGGGGGTGGGAAAAATGGCACTTAAAATTATAGTTACAGAAGGTAGCGGTGAATCAAACCCTATTCCAGAAGGTTTATATTCAGCAACAGTAAAAAACATAGAAGAAAAAACTGGTAAGAATGGTGATTACTTAAAAATTTCCTTTGAAATAAGAGAGGGAACTTACAAAGGAGTAATCAGAAATACTTTGGCCTCACAAAGACTTTCAAAGTTGCAAGACGGGAAGAACTCAAAGCTATTCGACATCGTAAAGGCAGTAATGAAAGTAGAACCCGAAATGGGCTTAGAATTTGACTTAACAGACCTTATCGGTAGAAACTGCCAAATCTTAGTGGTAAATGGAAAAATTACCAACGGCACACAATATCAAGAAATTTCTAAGGTTCTACCTGAATAAACATTTCAGGCGGGGATGTTCCATACCTCTCCGCCTGACAAAAAAACAAAGACTAACTTGAAGGAATTATTTTATGACAAACAAATTAAAAAAAAACTTGTTTCTTGAACTTGGTGCTAGTTTAGCATCCGATCATCCTGTACGCAATATCATTACTGCAAACAGCTTGGAGGTAATCGAAAAACACAGACAAAAATACAATAACATTGACGTCTTTACGACTGTTTTTCAGTACGACAATGCTGACATACGCAATGCGAATCAACTAGGTTCGCTATATTTTGATCTTGATGGTCAAACGGCACATGAGGATATAAAAAAACTTACTGCACTTCTCATCAATTATGGCTGCCCGACACAATCCATTTATCCATTCTTCTCTGGAAATAAAGGCTTTCATGTCGAAGTACCCTTTGAACCACTTGGCATTGAACCAGATAAAATCCTTAACAAAATCTTTGGTAATATAGCTAAAAAGATAAAAGACGAAAACAAATTACTTTCACTTGATACAGCCATCTATGACAATGTGCGCTTATGGAGACTTCCTAATTCAATCAACAGTAAATCAGGATTATACAAAATTCCCTTATCATTGAATGAAATAAACTTGCCACTTGATGAGATCAAAAAGTTAGCCAAATCTCCAAGGACTAATTTTTCATATCCAGATGTATTACCTTGGGAGAGCTTTAATGAACTTTTTAAGAAAGCTAAAAATCAAAAGAGAACATTAAACGTAAAAGTAACAGATGGAGTGTTCACTCCTGTTGGTGAAGGCGAACGAAATATAACAACTTTCAAACGTGCTATTCGACTAAAAGCAGAAGGCAAATCATTACAAGAAGCAATAACAATTTGCAAAGGTATAGCTGATACTCCTCCCTTACCAGAAAATGAAATCATCAAAACAGTTTCATCAGCTTATCAAGATAAATATACTGTTGATCCACCAGAAGCAGAGGAGTCAAAAGAACCTCTTATAATTCAACTCTTGGAGGAATTAACGAATAGTGAGATTGTATTTTTCCACGACGAATATAAAGATGGCTATGCTGCAATCACAGGTGATGGAAAAGAAATTTTACGGCTAAAGTCAAAAGCATTTAAGCAATGGCTGTCGCATTTTACTTGGACAACTTTCGGTAAAATTGCATCTTCTGATATTATTGCCAGCGTGGTTCAAACTCTGGAAGGGAGAGCAGTATTTGATGGTGAACTTTACCCTTTATCTATACGCTTGGCAGAATTTGATGGATCAATTTGGTATGACTTAGGCGAACAACGAGCTATTCAAATCACACCAGAGCATTGGACACTATCAGAAAGCCCTCCTATTCTTTTCAGAAGGCTTTATCATCAGCAACAACAGGTAATATCAGTTGCAGGAGGAAACATTGCCAATCTTTGTAAATTCGTCAATTTACGAAGTGAAGAGGAAAAATTATTATTCCAAGTATACACGATTGCATCATTCATCCCAGGCTTCCCTCATCCCCTGCTTGTACTGCATGGCGCACAAGGTTCTGGTAAGACGACACCGCTTCGGATGCTCAAAATCCTGATAGACCCATCAGTATTAAAGACATTAAGCACACCAGACAGCAATAAAGAATTTGTACAGCTTGCTTCCCATCATTTATTACTGACTATAGATAATCTTTCAGCAATACCAGACTGGCTATCTGATGCCCTTGCTAGAGCAGTTACAGGTGATGGTTTCAGTAAACGTGAATTGTATTCTGATGACGACGATGTTATTTATAGCTTCCAACGAGTTATCGCACTTAATGGCATCAATCTTGTTGTACAAAAAGCAGATCTGTTAGACAGGTCTATTTTATTGGGGCTTGAACGAATACCAAAAAACAAACGTAAAGAAGAAAAAGAACTGTGGCGGGAGTTTGAAGAACAAAGACCGTTACTGCTTGGAGCAATTTTTGATGCTGTTGTGAAAGCACTTCGTATATACCCAACTATTCACCTCACCAATCTTCCTCGTATGGCAGATTTTACTCATTGGGGCTGTGCCATTGCAAAAGCAATAGGATACACCGAAGAAGATTTTATTACTGCCTACAACAACAATATCAACAGACAGAATGAGGAAGCGATTGCTGCAAGTCCAGTCGGGATTGCGCTTATGGCTTTTATGGAAGATAAAATATCTTGGGAAGGCACACCAACAGAACTGCTTCTTATTCTTGATTCAAAAGCAGAAAGTTTGAAGATCAACTTGCGAGGCAAAAATTGGCCGAAAGATGCAGCACGATTAACAAAAGCAATCGAACTTGTCAGTTCAAACCTTGCAGAGGAAAATATCACTATTTCAAGACCAGCAAAAGCACGACCTCGAAGAATTATCTTAACCAAAACACAGCAAAATACTGACAGCACTGACAAACCGACGGAAAATGAAAATAGTAAAGCTGATAATTCTGTTGCTACTATGTCGGTAGAACAACAGACAATCCCACTTACTGACGAGACTAGCGACGAAAACACTAAAGCTACAAACCAACATTCGACAGTACCGACAGGTTCGTCAGAAAAGAAGCATAAACTAAAACGCTGTTATTGTGGTAGTACAAAATTCTGGCAAACAAAATTTCATAATATAGTTTGTGCAACTTGTCATCCTCCAATATCAGAGTCAGAGGTTGTCGAATGGTTGTATGCCAATGAAGCCCAAAAATAATGTATAATACAGATGTCGTCAGAAGTATAGGTGGAGTTTTTTAATGCCCTCATTGTGGACAGGACTTCACCGTTCTGACGACACCCAGTGAGGGCATTTGAGTATTTATGAAAAATGACACTTTTTTACAACAACTGAAATTTTTTATATATTGCAGAAAAAGTTCTGAGCAAGAGGACAGGCAGATACTTTCCCTTCCTGCACAGGAAAAAGAACTGCTGGATCTGGCAACAAGGGAAAAATTACATATTGTTGATACATATAAAGAATCTCGAAGCGCACATACCGCAGGACGACCCTTATTTGATGAGATGCTAAAAAGAATTGAACGAGGCGAGGCAAACGGAATTATTGTTTGGGATGAATCAAGAATTGCACGCAATAGCTTAGACGGTGGAAAAGTAATTTATATGATGGACTTAGAGCAAATTAAAGCAATCGTAAAACCATGAAGATATATAGGAATACACCAGATGATAAAAGTTGGCTGCAAATGTGTTTTATGATGAGCAAGAAAGAGTCCGATGATAAGGGTGTAAACGTCAAACGTGGACTTCGTACAAAAGCAGACAAAGGTTGGTTTCCCTCTTCTTGGACAAAACCTGGCTATATGTGGGATAAATTCGCAGAACGAGGCAATAAAACAATTCTGAATGATCCTATACGCTATCCTCTTATTAAAAAGTGTTGGGAATTGATGCACACAGGCGCATACACTGTACCGCAAATTCTCCGCAAGCTAAATGACGAATGGGGCTATAGAACACCTAAAAGAAAAACAACAGGTGGCAAGCCAATGAAACGCAGTCAACTGTACACTATCTTTGGCGACCCGTTTTATTATGGTTGGTACGAATATAAAGATGCTGACGGTGTAAAACAATGGCATAAAGGTGAACATGAACCGATGATTACCGAAGAAGAATTTAACAAAGTACAAATTTTACTTGGAAGGAATTGTAGACAACGTATGAGAAAACACAATTTTCCTCTTACTGGCATTATTCGCTGTGATTGTGGAGCAATGATAACCTGTGAGGAAAAATGGCAAATCATTTGTGGTAACTGTAAACATAAATTTGCATCACTGAGTAGAGATGCTTGTCCTAAATGCAGTACCTTAACAGCAAATATGGTCAATCCAACTGTTCTCCATTACACCTACTATCATTGTACGAGAAAAATAAATCCTGATTGCAAAGAAAAAAGCGTTAAAGCAAAAGACTTGGAAACAGAAGTAGATAAAATACTCCAACGGATACGCATTTCTCCCCGCTTTAAGGATTGGGCAATCAAGTACCTTAACGAACTAAATGACGAAGAAGTATCAGCACATACAGCAACCATCAGCTCCTTGCAGAACGCCTACAATGATTGCGTTAAAAGACTAGATAACTTGGTGAAACTAAAAATCTCTCCTCAAAACTCCGATAGTTCGTTATTAACCGATGACGAGTTCAAATCACAAAAGGTAGCAATTATAACCGAGAAGACAAAACTTGAAGAAAAGTTAGCCCATCAAGGACAACGAGTAAATAATTGGGTTGATACCGTTGAAAGGAATTTTGAGTTTGCTATTCATGCCCGCTACAAATTTGAACACGGCAGTTCTGAGGAGAAAAGAGAGATTGTTGCAACTGTCGGCTCGAACCTAAAATTATTCAAGCAAACACTCACGTTGGACTTTCAAAACGAGTATGGATTCCTTGAAGAAATAACCCAAGAAGAACCAACAACTTCGTATGAGTTCGAACCTACAAATCAGCTTGATAAATCAACCCAATTAGAGGATTATTGGGCTAAAAATCCATCCGTGCTCCGGGACTACGACTCGAACGTAGATAAACAGATCCAGAGTCTGTTGTCCTACCATTAGACGATCCCGGAAATCTCATCAAGACTTACGCTGATTTTTGCGTTTAATACTTCTCGACCATACCCTGACTTATAAAATCTCTCTTGTTTCGTTGCATCTTCCTTTGCTCGAAATGCTTCATAGAAAACTAACACAAACGGTCTGTTGTTCTTCGTATATGTTCCTCCAACACCTTTATTATGCTCTTCAATTCGTTGTTTTAAATTTTGAGTATAGCCTATATATAACCTTTTACTTTTTATGCTATATAAAACGTAAACGTAATACATATTCCGAAACATATTATTCTATCATCCCGTCTGTTGTCCCCACCTCGCCGGTGGGTCGCCGATGAGGCGACTACCATTAGACGATCCCGGAATCAGCCTCCATTGTATCACACAACGCGTCTTTGGAGAAGCCCAAACAAGACTGGAATCAATAGCATATTTTGCTGCTGCGTAAGCCAGTAGTGGTCAAACATTCCTGTAATCACAATCACAAGGACGAGATACCTCGCTTCACCTGTTAAAAGATTCCTTATCACTTTTCGCCAGAGAAATAATCCAACACAACTTGCTACAAGTCCCGCTTCAGCAATAAAAAGAAGAAAAATATTGTGCACAGGTTCAAGAAAATGGTAGGGAAATGGGTGAGGTATCCAGCTTTGAGCGTAGAGATAATTACCCGGTCCGACGCCAAACCAAAGGTGTTGTTGAATTATTGATATTGCGCTCTTGATCAAATACCATCTCTTTGTTGTAGATGCCGGGTCGCCACTTGCACCCAATACCAGGGAGGCAACAACAACCATCATACTTATTTTCGCAATGACGCACAAAACGCATTTTTTTTTAAAAGATAATACAGATGGAAGTGATGCTACAAAGAAACCCATAAATGCATTTTTTGAAAATGAAATAATGACAAGAAAAAGCGCAAGGCTTTGCAGCAACACTTTTCTTATCTGACCCTCTTTTTGTAAAGCAATGGGGGTCCAAACTACTATCAGTGCATAAAATCCACCCAAGGCATTGGGGTGAGAGAAGGTTCCATAAGATCTGAGAAATTCTTTTCCGTCCCAAGACATCTTTGCTATTCCAGGCGTGGCCATAGTAAAAAGGCGTTCTCCAGCATAATACCACATCCCTTGTAAAGAAGAGCCATAGATAAATTGCAATGAACACAATACGACTTGTAAACTTGTAGAAAAAATCAAACAAGTTGCGACATAATACATGTTAATTTTTATTGATGAGATGGAGCGATAAAGTAAAAAAAGTTCTATGTATTTTATCAAACGATAAAAAGATACTATAGGTTCATACGCTAAGACTGAATTTATTATTAATAGTATGAAAATATAGACTGCTTTATTTGCTTTTCCAATGTGTTTAAATCTGAGTAAAATCAACATGAATGCCAGAATATCGGTGAGATATAAAGCCGGTGCAAGATAATCTGTGCGAATACCAAACACGAAAGATTCTTCAATGAAAAAGAAGGTGCCGAGTTGAAACGGTAGACACAAGATTAGTAAATATAGACAGACTTCTGTCAGAGAAATGCGTGACAGATATTTGATAGTTTGGTTCATGCCAGATTTATTGTAGTTGGCGCCCTTCCTGTGTCACGGTTGAGAGATAGGGAAGTAGATCGATATACATATTTGGCTTCATGACAATAAATAATGTAGGTTTGCTGGGGTCATCAAGACGTTTTCTATTGAGATTGTTTATTGGATTTCTTGAAATCAAATTTCCTTCAATTTTGAGAGGTGCGCTGCCAGGAGACGACGACGATTTGTCATAAGCAAGTTCAACTGATTGCGCAATCAAAATACCATTTACCTGCGTGACAGAAGAGTGAATTCGTAGTGTTCCAGTGACGTATAAACCGATTGATTTTTTTGGCTGATTATATGTGTTTGATCCGCCTACAGGATCTAAGGTGAGGTTTCCATCAACTACCAATAAATATTTATTTTTATTCGGTAGATCGTTTGAGTTGTTTAGCGTCAAATTGCCTTTGTATACATATATTGCATTATCTGAAGAAATTTCATTGATTTGTGTAATATCCTTGCCATTTTTGCGCGCACGCAAGTATTCGATAAAAAGTGAAGAGTTGTCTAGATAATTGTTTGATTTTTCCGTAGAAGCAAGTTTCCAATTTCTTTGGGAAATCTGACCACTTGTTGAAATTGGCGCTATATTGCTCGTTGCGCTTGATACGCCTGATTGGGCAATGAGCGGGTAAGCATCGGTAGAGTCGTCTGAGTCAAATAAGTTTACAGTCGGAGGAAGTGCTTCTTCAATTGTGCCTATTTTATGAAAAGATGCATTTTTCAACTTATACCATTCTGGCACAGGGGTGGGTGTTGGTGTGTTTGTTGGTGTCGGGGTGTTTGTAGGTGTTGGTGTGTTTGTTGGAGTTGGCGTCCTTGTGGGTGTATTTGTTGGCGTTGGGGTAAGGGTAGGTGTATTGGTTGGTGTTCTTGTTGGGGTTGGTGGTATGGGTGTTGGTGTTCTTGTTGGAGTAGCTGTTGGTCCCGCAGTTGGCGTAACGCAGCGTGATGCTGTACACGTTCGACCCCCTGTGCATGTGATACCACAACCTCCACAGTTCGCATTATTATTTGTTGTATTTACACATACACCCGAACATCTAGTTTGTCCGGCTGGACAGGGAGTGGGTGTTGCTGCGTTACAAGTTCCCGCAACGCATGATTGTGTACCACTACACGATCTTCCACAAGCTCCACAGTTAGAAAAATTGTTAGATAAATTTACACATACACCCGAACATCTAGTTTGTCCGGCTGGACAAGCAGGTGTGGGCGTACGGGTGGGAGTATTTGTAGCCGCAGGTGGTCTGGTGGGTGTGGCGGTCACACACCTTCCACCAGAACAGAGTATGCGAGCAACCCCAGTGCTACGATAATTGGGGTCACAGTCGTATGCATTAGTTGTTCCAGGCGCATTACCTTGACAATATTGTTCACGAATTTCAATAGTGGAAAAACACCAATCGGCGATACTAAATGTTGAGCCGGTACTATATCTGCCAGTTATTGTTCCCACTGTGTTAAGATTTGTTCCTCCATCAGAATCAGAGCAAGTCGCAACTGGCGCAGGGGTTGGTGTGTTGTTGACACAACGATTGGTGACACAAGTCTGGCCAGCCGCACAACTTCCCGACCAGAGGGCTATTGATGAGCCGCTGCAATAATATTCAAAGAGATTTCCACCTACACAAGTGTCAGAGTTGGAATTTGAGCCCGAGGTCGTAGTGCCAGCAACCGCTAGATTCAAACCCCCATCTGAATCACTGCAAGTGGGTGGCTGATTGCATCTACCGGAACTGCAGCCATATGTACACGACATATTCACTCTTTGATCCTGATATCCATTGGAAAGACACGCGCATTCTCCCACTGTGGTACTGTTTACACAAGTGTCTGTACAGCTTAGCGTTGTGATACCAGTTTCGCCATCGTAAAAAGTTGTTTGACTAGTAAAATCTGGAATAAGACCTCCGTCGCCGTCAGAGCAAAAAGGAGGCTGTGTACATCTGCCATTCACACAGCGACCACCAGGGAATACAGACGTGCAAGCTATATAAATCAAAGCATTAAAAGGACCGCTGCAATAATTTTCTTCTAGTTGGGTGCCGCCAGTACATCTATCTGTTAAAGCATAAGGTGAACCTGGTCCATATTCTCCTCTTGTCGTCCCAACAACTGTATAATTGGCTCCACCATCATTTTCGCTACATGTTTGTGCCTGCGCATGACCAACAAAAAAGAACACACACAAAAAAAGTATTGAATAAAAAAATAGACGTCGATAAGAAGGCTGCATAGTTGCCAGAAAAAGATACTTCAATCATACCCACTTTCATTTATATTTGCAATTGTGTAGTTATTCATATAACACTTGCAAATGTAATATTTATACAAACAAATATTTACAAAATGGGCAGCGTTCATTGTTAATTCATTTCAATAACCGTTTTGTGAGTTATATATGTAATTTTCAGTTGCGTGATTGTCTTTGCATCCATTTTGTATAATAATATCCAGTTTGCCCTTTCCTATGCATATAGAAAATAGAGATTACCGTCGAAAATATCAAGAAGTCCAGGTTTATGAAGCTGGCATCATGCTGAATGGTGCAGAAGTAAAGTCAATAAAGGCTGGTAATATCAAATTAGAAACAGGTTATGTGCGTTTTATGGAAGACGGTATGTATTTGGTGAATGCCGAAGTTCCGATCTACAAGTTTTCTCGTCCAGCTGATTATGACCCATTTCGCAGGCGCAAATTACTTCTGCACAAAAAAGAAATTCTCAGACTTCATTCCAAATTGCAGGGCGGCAATAAGTTGACTGTTGTGCCCGTCGCGTGCTATAATAAAGGTCGACATATCAAGCTAAGCATTGCTCTTGCCCGCGGAAAAGGTGAGATAGAGCAGAAAAATGTTCAGAAGAGACAAGAGATCAAAGAAAAGCAAAAGAAGGATATGAAAGAGTTCTTGAAATCTTAAGTATTGTTGGAAAAACTATTTAGGTCGTCGCGAGCGGTTCTGATTTAAAGTGCAGCGCGGCGATCTGTTGCACCTCGTAACAGATTGCTTCGTCGCATACATCATTGCTCCTCGCAATGACGCTGTTCTCATTGTTTTCAATCAAAGCGTAAGTGACAATATAAGAAGAAAAGCAAAGTCGGTAAATTTTCACGGGGATGCACGGCTTCGACGTGAAGATCGCACGTTTATAAACAGCTCGGGCGTACCAGAACGTCACTCGGAAAACAATAACTGCTAAAAATAAAGCCATTTTTGGCCAATTAGCACGTGATACTGTGAACACAGCTCTTGGCACCAACGAATTTGCTTCACGCAGATCGTTTGCCATGATGACTGCTTAATCAGTATCATGCACCTATATCGGATCCTCAATAAGATATAGGCAAACTATTGAGGTGCGGATGTATGAAGTTCTCGATCTTCATGCGTCTTAAGCCAATGAATCGACTTCACAAAAATGGTTTCATCGTTTTCCTTTTTGTGAGAAGCAAAAATGATGTATCTCGAGCTACACTGTTTATGATCTGCCTTCGCGGACCCGGGTTCAACTCCCGGCATCTCCACTCCGACTCGCTTCGCTCGCTCAGTGTAAACACATTGTTTGCCTGAGAAGCGAGGCGAAACCCTGAGTGAATCCGAGCTGATAATGAGGAGGAATCGAAGGGCTTTATTCTGATTCCATTGAAAGAGCGCCTGTATGTTTTGGTTTACCTATATACTCTTTTGTTCAGATATCTCTTATTATGTAGGCATAACCAACGATTTAGAAAAGAGAGTCACTCTTCATAATGCTGGAAAAAAGACTCAAAATACTCATCATCCAAACTACCAGTTAAGTTAATTTATTCTGAGAGTCATCCCAATAAATCTGAAGCCTTAAAAAGGGAAATTCAGCTAAAAGGTTGGTCTAGAATTAAGAAAGAAAGATTGATAAAAGGATTGTTGAAATAAACTAATACTACTTCACTCCATTTTGAATTAGTTTTTGAAGATGAGACAAAAACTTTTCTTGCAGCTCTTCGAAATTTTTTATTTTTTCTTCTGCTTCTTCATTACATTTGTACGTGAATTCAGCTTTTCCATCAGTCTTCATCTTTACAGGTAGATCTAGCAGAATATTCATTCGCGTGTACCACTTCAAAATGTTTTCTGGAAACAGTCGCTTTAACGGCTCATTGAATTCAGACGGAATTAAATAAAAAATCACATTATTGTGTCCTTTAATAAGTTTTGTAAAAGGGAAAAAGTTGAAAGTGACGTTTGAGATTGCATTATCCCACTGAAATCCATGATCTTCAGCAACAACAGTAATATTCAGCTTATCTAAATTTTGAGCTTTCATAACAAGACGAATAGCTGTTTTTACTGAAATGCCTCTATAGATCTCATCATCTACAAACAGTATATTTTCTATTTTTTCTATTCCTTCAAGCTGTTTTTTCGCCTCCTTCAAGAAAATGTCGTTATTGAATAATTCTTTTTCGTTGTCGTCACTGAAACGTAGAAGCGGTAGCGCCAACACGGGAGGCATGGTTATTTTCAACTCATTTAGAATGAGTTGCGTGAACCTGATCATTACTAGACCAGTATTACCCACTCCAATGACAAGATCATAGTTGTTTTTTGCAAACAACTGCTGAATAGTTTTTACAAACTTGTCCAAACGATCTTCACCAACTTTTTGATAATTAAAATCACGCATAAAGCATAGAAAGAATGTTTCTCATTATATAAAAAGAACTTCTGATAGTAGGGTGTATGTAAGGTAGTTATGCATTGAGGAATATGCCCGCGGTGTCTATGTGCGATTGATGTTCAAGTAGAGGTGCTTGTTCTGCGTGTGGCTTATTGGTTTCGTTAAGACGTTGAGAGATCTCAAAAGCAGTCTCAGCGAGTAAAGATTCAACTTTTATTCCTTTGTCACTCATACGCTCTCTGAATGTTTTTTGAAAAAGTTCCATACGATATAATACGCTTGAAAAAGCAGTTGTTATTATTTTTCTACTCAACCTTTCTTCTTATCTAGTCTGTCCAGTTTTAAACCATGCACGACATAATACACGACCGCCGCGATCACGATAAAATCAAGAAGAACGCTGAGAAAATGGCCATACATCATTTTTGCGCCAAATATATTGAGATAGGCGCTTTCCAGACCTTTTGTGCTCCCCAATATCAAGCCCAAAATGGGGTTAATCAAGTCGCTCACCAAAGAGGTGACAACTTTGGACACAGATCCGCCGAGGATAAAACCAACCGCGAGACCCACAACTCCTTGTTCGCGAACAAACTCCATAAAACCCTTCATAGTAGAAAATAAAAATGTAATAATTGAGACTATTATAGCAGTCATTCTTATACATTCAATTGCGCTTGACAACATAAACAATCGTTTACTATACTTCATGAATATCTAGTAATAAATTCAGAATTAAGAAATAAGAATTAAAAAATTTTATTTATTAGTTCGTTCGTAGGCTTGCGAAATACGAGATATTTTAATTATGGAAGCTATTTTACTACCTATAAAAAAGTTTTATCGCAAAAACAGACGTTTACCTTCTTATTCTGAAATGCTGAAGCTTTTTGGCGTGGCATCAAAAAAAACTATTTATGATTACATGCAAAAACTGGTTGACGGTGGTTTTTTAAAAAAAGTCGGCAACAAATTTGCACCAACCAGTAGATTTTTTGCTCTTCCAGTGCTTGGTATGATTCGCGCTGGTTACCCGATCATAGCCGAAGAAGACAGGCGATACCTCACCATCGATGAATACCTTATTGAAAATCCCGATAATTCGTTTCTTCTGAAAGTGCAGGGAGACTCTATGGTGGAAGCTGGTATTTTTGAAGGCGATCTTGTTGTCATAGAGCAAAAGAAAAGTGCGCAGCATGGTGATATCGTGCTCGCCGAAATAGACCGTGAATGGACACTCAAAATCTTTCAAAAAGACATAAAGACCCAAACTCCTTTTCTCAAGGCTGCAAACCCAAAATACCCTCCCTTTCACCCCAGTCGGGAACTCATGATCCACGGCATCGTGCGCGCAGTACTTCGTAAGGTTAATTAGCTCTACCTCACTCTATTTCCCTACACATTGGTTCCTCATATATAAAAAATGTGACAAGGAGTATAATCACCTATTATTAATAATTTGTAAGAAAGGCAACATTCTATGGGTCTTGATTCAAAAAAAGGTGAATGGCAGGAACATATTCAAGTGCGCGATTTTATTTTTCAGCATATTACTACGTACGACGGAGACAGTTCATTTCTCGCTGGTCCTACTTCTCGCACCAAAAAGTTATGGGAACGGTGCAAAAAATTACTTGTAGATGAATTAAAAAAAGGTGGCGTTTTGGGAATTGACACAAAACGAGTATCGAGTATCACAAGCCATCCTCCCGGATACATTAATAAACAACTGGAATTGATTGTAGGACTACAAACAGATAAACCATTAAAGCGGGCATTAAAACCACTTGGTGGAATCCGCGTGGTCGAAAAAGCATGCGCTGAGCATAATGAGCAGGTCTCTCCAGAAATAAGTTCAATTTTTCGCACCTATAGAAAAACACACAATGACGGAGTTTTTGATGCGTATACAGCTGAAATGAGACTCTACCGCTCAGCGGGAGTCTTGACCGGTTTGCCAGATAATTATGCCCGGGGCAGAATCATCGGAGATTACCGACGGGTTGCTCTGTACGGAATTGACCGACTTATTCTCGAAAAACAAAAAGACAAAGAAGGTCTATTGGGTGAAATGGAAGATGAAAAAATACGTTTACGTGAAGAGGTGAGTGAGCAGATCAGAGCGCTGGTGGCCATGAAAGAAATGGCAATGACATATGGTTTTGACATATCAAAACCAGCGCAAAACGCCAAAGAAGCCGTGCAGTGGATTTACTTTGCTTATCTCGCAGCGCTTAAAGAGCATGATGGTGCGGCTATGAGTCTTGGAAATGTCAGCTCATTTATAGATATTTATATCGAACGTGATTTACAAAAAGGCATCCTGAACGAATCTGGAGCGCAGGAATTGATCGATCAGCTCATCATCAAACTGCGGCTGGTGAGGCACTTACGAATGAATGAATACAATTCATTGTTTGCCGGCGATCCAACTTGGCTTACTGAATCCCTGGGTGGTTTGTGGATGAACGGTGAACACAAAGTGACAAAAACAACCTATAGGTTTTTACAATCTTTATATAATCTTGGTCCAGCTCCAGAGCCAAATTTGACTGTGCTTTGGTCTCAAAAACTACCTGAGAATTTTAAATCATTTTGTGCAAAAGTATCAATTGACACATCTTCAATTCAATATGAAAATGATGATTTGATGCGAGAAATTTCATGCAGTGATGATTACGGCATCAGCTGTTGTGTATCACAGCTCAAAAGCGGAAGCCAGATGCAGTTTTTTGGTGCCCGGTGCAATTTGGCCAAAACTCTATTGCTTGCTCTCAATCAAGGAAAAGATGAGCATAGTGCAAAAATACTTGTCCCAAACATTGATCAGTTATCAGCAAAATCGTTACGGTATGAAGATGTAATAAAATTGTTTAAAAAATCAATTGACCATGTAGTGGGAGTGTACGTGAACACGATGAACGTCATCCATTATATGCACGATAAGTATTATTATGAGCGCGCGCAGATGGCTTTACTTGATACTGACGTAGATAGAGTGATGGCGTTTGGGATTGCGGGTCTGTCGGTTGTGGTAGATTCTTTATCTGCTATTCGATATGCACGTGTGACTCCTGTCCGCAATGAGCAGGGTATAGCTACTGATTTTGTGACTAAGGGAGAGTTTCCTGCATACGGCAACGATGATGACAAGGCTGATAAAATCGCCAAAGAAATTGTTTCGTATTTTTATCAACAATTAACCAAGCATCATATTTATCGAAATGCAAAGCCCACACTTTCTGTTCTTACCATTACCTCAAATGTAGTGTATGGTAAAAAAACAGGCTCGACGCCAGATGGTCGCAAAGATGGTGAGCCATTTGCACCTGGGGCAAATCCTATGCATGGCCGAGATGTGAATGGTGCCGTTGCCTGTCTAAACTCAGTTGCCAAGCTTCCATATGAAGTTTGTCGTGACGGAATATCAAACACGTTTACGGTTGTTCCACATACGCTGGGATCTACGCCCGAAGAACAAAATGAAAATCTGTCGGCACTGCTTGATGGTTATTTCAGCAAACAGGCTCATCATCTCAATGTCAATGTTCTCAGAAAAGAGACATTGCTTCGAGCCATGGAACACCCTGAAGAGTATCCGCAATTAACCATACGCGTATCTGGATATGCAGTTCATTTTGTAAAACTGAGTCGTGAACAGCAGCAAGAAGTCATTTCACGTACGTTTTTTGAATCTCTCTAATATGCTGCGCGTTCATTCATTTGAGACGTTTGGTACTCACGAAGGGCCAGGCATCCGTTTTGTGGTTTTTCTGCAAGGATGTCATTTCCGCTGCTTGTATTGTCACAATCCCGACACATGGAGTACAAGCGGAGGAAGTGAATATACGATTGAAAGCATAAGTGCCAAAGCATTAAAAGAGAAGTGTTATTTTGGGAAAAAAGGAGGTGTGACAGTGAGCGGTGGGGAGCCATTAGTTCAACGGATTGAGCTTGCAAGGTTGTTTGCGTTATTGCAAAAAGATAGCATTCATACAGCTTTAGACACAAACGGATATTTTGTGGACGATTTTGCAAAGCAAGTCCTTAAGTTCACAAACCTAGCTTTGCTAGATGTGAAGCATATTGATGAAAAAAAACATCAAATTCTCACAGGGCAATCCAATCGACATGTTTTACAATTTGCTGATATATTGAGAGAGATGAACGTGCCAACATGGTTGCGGTATGTTCTTGTTCCAGGCATTACAGATATAGAATCGGATTTGCATAGATGGGGTAAACATTTTCAAGCGTATTCAAATGTGGAAAGGGTCGAAATTTTGCCATATCACACACTTGGCGTATACAAATATCGTCAACTGGGCTTACAATATAAACTTGATCATTGTCTTCCTCCCAGTGAAGCAACGATACAAAAAACAAAAACAATTTTTGCTCAATATTTTGCACAGGTGACAATCCGTTAATTTATTTATTTTGGTAATTAGTTGATTTCGTAACCACACATTAATATATTTAAGTTGTGGTTATGC
>CAZNUT010000031.1:0-17995 GCA_964576365.1 uncultured Gammaproteobacteria bacterium
TATTGATTTTTTTCTATGCCGCGATTCAGAAAATAAAGAAAGATAGATCCGCCTGTATGGACGTCAGTTTTTTTTATCTTTGTACGTTCCTTCATTGCTCCTTCTGGATCATAAAATGATTTCCACATGAGATACAAATCACTCCATTCATCATCCGTTCCTCCCTTGTTATCTATGATGTCTTTTTCATACATATCAAAATCAGATAGATCGCCGAGATAAATTGATGCCGGAGTAAATGGGAGTAATTGAATGCCATACTTCATGTTTGTTTTATTGCTGAACCAAGTTGCAAAGTCAACTTTGCCTCCCCATACTATTGACGCCAATGCATGTTTGTAGGGATCTGAGTAAATTTCATTTTTATTAAACCAGTATTGAAAGACAGATTCTTTTTCTGTGTAAAAGAGAGCAAGAGCTTTTTGTTGCAGCTCCTGATTGTTTGTCGTTTTCCCCCAGAGCCAGATTGCATACCAGGCATTCAAAGCTTCAGATGTAGATTCTTGATTTGTTCCGTCAGCGAAATCACCCCGACCATCTGCATACGAATGACCTTCATAAGGATTAAATGTCCTCATATACGGAAATCTTTCAGACTGTCGATCTGTATTCATGATGTCCAAAACCACCTCATCAATCTTTTTTTTCATTTCAGGAGTGATATATTTGCCTTGACTTGCCAAGACAGCAGCTGTTCGGATAAGATATCCATAGTGAAAGTGATGATCATTCAGCTTTTCATGGCCAAACTCCGGCTGGGAAGATATCATTGATTGTTGTCTCGCATCATAACTTATGTCATTTAATGTTCTATTGAGAATAGGTAGCGCATCTGAGATCAGTTGTTCTTTTTCGGTTTTGAGATTATATGTGTCTGCAAGTTGAATGAGAGATGCAGCCTTTCCAAGCCATACGCCACTACTGTAAATTTTGCGAGGCGCTTCTTCTTTTAACATAGATGCAATATCTTCTTTGAGAGAAGTGACGATCTCTTTTTCTCCGGTTTTCAGTTTTTCAAAATCAAAAGGAAGCTCCGAGGCAGTCAAGGTCGTTGTAAATGAAGATGCCTTGATAAGGCTCAGTTTCCCTCTCAATGTATCGTATGAACCAATCTCTTCCACATCGTGCATAAGGTGGTCCTGATGATGTGGAAACAAAGCGATAAAAGGAGTAATATCATTGGTTTTAATTTGATAATTTGTGGTTAAGTCAGCCCCTCGTACTTCGTATGTCGTACGAGTGTCCAAAATCTGAACCCCGGCAAGAGATCTGAATTCATCTGCGCGGGTACGATCATCAAGTAATGCGACAGTAATGGGAGCGATAGATTTAATATCCAAAGAATCAGCAAAAACTTGCACACTGAATGGTTTTTGCGAAAGTAACATATAAAATTTTGTATTGATCTGCATGATCAAAGAATCAGTAGAAAATTTCTTTCCTGAAAAGGTCGAGCCATCGATTTTAGATAGGTTAAATTTATCTGATGGTTCAATCTCATACGTCTCACTTCCGCTCACTGTGACAAATGGTGCACCTTGGGCTAGGGTATAAATCAATTTGTTACTTCTGCTATCTTCTTGTTCAAATGTCAACGACCAGTCGCCTCTTTTTGTTACTATGGGTTCTTCTAGAGTTGCTCCAGTGCCAATTGTGAAATCTTCGGCATAAGGAGCAAAAACAGTGTCTGACTCTATTTTTTTAGTGGGAAAAGAAAAGCCAAGGCCGTTTTTTGTTATTTTAAAAGCAAGTGGGAATGCATAAAGTGGCTGAGATGGAAATGAAAATAGTGCTGAAGAATACCATTGATTAGAAGGTGTGGTCTTGAGTGAATGGCCAGATGATACATCTTCTTGAGGGCTTGTCTCTGTTGTGGACAGTGAGGAAGGTGTAGGTGAGGTAAGCGTAGGTAAAAATACAAAAAAGTAAAATGGAATTGCCGTTAAGAGAGTAGTGATTCCTAAGGTAAAAATAGTCATTGTGAAAAGACTCTTTGAATGATGATGCGTGATGGGGATAGTATGTGTTGTTTTTGATTTCATAAAATATGTTTAATTGTTGCGACTATTTAAAATGAGAAGTCCATTCCAAAAGTCAATAAAATAATCTACAGGCTTCATGATTTTGTTACCACTACTTTCGAGAAATACATCTAAGTCTTCGTTGTGCAATAGACTTGATGCGTCTTGTTCATTTGCTAGTTTGAAATAGAGGCCTATCTTTTTTTCACGAAATTCTCCACTTTCTTTTTCGGTGGGGCTCAGGATTGACGGTTTTAGAATAAAATTTTGATTCAGTCGAGGACTATATGCCCGTACTTCCGGCAACCGTTTGATCATCTGGTACTGTTGGACCGATAATAGTGCAAGTAAACGTGTATCGTCATGAGAATACATACTCATAAATTCAGAAAATGTTTCGACAGGCGATCCTTCTGCGACATGTACTTCGGCGATAACCCCGCTGACAGGCGCCTTGACGACGAGATTTTTCAACTCTTCTTCAGCGACTTTTGCCTCGGTCTGTGCAGAAACGTTATCCTCATATACACCTAACACATCTATTTTGCTTCTAAGGGCAGGATTATCTAGTTGAGCCAAAACACTATTTTTTTTCACCTCCATTCCTACTTTGGCTGGTATTTTTTTTACCACTCCGCGTGTATATGCAAGAATAGGTACTTCATTTTTTATGACTGTTACCTTCAGTCCTTGCTGGAATTGTGATCTATATCTGTTGACTTTGCGAGTCAGCGCGATGGTGGCAACTGAAAACGCAAGAAGTACAACGAGAGTAAAAAAGACTGTATTGAGTAGGGCGACTATAATTTTTTTCATATAACTGATTGAGTAATACCATTTTTAACAAAGGCAAATAAAAAATAAGCATTCACCATGACCCAGAACGAAGTGACTATTGTTGTGACTCCGTCATCTGGGTTGTACCATCCGACTGCAACTGCAAGAAATGAAAGAGTAATAAAAAAGATGTGTGGCCAGATTTGCAGCATCATGATTTGCAAATGCTGTCTGCGAGATTCGGTGGCGACCCATGTATATTTATTTTTCAAAAATACCGATAGCAATGCTTGCAAATAAGGTGCAAAGCTCGCGATCGATGTACTCACTGTTGCCAGTTTAAGTGAGCCAAGTAAAAACCAAGGAAGAAAATATACTGTAATAAAGTAAGGAATATAGTGCGTGAGCCAACCATCATTGTGTTTCACATCCATAGGATGCCAGCCAAAAAGTAAATAGAGAAGAGGAAGTAAAAGATAAATGAGGATTGCCACAGAACTGAAGTAATGAATATTGGAAAAAAAGTATTGAAGGCGCTGATCTATGCTGAGTGCATCAATAAAAAGTGGATTATGGGAAAAGAACAGAGTGAAGCCGCCGCGTGCCCAACGATTTTGCTGTCGGAAAAATGCAGGAATCGTCTCGGGTGCTCGTCCATAAGCCAGGACTTTGTTATAAAAGACGCTTTCGTGTCCTTTTTCGTGAATCAGAATGGTTGTCCAGATGTCCTCTGAATGATCTCTCAATGCAATTCCTCCAATTTCATCTATTGCTGATCGTCGATATACCATATTTGTACCCACGCAGAAGGCAGCGTTATAACTATTTTTTGCTGGCTGGACATACTTATAAAATATTTCTTGAGCTTGAGCTGTGCCTGCGGCGATAAATTGATCTGTGTTTGTGTAGTGCTGAGGAGTCTGAATCAACGCCACTTTTTCATTTTCGAAAAAAGGAAGAAGTTCGGTAAGAAATTCCTTTGTTGGAGCGTGGTCAGCATCAAAAACAGCAAAAAAATCTCCTTTACATTGTTGTAGTCCATAATTCAAGTTTCCAGATTTCGCATATTTTTTTTCATGTAAAGGGCGGGCTATATAGGTAAGATTCAATTCATGCGCTAGTTGGCGCACTTCGTCTGAATCGCCGTCGTCAAGAATATAGGTCGTGTGTGGATATTCGATAGCTTGAGCACGTCTGATCGTTTCTTCTACAATCTCGATCGGTTCATTCGCAATCGGAATTAAAATATCAACTATCGGTTTTGTTGATGATAACCATTTTTTACTGTATTTGAATTCACGTTTATGATATTCCGGCTGGATCATATCCAAGAGAATAGTGAGCCAGAGGGTGGCAACTATAGTGATTGCGATAAGATCTGCGATAAGTTGCAAAATATAGAGATATGGATTGCCCATGTGTGAAGGATCAAAAATATACGAAGCATAATAAAGAATTGTAATAGGGGCAATGATGATAAAAAGAAGAGCCGTGTTGTGAATTTTTTTGGTTTTAATGCGCAGCATAGGCTTTGGTTCGATAATAATATAGCTTGTTATATAGCCCAATCTGTAGAGGTATCAGTAATATAAGATAGATTGATATGTACCAACTTGCCGGCCAGGAATGCTTCAGTATGAGTACGCCTTCCTCATCGTTTCCCTCTAGCGTGATTTTCATAAAATTTGGTCCTGAAGACATGATTTTTTGTGCTTTACCTTGAAAATATGCATGCCAACCCACATCATAACTTTCTTTCAGAAAAATCAAGTTGGAACTTCGCTTCGCTGGAATCTTGATTTCTATTTGATCTTGCGCAGGATAAGAGACTGTGAGGGGAGTATTTTCTTTTTGGTCAAGCATGACTGAAAAGCGTTGTACATAATCATCAAGAGCTGTTTGATCGTTTACTTTACTGAAATACAGATCATAAGGGAAATGATCAGTTTTATGTGAATATTTATTATCTATAAGAAGTGCGTCATAGACGTTGCCAGGAGTTTGAAACAGATGATAGATGCTTCCAGGAAATTCAAAAATACCTTTGTCGATATAGTTGCTTTTTGAAGGATCAAGAAGTGATCGGGTAAACGGTGAAGTTTCTTCCAAAAATACATGTTTTGTGCCTGTAAGCTTGAAATAAGTAGTGATTCGATCTATGTTTGAGCGTGGAATGGAGGTGAGGTACGGATGTTCTTGCATAAGTGGATTGAGGCGAGGTGGAATTTGATTAAATTCCAGATGTCCCATGTATGAGACAGGAAGTCGATAAGATAAAGGTATGAGGTAACTGCCTTTACCAATATCAGGCACCCATATACGTCCATTTTGGAGCATCTTTCCACCCCCTTTTTTGATAAATGAAGAAACCGGCTCAGAGAGTTCGTTGCCAGGATACGGCGAGTATACACTCACAAACCAGACACCCTCTATCATTGCCACGCAAAAAAGAAATACACCGACCCCTTTGATGAGGGTTGATTTCATATTTTTGATAGTGTCAATGACTACACCAAATGCGATCACTAGAGCGATCCCAATGAGAGATATGCCACGAGTGAATTGGAGTTGAGAAATAGCTTTTGGCAAAGGAAATTTGGTTCCTATGATGATGAATGCGAGAAAAAATACAGTGTATACGGTCAAAATGGTAAACCATCGTAGATTGGGAGTTGTTGGCATCAACGAGCGAATGATAATGAATACAATTGCAATGAAGAGATAGAGACTCAGACCATAATAATTGTAGTGAGAAAGAACCAGCGAAAGAAAGGAGAGGTTGGCAAATTGTTCGCTTGAATAATAGTATGTATTTTTCGCCACGAGGGGATACCAGAAGAGTGATGAAGCTGCTAGAAAGATGAGAAGTTGAATAAGATGAGATTGAGATAGTATTTTTCTTTCCGAACATATGACGGCAACTATTCCTAATGCAAACGAATATATTCCTAAAAGTGGATGAATATAAAAAGCTATGCCGCACAAATACGGAAATAAAAATGTGTACTTTTCCTCAAGGTACCTTTTCCACATATAAATGATGACTGGAAAACAAGTGACCGCAAACATGAGGCTGTAATCGCTTACGGTTCCCCAATATTGCGCTATGTTAAGCGTAAGAAGAGCTGATATGAAAGAGGCGATTGGACTCATGCCTATACCCCTCATCACCAGATATATAGTTATTTTAAGCAGAATAAATTGCACAATAGTCATAATCACCATGCTTCGCACTATGCTCACATCTAGGGCAGAAGAAAGCCAAATAGTCAGATAATGCGGGACAAATTGATATGCACGCAATACGCCAATCCCATTTGACCAAAAGTGAGTCCATGAAGAAAATCCATGTGTCTGAATAAATTTTGCTCTAAACGCGTGTACCATCCAATCCGGGTAACCTGTCTCAAGATATTGAGCAGGAAAATAAAATGCTATAAGCAGCAGTGATATAACAATAAGTGCAAAAAGGAGTGCTACATCCAGTGCAATCGTTTTTCTGTTTTTCATCATAATTCAGTCATTTCAGATTACTTTTATATTGTCATAACAATGTAAAAAAACAAGTGAGTTTTGAAGAAAAAACGATTGTATTTTTCATTGTAACATAGTTTATAGGATAGTTTGTTGCTTATTTTTATTTCATTGACACAATAGAAAAAAGTGCTACCCTGAATTATAGGTGTACAAATATTTACTATTTATTCATATATATGGCAAAAAATAAAGGTAGAAGTAATAGCTTTTATCAAGTTTCGGCAGTTTTGTTTGCAGTTGGAGTTCTTGCAGTTATAGGTATCGCCAATTCGGCAAAATCTGGCACCTATTCATACAGTTCAAGTGCTGCAGAATATTCACCAAAAATTAATCCAAAAGATTTTACTACCAATATCACGAATAAATTTTTCTCACTTCCTCCTGGAAAAACAATGGTGTACGAACTTGAGACTGCAGATGGTCTCGAAAGGATAGAGATCACGATTACCGGTTCTAAGAAAAAAGTGATGGGTGTTAATACTCTTGTTTACAGAGATAAAGTATGGATGGATGATGGAGAGCGTGATGGTAAATGGACAAAGGAAGAGCTTGTGGAAGATACAAAAGATTATCTTGCCCAGAATATAAAAACAGGTGATGTTTGGTATTTTGGTGAAGATGTAAAAAATTATGAAAATGGGCAGTATCTTGATTCAGATGGGGCGTGGATTGCCGACCCTGAAGAAGGAGTATATCCAGGTATTTGGATCAAGGGAAAACACAAAGTAGGCGATAGGTATTTACAGGAATTTTCGCCAGATGTTGCAGAAGATACAAGAGATGTGAAAGCGGTCAATCTCACGGTGAAGACAGGTATGGGTACATTCAAAGGTTGTGTCAAAATGTTTGATTGGACGCCACTTGATCCGACCTCACTTGAACACAAGTATTACTGTCCGGAAGTGGGTGCACTCGTGAAATCTGAGCATCTAGATGAAGAGGGGAATGTGATTGATACAACAGAATTGGTCAAAGTCACAAACAAACGGGATATGGATGAAAAATGAAGTTTGTGGTTATTTTTTGAGATTGTGAAGAAAAAAATTCACAAAATGATTGTAGTTGGTGTATACGATCCATATATTAGTGAGCAGGAGCCCGGGAAACACCACTCCTTTTTCAATCATCTCACCAGTCGTAATGCGTAAAAACCTGAAAGGTGGAAATCCGAATCGTATTGGAATAGGAAAGAGCCACGGTACTCCCTGTTTTGTAAAGGTATCCGCGACAAGATGCGAAAGATATCCGAGCATGAAAGTAGTCCAGATGATCGACATGTCCACAAGCACCACATGTTTAATCCATTCCAAAAGCCAGTACGTTATGAATCCTGCTATTGTCATGCCAAGAAGAGAATGACTTATGAGGCGATGGCCACCGGTAAAGGGATGAAATAAGCGACCCAAAATAGAACCTGCGGGAATACGTTGCCACAAAGCGGCTGTCGGCTCATCGAGGTCTGCTGCTGTCGCACCCATGATGCTGGCTCCCAGTGCGGTGATAAGAGTCGCGATCGACATAGATGGTATGGGATTTGTCGCCGCGACATACATCACGAGAGTAAATGCGGCTAGGTCATGTGTTCGTGCAGTCATAGTGATTTATTGGTGTGCAAATGATTTTTGATCAATTCTTCTTTTTGTTTTTTTGTAAGTGATTTAATTTGGTATTCTCTTTTTAATGCTTCAGTCACCGAAGTATATTGTTCTGTGTATACAAGCGTAAATGGCAATCTGGATCGTACATATTTTGAGGAGCGTGAGGAGGATTGATGATCTTTTATTCTTTGATGTATGTTATTTGTTTGCCCGCAATAGAGTGATCCATCTGCACATCTGAGCAAATAGACAATATACTGTTTTTCAGATATATCAATAAGTGAGTAGTCATGTTGTATAGGTTTGTTTGATACTTCCATACACCTTCTAAAAAAAGATTTATTTTTAATACCAAATGCACGAGGCGATTATGTTTTGATTCAATGAGTTGAGTGGGATTTAGTTTCTGCGGGTGGGTGAAAACGGATTTTTTCATCCGCACTATTTACTACTATAAGTTGTCCCATCATGCCCATATCCTCATGTTCAAGATTATGACAGTGGTACATATACGGCAGTGCAGGATCGGCATACTGATCAAATTTTACTGCAAGCATCACTTTTTCAGAATCTGCAATAGCTACTGTGTCTTTCCATCCCATTTCGTGAGCGTCTGGTTTTTTACCATTTCTTGAAAGGATCTGAAACTGAGCACCATGTATGTGAAACGGATGGTTGATGGATGAGGTATTGATGATATCCCAGAGTTCTAGATCACCTTTTACTACCACTTCATCTATTCGCGCCATATCCATTTTCAGATCATTGATACTTGAGGAGCTCAGACGAAATGTGCGTTTTTTCACTGCTTCTTTTTCTGTCCAGTGAGCAATATTATTCAGTTTCTCCGGAAGCGTTTTCGTTTGAGCTGATGATTGTCCCTGTACACGAAACTCCAGCAGATTAAATTGTTGATTTTCGTCCCGTTTACCGATCATGATTTTCGCAAGTGTATCGCGGAAACGGTCTGGCTCTGGGTTGATTGGAAAACTGATAAGTTTGGCGACTTTATTATCTTGAGAAAAATCTACGATTATTTCTGCTCGTTCTCCTGGCGAAAGCATGAGGCGAGATCTTTCGATTGGTTTTTCCAATAGGCCTCCATCGGTAGCGATTTGTTTAAACGATCGATTGTCTGAAAAGCCAATATGATATCTTCGAGCATTTGAGCCATTGAGTATGCGTAGTCGTACCAGGGTCGGAGGAATATCTTGATAGGGAGCAAATGTTCCATTGACTAGTATAGTGTTGCCGAGCATACCACTTGTGATCATGTGCCCATTGTGTTTGTGATCATATACAAGTTGTCCTTTTTCGTCAAATTTGCGATCCTGAATGACGAGAGGAATATCATTGATGCCATAATCATTTGGCAGGCCGAGATTTTCACTATTTTCATCATCAATGATGAAAAATCCAGCAATGCCTTTATATACATGTTCAGCTGTTTTGCCCATCATGTGGGGGTGATACCACAGAGTGGCAGCCTCTTGAACTATGGGAAAAGTAACGCTCCAGGACGCACTCGGTTTTATGATCTGATGTGGTCCACCATCCATCGCAGCGGGTACTTCAGCTCCGTGCCAGTGAATAGTAGTAGATTCAGGCAACGTATTTTTGATATTCAGTTTGAGCGTTTGACCTTTTTTTATGCGGATAGTAGGTCCGAGAAAACTACCATTGACACCCCACGTATCAGTATCAATTCCATTAAAAAATGAAGTCATGCCTGTTTGCAGGATAAGATTTGCAAATGATAGTGTATCGCCGTATGTTTGTGCCTCAAGGAGCGGCGGAATATTGAGAGTATTTTGTGCTTGAACAGTATCATTCACATATGTGACAGGAACTTTTTGTGTAGATAAATACCAGGCTACACCCGATGGGATAGAGATGATAAAGAAGAGCAATATGAGTGCGTATTTAAGAGTAGACATGATGTTGAAAGTTAAATGTGATAACACGTGACTCAATACATATTACAGATTGCTTCGTCGTTTTGAAGTAGAACTTCTTCTTCCCCGCCAAGCTTTACATGGCAGGTGGGCGCAATGACGTATATTTTAAGTTTTGCAATCGATAGTACGTTCATTATACAACTTTGTATACCGCCCCTCTTGTTGCTCCGATTTTTGCAATGAGATGTTTGCGGCTCAACACCTCTATATCGTATCGGATCGTGCGTATCGGAATACGCAAAAATCTTCGATGAATCATATTTATCGAAAGACAAGTGTGTTCTTTTATCAATGTATAAATCTCCTGTTGACGAGGAGATAAAAGTAAAAAGTGAGTATTGTTATTTTGTTCTGTTAGTGTCAACATATCTTTTTTCAGTTGTATCAACTCTTCATGCATGCCATCGAGCATAAAGAGTACATATTCTTCAGGTGCTTGCAATCCCGTATCTAGATGTCTGTAGTATTGGTCTCGATGACGTTCAAGATACCGTTCAAATGGTACGACCAGAGGAAAGTGTTCGCCGTGTGTCTTTTGAATAAAAGGTATGAGCAGTCGACCTACTCGACCATTACCATCTATAAATGGATGAATTTTTTCAAAAATCAGGTGGCAGATGAGAGCCGTAATAAGAGGAAACTCAGATGATGTATTTGCGTGCCGTATAAGTTTTTCCAAATCTCGGCGCATAGTGAGTGGGGGTGGTGGGAGATAGCGAACTGCTCCCGAAGGATCAAAGATTGCGTTTTGTTCTTTGCGAAGTATTCCAGCATCTGCTACGAGACCTCTCATCACGATAGAGTGTATGCGCAGTATTTCAACTCGTGACAGTGACTGGTGAGGTGGCAAAGTACGAATATAGTCGGCAGCGTCAACGAGATTGAAAATTTCTTTTTTTGCCTGTTGATCATCTGTGTCGAGGGTATGTTCATCAAGTGGATTGCCTTCAATGCGTGCAGAATAGAGCGAGCTTTTCAAAATACTTGCACGATCAAGCTGTTGAAGAATATTTTTTTTTGCGGGATGCTCATCTATAAGTCTTGAGAGTGAGGTTATATTGACAATCAATTTTAAAATATGAGGTGTGATAGTAACGGAGGGTATTTTCATGGAATACCAATGTACCATACCTGTGAGAAGTATGTCAAATACTTGTTAAATACTTGAGAAAAAAATTAATACCTGATTGATTATGTTAATTAATGATACACTTTACATATGAAAATAGATAAAAAATTGACATCAGAGGAATGTAAAAAATTGCTCGATATGTTGAGATTTCGTTTTGAGAAAAATATAGACCGTCATGCACATTTGATATGGGATCAGGTCTTTGAAAAATTGAAGAATAATGATGAAAAATTATGGTCTTTGTCTGAAATGGAAAGGACTGGCGGTGAGCCAGATGTGGTGAAATATGATCGCGCTACAAATGAATTTATTTTCTATGATTGTTCGTCTGAGAGTCCCAAAGGTCGAAGAAGTCTGTGTTATGACCATGAAGCTCTTGAGTCTCGCAAGGAATTCAAGCCCGCAGATAGCGCGGTGCACATGGCTGCTAGTATGGGCATTGAGCTTTTGGATGAGAAACAGTATCGGGAACTGCAGCTTTTAGGGAAGTTTGATACCAAGACTTCGAGCTGGGTGCAGACACCTCAGAATATCCGCAAGCTAGGTGGTGCTGTCTTTTGTGACCGTCGCTATGATACTGTTTTTCTATATCACAATGGGGCAGAATCCTACTATGCTTCCCGAGGTTTTCGTGGCATGGTGAAGGTATAAGTAGGTTTTGTGGGTGGTCTCCAAAGAGTATATTTTTATAATAGCCAATTTGGAATATGAGTAATTCAAAAAACAAATCGCAACCAAAAATTCTTTTTGGATTAGATTCATTCGGTGATTTACCACTCGACAAAGAGGGTAAGCTCATGAGTCATGCAGCAGCAATTCGTCAAGTAGTTGAGGAGGCGGTATTGGCAGATGAACTCGGTATTGATGTTATTGCGCTTGGTGAACATCATCGGCCTGACTTCTCCATAAGTAGTCCGGAAACAGTGCTGGCCGGGATCGCCACCAGAACAAAGCGCATAAAATTAGCATCAGGAGTGACTGTGCTGAGCTCAGATGATCCGGTACGAGTCTTTGAGCGGTTTGCTACTGTTGATGCATTGTCTCATGGTCGAGCGCAAATTATTTTAGGTCGTGGTTCGTTTACCGAATCTTTCCCTCTTTTTGGCTATGATTTGCAGGACTATGAAGTATTGTTCGAAGAAAAAGTTGCTTTATTTGCACAAATCCTGAAGGAAAAACCAGTAACATGGGCAGGAACAACTCGTGCACCTCTTAAACAAGCTGATATTTATCCTAAAACTGAATCGGGACGTATTCATACATCGATCGGAGTTGGTGGTTCGCCACAGTCTGTTGTTCGAGCAGCCCAGTACGGCTTCCCACTCATGCTTGCGATCATCGGCGGGTCACCAAAACGCTTCGCGCCCTATGTGGAGCTGTATCACAAAGCAGCGGCTCAATTTGGCACCTCAAGTATGGAAGTAGGTGTACATTCTCCTGGCTTTATCGCTGACACTGATGAAGAAGCTGTGCGTATCGCGTGGCCAGCTCACAAAACCAATTTTGATCGTATTGGTAGTACGCGAGGATGGCCGCCTATGCAAAAGGAGCATTTTGACCAGGAAGTAGAAAAAGGTTCTCTCTATATTGGCTCTCCTGAAACCGTCGCCCGAAAAATGGCAGAGACAATCAAGACCCTTCGGGTAAACAGATTTGATCTCGTATATGGTGGTGGTCCTATGCCGGCAAGCGCGCGCCTCCATATGATCGAGCTTTATGGGAAAAAAGTGATACCTCGTGTCAAGGAGCTACTTAGTGAATAATGAGCAGCAGGTTTCTATAACGTCAATCCGAGCGGAGTATTTATGCTGCTACCTATCCTCATGATAGATCTTTAAATGGTTTCAAGAATAGTGTGGGTAGTCTACCGAATGCAGTCCGAACCTATTATAGCACTATTGCTCCTCAAGAATTAGTGTTTTTCAGAACCGCATTTGCCACTTTATAGCCCTTATTATTAGTAGCAATCGGATGATGAAAGTGCTATACTCAGCACAGAAAATTACAGGCTATGGTAGCCTGGACGGACAGTTAATGCCAGCCCTGAGCACCACATAGCCATAGATTTATGATTGAGATATTAGATCGGATTACCACAGTAGCTTTCCTCTTCACTATTCTTTGGGCGATATACGCCTGGTTCGGAGGTATACTTCCTGCAATGTTGCGTTTAGGTAATGGGCTTTCAAAAAGGAAAATCGCGGTTTTTGCAAAAGGAGATAACTTTTCGAGTCTGACAGATTTACTTATCGACTCAAAACTTTTTAAGAAAGAAAACATCTTCCATATTTCTTCCAAAAGTGACTTCAAAAAAGCGAAAAATCAAACGCTTTTTTTGGTTTATTGGCCAGACTGGAAATTAGAACTCGGTGATATAGTCGCTCTGAAAGAAGATGGCATGGCTCTTGTAGTATATGCACCGCAGGAAGAAGGATCTTTGCCGAAGGATCAAACCCGACTGCTCAATGAACGAAATGTTGTTCTCGCCAATTTCAGAGGGAGGCTTATAAACGATATTGTTGTTTGTATGATGACAACAGGTTATGAGAAATAGTTATGACGTCTATGGAGTATTTGAACTTGGTATTGAGTCGATATAACACTACTCCTTTATTGCTTTTACCTCTTAGTCCTGCATATCAAGCAGTTGCACCAGTCATTCGAGCTTGGGGAAATCCATACATACGATCGTTAGACATATCAGGATCTAATGCTAAGGGGACAGGTGTTGCTGGGGAAGCTGACCTTGATTTGTTTATATCTTTACACTCTAACGTGCTTACAGATACCTCCCATACGCTCGCATCAATCTATAATTCTTTGGCGCAGAAAATGCGAACAGCAGGGTATGTTGTTCGGCGTCAAAATGTTTCAGTAAGGATAAATCATAGAGGTACAGAGGTCGATATTGTGCCTGCGGTCAAATACGCTGGTAATACAAATGATCACTGGTTACACGTTACAAAATCTAGAAAAGATAGAACGAAAACAAATATCGCAGAACATATTAGGAGAGTTGCCAATTCAGGAAGAATCGGAGAAATACGATTAACAAAAATCTGGCGAAAACTGAATGGATTAGATTTCCCTTCCGTATATCTTGAAGAGACGATTATTGATGCGTTGTCAGGATATGGATATGGTAATCTTAACAATAATTTTTGGAGGGTTTTAGGCTTTCTTGAAAACGGCTTTACTACCGCTACTGTTTTTGACCCCGCAAATGGTGCGAACACTATCTCTAATGAGTTGTCGCCCTCCGAGAAGATTGCAATAAAAAATGCTGCTACTCTTAGTAGAACAAAACGTGATTGGAAGCAGATAGTTTGGTAGAAGCAAAGCCCCCTAGAATGGCACTAGAAGTGTTTTTAAGACACTTTATAATTACTTGACCACCTCACAGTCACCAACATCAATTAGTCCGATCTTCTTTTCCTACAACGCCCTTTTGTTTTGTATAATTAACAGGCGGAAAACAGGCGTTTTTATGATTGGTACAGATCAAAATCCCAATATTGGAAAACTTACACAGTTTAGGAGTGGTAAGTCAGGAAATCCCAATGGACGACCGAAGAGAGTAAAAAATTTCTCAACTATTATTCGGGAGCTTCAAAATGAGCAATTTGACTGGTCAAACTTTCCTAAGAAAAATAGAGAAGTTTAAACTTTAATAAAAGAAATTTATTCAATAGGGAGTCCACTTAGGGCAATAGTTTATAAGGCTTTATTAGACACAATAACAGGAAGAGGAATTGAAAAATTGCTCCGAGAGAATGGTTAATAAATTAGATCGGCACCTTAACGAATGGAGGTCTCTTGTAATTAATACTATCGAGTTTATTCAAATATCAATGAGAAAGTTGGAACTGGAATATAAATCAGAAGAAAATTATTCTTAGAGCTATTGGTTCTAACTCATTATTAAAAGATAAAAAAGGTTAATATAGGGATAGAATTCCATTTGCTTATATTTCCAAAGAGGTTAATGAACTAAAAGATAAAGATGTGGAGGGAATCTAACGGTCTGTCTTATATATTAAGCCAACATGTTACTTTGCATCTCCAAAATCCCGTTGTGGGTGACTGACGGGGTTCGAACCCGCGACAACCTGCTCCACAGGCAGGTGCTCTACCAGCTGAGCTACAGCCACCAATTATTGCATTCCGATAGTATTATCATCTATCATCTTTTGGATATAATCTCTTCTTTTCAACTTCTTAATACGATATTCTATGCACTTAGCTTTATGAAGAGTGTCGTATGGTTGACTCAACATAAGTTGCCAGGGCCTCATATTTTTTGTTGATTTTACTAATCCATTATTGTGGTATTGTAATCTTTTTTGAACATCATGAGAACTGCCAATATAAAATCTCTGATTTTTTATACTTTGTAAAATATATACAAAATACATTTTTCTATGAATTACGCTCTACTCCGACGATCAAATAGTTGTCATTTGATGTCGGAGTCCGACTTCCGAATATTAAATAGTCGAAACGTCGGACCAGCTGAGCTACAGCCACCAATACGTCATATTATATCATCAGAGCGGGTAAAATATACTCAGATCACGCTCATACTTGCATTCGTCAGATCAGCCCTATTATACTGATTCTACTTATCTATTTATTAAAATCTTTCCATGTTCAGCAGATTTATTTTGTGGATCAAAAACAACAAACTCGCCGTTCTTTTATTTTTTGTAGTTTTATATCTTTTTTTCAATCCCACAGTATGGACAAGTAGAGGTAATTTTGACACTACATCGTCTTATTCGTATTCAGATACCCAAATGCAGGTGGCGCCGATGGTCGGAAATTATGAAATGGGAAAAATGGGGTATGTAGGAGGATACGGTGGAGTAGCTATGGATACTATGGGTCGTCCCGAAAGTGTTTCTCCCGTCAGTGGTGCACGTCTTATCAGTCGGGAGGTGAGTTTGTCGCTTCTTGTCAAAAATGTCAAAGATACGATTGATGAGATCGCTTCTCAAGCTGAAGGCGTTGGAGGATTTCTCGTATCAAGTGATATGAGTAGTCCCGGAGAAAATGCTTCTGGATCGGTGGTGGTACGAGTGCCTTCTTCACGTCTGCAGCAAGTTGTCACTTCATATCGAGCGCTTGGTTTACGAGTTGTATCTGAGCAAATAAATGGCACAGATATCACCGATCAATATACAGATATACAAGCTCGACTGCGTCCTTTACAAGAGACTTATGAAGAGCTTGATAAGCTTCGTGCACAATCAGGCAAGATTGAAGAAAAAATGAGTCTTCTGATGCAGCTTCAAAATATTCAGAGTCAGATAGATAGCCTGAAAGGTCAGGAAAAGTATTTGAAAGACTCTGCGGATACATCACGTATATCAGTGTATGTTTCTACAGATGAGTTTGAGCTTCCATATACACCAAATGACAACTGGAGAGCAAAAGTAGTATTCAAACAAGCTGTGCGAGATATGGTGATATCGCTTAGAGGTCTAACCTCAAAAGGTATTTATTTCATTGTGTATGCAGTCATTTGGATACCTGCACTCATTGTCGGATATCTCATCTGGAAGTGGCTGGTAAAAAAAGCCAATCAATCACCTCCTCCGGCGAGGAGAGTGTAGGATGGCTATCAACATGTAGAACGAAGCATGTAGCAAGCTTAGGTTTAAGGTTCTAGGTGTAAGGTGTTAGCTGCTAGGTTTTTAGTTAATAGGTAATAGGTGTGTGTCGTGAAACGTTTTCAACATGTAACATGTAGCAAAAGTAACATCATCATTGCTCATGCCCGCCGAAGAGGCAGGAGAAGCTCAATAGCTGAGACGCTTTCGGTCAATATTTATTGTCCGAAGTATGTTTCCTGCCAGTGAGGATCGGTTTCGACCTTGAGGTCGAGAAAGACTTTTTTTGAAGTCGCAAGCGCGATCTCTTTGCGGGCATAACTTCCCACTTCTTTTATCTTTCGTCCTTCTGCACCGATAAGCATACGTTTGTACCGGTCGTCCAGTGTCAGTATGCGCGCACGGATATAGAGTATGCCATTTTCACGTTCTTTGATATCGTCCACGATCGCAGTGGTCGTGTATGGTATCTCTTGTCCCATCATGATAAATACTTTTTCACGGATGAGTTCGGCGATGAATGTGCGGCTATCCATAGAAAGAAGGGGATAAATCACCTCGTCTGGTATGCGTGAAGGTTCATCGGGGTTGTGTTCGGGTAACAATTCAAAGATGCGGCTCATCAACGGCTTCAAGTGCTGGTGTTCGAGTGCAGATATGTGAAAAATGTCAGTAAATTCATTTTCGAGATATTTGTATTGAGCAAGGTATTTTTCCCCTTTATCGATTTTATTAAAAACCAATATGACGGGAGCTTTCAACTTTCTGACGATGCCGAGTGTGCGGGCTTCTTCATAGTCTCGTTTTCTGGTAGGGTCGATCATGTAGATCACAGCATCTACTTGTTTATTCATCGATCGAAGAGAGGATTCATTGATCCTTTTGGCCAGGAAATCACTTGCTTTGTCAAAAATACCCGGGGTATCGGTGAAGATTATTTTTCCACGTTCATCACGATATAGGCCTTGTATAGGCATGCGGGTGGTCTGGGGTTTGGGTGAGGTGATGGCGACTTTCTGACCGATGATGTTATTTAGAAATGTCGATTTGCCTACATTTGGTCTCCCGATGAGGAGTACTAAGCCTTCTTTCATGAGGAAATTGTATCATACTATCTCACAATGTGCTGTATTTCGTAGTTTTGTTTGATAAAATAAACAGGTGTATTTGGGAGATCGTCTAATGGTAGGACAACAGACTTTGGATCTGTTTATCATGGTTCGAATCCATGTCTCCCAGCCAAGACGAGCACCCCGGAGTGACCGGGGTTCCTAATAAGCCCGAAGGGGCTTGCTAAAACTCTATTTTTTTCTCCGGAGATTCGAACCGCTAAACACCCTCAAAAAGCTGAATTTTGAGG
>CAZNUT010000032.1:0-17713 GCA_964576365.1 uncultured Gammaproteobacteria bacterium
TTAGATTCTGGACACGCTCATTTCATTCGCTTGCCCAACCAAAGACGGGTAGGCAGAATGACGATTGTATACAGATTGCGTCGTCGCGTTGAATCTCTCCTCGCAATGACGATCGAAAACAAAGTTACGTTACACGAATAGTACTTATTACCTTTTCACCCTCCGACTCGGAGGGCAGGCTTTTACCTATTAACTAACAGCTAAAAGCTAACACCTTACACCTAGCACCTTAAACCTACTATATCAACCACTCTACATTTTATTCCTATTCTCTATAGCTTTTTTGAGTGTCATGTAGTCGGCGTACTCGAGACTCGCGCCAATAGGCACTCCATACCCAAGACGGGATATCTGAAATCCGCATCCACATTCATCTTTGAGCTCAAGCAAGCGGTCCCGCAGATACATAGCAGTCGCTTCACCCTCCATATCCGGATTGGTTGCAAGCATGATTTCCTTCACTTCTTTACCAGTTTCTTGTCTCAGCCGAGAGAGGAGAGAGGCGATATGAATATCATCAGGACCGATCCTGTTCAGAGGGTCTATGCGCCCATGCAGCACATGATACATACCCTGATAAATATTGCCGCTTTCAAACGAAAGCAGACTCATCACATCTTCTACTACAGTGATTTTTGTTTTATCTCGCTGAGGATCCGCACAAATTTCACATAATTCATTCTCCGAAAGATTCATACATTCTTTACAGCGTTTAGTGCGTTCCTTCAGATGGATGAGTTCATCCGCAAGTGCAACCAGATCTTCTTGCGGCATACGAAGAAGAAAAAAAGCCAAACGTTGAGCGCTCTTTTCGCCGATACCTGGCAGGCGCTGCAAAAACAGAGATATATGCCGAAGAGAGCGGGGAAGTGCTGCCATATATTTAGAGTTGGATCACATCTACCAACACAATAGGTCTGCGCCCTCGCTTTTCATAAAAGAAATGTTCAAGATTGCGACCTATTTCGCGTTTAAAATTGCTAAGCTCTAGCACTCCATCCCGGCGTGGCTTGAGCAATTTTTCGATAAGTCGTCCGCCTTCCTCAAAAAGCTCATCCTCCTTTTTCTCAAACACAAATCCTCTCGAGAAAAAACGTGGCTTGGTAGTAAGCTGCGAAGCATTATTAACAACTAAAATACACACCACCATACCTTCTGATGACAATGTCTGTCGATCACGGAGTACAAGATTGCCAATATCTCCCACACCATATGCGTCCACATACACATTTTCAGTCTCTACTTCTTCGCCCATTTCGGCCTGTTTACCTTTAGAAAACCATACAGTCTGGCCTTCGCTCAACATGAAAACTTTTTCTTTTTTAAATCCCATGTCGCCCATAAGCCTCTGGTATTGACGCTGATGACGAATAGTTCCGCCAATCGGGATAAAAAAATCCGGATGTGTAAACCGGGCAAGAAATTTGAGGTCTTCCTGATTTCCATGGCCGGATGCATGAAGCTGATCCTGTATATCGCTATACACGACTGTCGCTCCTTGAAGAGACAACTCTTCGATGAGTGAATATACCTCATTTTCATTTCCTGGGATCGGGTCTGAAGAAAATACTACTTTGTCACCCTGAGCGATTTTAATACTGGGATGTTGACGGCGTGAGATACGCGAAAGTGCCGAGTCATACTGTCCCTGAGATCCTGCTGCGATGACACACACTTTATTGGGTGCCAATTTTTTCAGCTCTTCCTCTTTTCCAATCAAGGAAAAAGGGATGGGGAGGTATCCAAGATCCATAGCAGCATCTGTATTTTGCTTCATTGATCGCCCAAGAAAAAATATTTTACGATTAAATTTGATCGCTGCGTCGACACACTGTCTGATACGCGAAATATTGGAAGAGAACGTGGTCATAAAAAATTTTCCTTTGGTGACTCTCATTTCATCCTCAAATGTCTGTCCGACTATAGATTCCGAAAGGGTAAGTCCTTCTCTTTCTGAGCCCAGCGCATCCGAAAGAAGACACAAAACTCCATCTTCGCCAGCACGGGTGATTTCATAAAAATCCGGAGAAACAGTATACGGTGGCGTCAGATCGAGTTTGAAGTCCGGACCATGATATAGCGTACCTACTGGAGTTTTGATGAGGATGTGTGTAGCATCCGGAATCGAATGTGTCATATGGATAAAACGCGCCTGCATAGCTCCAAATGAATACCATTTACGGTATTCTATCTCATGTATAGGTACAGCGACACCTGTTTCTTTCAATTTATTTGCCACAAACATTTTGGTAAGTTTACTTGCATAGATGGGTGGCCTGCCAAGCTTATCAATATGAAAAGGGATTGCGCCGATATGATCTTCATGGCCGTGAGTCAAAAGAAGAGCCCGGATTTTATCGGTCTTGTCTGCAAGGTAAGAAATATCAGGAATGATGAGATCCACTCCAAATTCTTTCGCATCCGGAAAGCCCATGCCACAATCTACGATGAGGATGTCCTGCAACACCTCACCATCATATAACTCATACAGGTACATATTTTTTGTTACCCCGATCACCCCGCCAAGCGGAACAAATCGGACACGATAATCATTCATAGAAGAAAGAAAATATAATAATAGTTAGTTCGAAGAATCGATTTATATATATTTAGCTCGCATAATACTGTCATGGTGCCTGCCTGTAGGCAGGAACCTGACGACCATGACGCAACATTCATTTCTCATCCTTCGTCAAGCTCAGGATGACATACGTGCATAACATAAATTATATTGTATCATTGTACATGAATATTTATTCTATGACTACTCAAAAACAAGTGGAGGATGCTTTATACTCGGTACAAGACCCCGAACTTCAGATGTCTATCGTGGATCTGGGGCTTGTATACAAGATCACTCTTCAAAAAGAAAAAGTACATATTCTCATGACGTTGACCAGTATGGGATGCCCTCTTTTTGATACCATTGAAGATGATATCCATCATGTGCTCAGCAAGCTGAATGTGGCAAAAGAAAATATAAAAATAGAGCTTACCTTTGATCCGCCGTGGTCCATGGATCGTATGAGCGAACGGGCGAAGGCGATGCTGGGGATTTAGAAAAATTAACAGACCAAAGTCGCCAGACTTTAAAATACGTAGGGGTAATTCATGAATTACCCCTAACAACCATACAAATAAATGGCTCAACCTAAATTACCTCAAAAAAACCCATTTATATCTCCCTTTGAGCAGGCAGGCGAGCTGGCAGTCGATACGTCCAAAAAAATTGTCCCTGAACTACTCAAAACCTTTAATCCGTTTTCCGGCATGTTCGAAACAGGCACCCGCCACAAAGAACAACGTGAAAAACCGACAAACCACACGCCTCTTGATTTTGCCAAATTGCAAAAAACATATGCAGAAAATGATGCCTCTCAACTTGATGCCATCAGAAAACAGTTTGAGCTTACTGATGAAATAAAACAGCCAAACGAAGACGCTTTGAAATTGCGTCGCCATAGACAATTTCAAGGCGAACAACAACAATATTACGCAAAACAGGATCAGGAAAAAGAACAGCAGGAACAACATGAAATAGCTATCAAACAACAGGAAGAAGAACAACGTGAAAAGGAACGGGCAGCTCAATCTGCATCACTTCCAAAAGGAAAAAAACGTATCAATATCCTCGGTGGCGGACATAAAAAAGCAAGTACCGATCTTCCGCCCGAAATCCGCGCAGAACGCCGCCCAGGAAGCGGGAAACAATAGTTCATCCTTAAACCACAACTATCCTGATTCGATGAATTGCTGCCTACCAGTCAAGGTGTTATGAGCTGCTAAGGAGCTGACTTACTGATATAATTACGTCTATCGTACGGGGTGTAGTTCATCGGTAGAACGTTCGGTTCGGGACCGAAAGGCAGCAGGTTCAATTCCTGTCACCCCGACATACATCTTTACGTTCATCTTCTGAGGTTATATGCGGGACCGAAAGGCAGTCCCGAGGACTCGGGATCACCCCGACATTTCAAACCCAACTAATTATTCTTAATAGAGAAGAAATTTGAATAACTAGACTCAATTCTTGACATTACTTTTGCTATAGTCCAAATATATCATCCTGCCTATTCTTTGGGTTTCTCCATAATTATAAGTGGCGGCAGCATTTGTATAAGCAATAAGTAAAACAAAAAAGAGAACAAAAATAAAAATAAATAATTTAACTAACTTATACATAAGAATTTTAAAATCGCACAGGGATTACCTCAACTGATAAATGGATTTCATCTCCAAGACCAAAATATTGATCGGCCGTTGCAGCAACTTTTGAAAATAAATGAAAAATGTGAAATTTAATCCTACTCAGAAATCCCATCTTCGACTCCGCATGTATCCTTTCATGTAATGCTTCAATAATCCATTTGGAAGGATTTTCGGATATATGTACCAAATGCCTCTTAGCAAGATCTTCCAAAACTGTTTCAATGTTTAGTTCTTCCATAAATCCAAAATTGACCTGTACTGACACTATACTGCCATTTTCACCCTGATTATATAAATTGTATATATGAAATCTCTCATGATGCATATGAGGAGTTTTTTGAACAACTATTGTTAAAAAAATTGTATGCATTGGCAAAATACCATACCGTTCCCAAATCAGTTGTTTCAATAATGGAATACGATCTTCGGCCGATCTAACAAGCTGAGGCGTGAGAATAACTATTGACTTTGATGAAATAGCTTCTGTTTTCTTTCTAATTTGTATCAGTTCTTTGACAGTCATTGTATGAATTGAATTGTATGTATTACTAATTTTTTTCCGTCCCCATCTCCAAATGAGCATAATACACATACAACAAAATCCTATAATAAGGGGAATAAATCCGCCTTCCAGTATTTTCAAAGAATTAGCGCTTAAAAAAATAAAATCTATAAATGTCAAAGGAAGAAAAAATAGAAGGGTTTGAAACCTACTCCATTTCCAATAATACCTAGCAATAAAAAATAATGTGATAGATGTCATAAACATTACTCCAGATACAGCTAACCCATATGCTGACGCTAATCTACTACTTGATCCAAACCCTATCACAAGCAAGACGCAACCTACATACAACACCCAGTTTATTGTTGGTATATATATCTGGCCTTCATGATGATAGTGGGTATGTTTAATCTTCATATAAGGAAAAAGTCCCAAGGTGATTGCTTGAGACATCAAAGAAAAACATCCTGAAATAAGCGCTTGCGAAGCAATAACTGTAGCGAGGGTTGCGAGTACAACCATAGGGTAAAGAAATCCCTGTGGGACAGTGCTGTAAAATAAATTATTTCCCACAATCTGCTGACCGCCTAAAATATAAGCACCCTGCCCAAGATAATTAAGCATAAGCGCAGGATATACCATGATAAACCAGCTAAGCCGTATAGGTAATTTCCCGAAATGTCCCATATCTGCATACATAGCCTCTCCTCCTGTAATAACTAACATGACCGAACCCAATACAGTGAATACTTCGTGCAATGAATGACTGGTAAGAAAATGGATTGCCCATACAGGGTTAAAAGCGAGGAGAATTTCAGGAAATTTCGATACATGCATAAACCCAATAATTCCTATCGCTAAAAACCATAGAATCACTACTGGACCAAATATTTTTCCAACATGGTGTGTCCCTTTGCTTTGAATGGCAAAAAGAAGAGTCAAAATACCTATGGTAAGCGGAACAGTATATGACTGAAATGCGCTAGTTGCCACATTAATCCCTTCAACTGCAGAGAGTACACTTATTGCAGGAGTTATAATACCATCGCCGAAAAGCAAACCAGCAGCTAAAATGAGCAATATAGTTATCAAAAAAATCCCTCGTTTTGAAAGCCTATAAATCAAACTGTACAATGCAAAAACTCCTCCTTCACCGTCGCTATCTGCTCTTAATACAAATGTGATGTACTTAAAAGAAATAGCTAATGTTAAAGCCCACAGTACTAAACTAATTGCACCTAAAATTGTTTCTTTAGTCAAATGAAGGTGTGCATGACCGAACATAATCTCATTCACTGCATACAGTGGCAACGTACCTATATCTCCATATACGACACCTAAAGCTCCTATGGTTAAAGCAAATAATGAGTGAAAATTTTGCTTAGAATGAGATTGATGCATTAGATTTTAAAAGAAAAATAATGATAATTCTTGAGATAGTATACGCATTTTTTTAACAAATCAATGCATATTGGATATGAATGAATCAAATAATTATAATATTGATTCAATTTGAATAAACTAATACGGACTATTATAACAGTATAAATAATTCTTTGACGAATATTGAAAAATAGTGGTCTAACTGATATACTTAATTTTTATTTGATATATTTTAATGTAGTTTAGTGAAATTTATCATGAAAAAATATCTCTACATTTTTATTACTATATTCAGCATTCTTCTTCTTCAAGAACTAGCTGGATTTTTATTTATTAAAAAGATTTCTAACAGATTTATTGATCAGGTTATAACTGACTATATCTATCGTATTGAAAATGATTTGAAGTATGTCAATGAATTTTGGGATATTAAACTGTATAACTCTGACCCAAAAACTTCTTATCCCAACGCCCCAAGTCAATTTCCGGTTTATATTATTACCGCTGATGGATTTGTAATTGAAAGGAGTTCACCTATTAACGGTTTTATGGATACATCAGACATGAAGCATTTACTGACCTACCGACCTATACAAACGATTACATCGCCAACTAAAGAACGGTGGAGAGTCCTTTCTCAACCGATCATATCAGGGGGTAGAACTTTAGGAGTCATAACAGTAGCCCACTATCAGCCCTCTACCGAATTAATAAATATAATTGATAATTCTTTACTTCAAGATATTGCGACCATAAATTCAAAAATTAAAATAAAAGATGGTGTCATCGATACAGAAGAAATTGATGGAAGAATGCTCTCCTATGAAACCTCTTATGAAATAGTAGATCACTATAATAAAATACTTTTAAATCATGGTAGAACTCCATCATACATCGATCCAAGCTATCTAAAATCAGCATTTTATGACAACAAACTTATCACGATTGTTGATCAAAAAACGAACGAAGAATTTTTATTAAAGTCAAAAATAATGTACGACAATAATAATATACCTATTGCATTTATAGCCTCAGCAAAACCAATCAGCCAAATAAATAAATTAAGTAATGAGTACTTCCTTATAACATGCTTTGCCTCATTTTTCACTTCTTTGCTTTTGGCACTTGTAGTTGGAAAGCTCGGCTGGTTGCATATCCCTTCTTATGAGAAACGACTGCCTAAAAAAATTATTTTTAATGACACCTCGGGAATTTTGACTATAAACGAAGATGTATTAGAATTTTTGCCGGATTCTTATCAGTATCGCATACTAAAATTACTTTTTTTATCGCCTGAAAAAGTCTTTGAACAAGAGGAGGTGTTGAAGACAATTGGCGTGCCAAATCTTAATGATAATTGGAGAAAAATATACGATGCAGCTACAGCTATAAATAAAAAATCTGGAATAAAGCTGATCGTGTATAAGAATAAAACATACAGTCTCAATAAAGAGTTTATACCCTACATTGTTGGAGCAACTACATAGAGCGCCTCTTTTGATATCCTTTAAATAACGCGAATATCAATAGAAAAATACATAAAAAATGTGTACAATATGCATAGTCGTAGGCAAAACAATGGTCATTAAAAATTACACATAAATCATATGGCAGATAAAAAATTTAATCCACTAAAATATGGATGTCCACGGAAAGCCGACTGTGATGCAAATGGTTTTTGTGTTTCTGCACAGGAACTCACTAATAAAGAGGTAGGATGGGGAGATGTTGACACTCTTACGCTTGAACAATTAGAACGGGAACTGAGTGATCTGAATAGTAGTTGGCCTACTCAAGTATGCGGCAGTCCAGATCTGACTACAGCTACACACAACTTAACTGGCAGAATAAGAATTGTTGAAGAAACTATACAAGATAAATCTACAGACAATAATCTGCGCAATTTACTAGATGACGTTGATATAAACTTTTAATAATAAACTTGTCATCTTCATTGAATCTGGCCGCTACTTCCTTCATCTGACGGTTGTCGAGAATCGGGTGAATGTTGTGCTGCGCACGACAAAAACGGAGCACTAACCGAAACTAATCAAATACTTGGCCAGGGTAGTCCAGACCTCCCGACACTTGAATCTCGTTTTAATCTTCATGGCAATCTTCTCGATGCATCCGGATCTCAACATGAACAACATTATGCTGCTATTTCCAGTCTCAAGCCATACGAAAAGACCTGGCTGGTAGAATGCTCAATCCTTAATCACACAAGACATTCTATTTCTGCGTTATAATTGCTTCATATGTCCTCCGATATATCGTTTCAACTCTACGATACCTTATCCCGCTCTGAAAAACCATTTCCACCACCTGAAGTCCAAAAAGACATCACGCTCTATACCTGCGGGCCAACCGTATACGACCACACACATATCGGCCACATGCGCAAATACATGATGGATGATATCCTCAAAAAAACACTTCAGCTTGCTGGGTATCAGGTACGACATGCGATGAATATCACCGATGTCGGCCATCTCACAGGCGATGATGACAGCGGAGACGACAAGCTCGAAAAAGGAGCCAGACAAAAAAACAAAACTGTCTGGGAAGTGGCACAGATGTATGAGGATGAATTCTGGGGTGTCATGAAAGAACTGAATATCACTCGACCGGATATCGTGATGAAAGCCACAGATCATATATCAGACATGATCGAGCTTATTCAAAAACTGCAGACAAAAGGATATGTGTATGAAACAGATGAGGCCATCTACTTTGACACCTCAAAATTTGCTGCTTATGGCAGACTTTCCGGCCAATCACTTGATGAAAAAAAGATAGCTGTCCGTGAAGACGTACACCAAGATGCAGCGAAGCGGCATCCAGCAGATTTTGCACTTTGGTTCAGGCGAGTCGGAAGATTTGCACATCATACGATGCACTGGGAAAGCTCGTGGGGTGATGGGTTTCCTGGCTGGCATATCGAGTGTTCGGCGATGAGCATGAAAGCGTTTAAAAGCCCCACGATCGATGTGCACACAGGCGGCATAGACCATATTCCCGTCCATCACGAAAATGAGATCGCCCAATCCGAGGCTGCGACTGGCAAACCATTTGTGAGATGGTGGGTACACCATGCCTTTTTACAGATAGACGGACAGAAAATGAGCAAATCCAAACAGAACTTTTATACTCTTCAGGATATTAAGGAAAAAGGGTATGACGCGGCTGATGTAAGATATCTTTTTCTCCAGACACATTACCGCAAACCTTTAAACTTCACATGGGACGCTCTCAAAGCCGCACAAAACGGCCGCAATTCGCTTTATCAGTACATTCAAAATCTACAGAAAGAAGTCAAAAATAATACAGGTGAAACTCAAGACAAGAAGCATGATTCCAAGATCATATCTGCACTTTTTGACGATCTGAATACACCTCAAGCGCTTGCTGCTTTGTGGGATATGATGCGAAGCGACTTATCTCCTCACACAAAAATCAATTTAGCAACTCAATTTGATACAGTATTCGCACTCGATCTTGTGAAAGATGTTTCATTTGAGATACCTGATTCGATTCATCGATTGGTTACTCTGCGACTGGAAGCAAAAAAAAATAAAAATTATGAGTATGCAGACAAACTCAGAAAAGAAATTGAGTCGTTGGGATACATCATCGAAGATACACAAAACACTTCAACGGTAAAAAAAGTCAATATATCTTCGACAAAGTAAACCAATGTACCAGTCAAAACGAAGTATCACTTCTTCTCAAAGTACAGCTTCACAACAGAGGTGATAGATTGGGATCCTGGCTGTAATGACGGCCCGCCTCCACCTCCCATCGCGCTTTTTTCAGAAGCAAACATAAGCGGGTAAGGTTGGGGATTATTGGAACTATATTCTTCGATATTGGTGATTCTTCCAAGCTTGATTCCCAGATCTTTTGCCAGTTTTTCCGCCTGACTTTTGGCATTTTCTATAGCTTTTTTTCGTGCCTGCTCGCGGTAACTATCCGGGTCAGATATCTCAAATCGTGTGCCTTGGATCTGGTTTGCTCCCACTTGTGTCGCTTCCTCGATGACGCGAGAGACGAGCTCTGTCTTTGCAGTTTTGACTGTGATCATCACCGTGCCATTGTATCCATCGATCTTCTCACGGTTATTTGAATAGTCATAGGCAGGGTTGATCGAGTATTGCGAAGTTTTGATATCTTTTTTGGGTATTCCGAGCTTTTGCATGACATTTACAATATTGTTGTTTACTGTATCTATCTGCTTTTGAGCCTCGCGGGGCGATGCAGCCTTGCTCACGGTAACACCTATATCTACATATGCTGTATCGGGTACAGCTTCGGTCTTACCCTCTCCTACTACCGAAAATTCACCTGATGCCTGTGTAGTGGTCATATGAAGGGGGATAGAGAGGTGAAAAAAATTGAGGAGAAAAAGTAAAGCAAAAACCAGGCCGATTATAGAAAATAAATAAGTTGTTTTCATACTCTCATGATAAAGTGTTAGTGTGAGCGAGTCAATTATATTTAGTATATACATTCAATGTTGAACATAGAAAAAAATATATATAAAAGTATTAGTAATAGGACTTACGTATTGATTATCGAAATAGATTGTCATGCTGACCCTCCGAATCGGAGGGGAAGCATCCAGAATTAAGAATGCGACTGGATTCCTGCTTGCCTACCGCAGGCAGGCCTGCCGGCAGGGAGGCTTCGCTCCACTACGTTTCACTCAGAATGAAGTGTGTGTAACTCCTATTAGTAAATAAACATATGTTATGATAAGATATTACGTATAAACTACATATAAATTATTTTTTTTTATTTATGAATAACGAACTTCTGCCAGACTTTAATTCAAGAACACCTCAATATGACGGACGAGGTAATCTTATTGTTCCATCAGTTCCAGTTGATTCAGAAGGCTCTGGTGTAAATCCCACTTCCTTGAAAGTAGACGGACTTTTACCACAACAAAGAATAAATGCTGGTATGCTTCCTCACAATACTGATAAATCTCACCCTTATCATGATCGCGGAAAACCTGTATTCGACCATGACTGATATCGTCATTTCATTTTTCTAAAAACCCTTACCACTGGGTGATCAAAGACAGTCCATGTCTCTTCTGCATCTTCATCCGGAAACTCGATGATCGTTTGGCCAAATAGACTAATACGAGGATATGAAGTAAATTGTGCAATCTGCTCAAACCCTATACTTCCTGAAAAGAGCTCCCTGTAGTACCTGTGCAAGCGGGGATAGTACAATCTCATGCGAGCACAATGAGATGAATCGTATCCTGTTATTGATTGATGTAGCTCAAATGCACCATTTGATGAGGGACGAAAACAGGTATGGTTATAAAAAACTCTTCGTGAAGGAATGAGAATATAGTCTGCATTTTCAGTCCACTGTCTCAAATCGTTTTTAAGCTCAGGTTCTGTATCCAGATCATAAAAACGAAAGGACTCTGCATGATAACGCACTTGCGGCATACTGAGACGGGTTTTTGGCGTATCGTAAGGAATATCTACCACATTTGCCGTTTCCGAAAGGATTTGAGCCTGAGGATCAATATTGGCATACATCCACTCAGAAGCAACCGTCCGGACATCAGGAGACCGATATACAGCCATGTAGGCCACACCCGGTATCATCGATATGACCATCACTATGCCGCCAATGATCCTCACCAGCTTTCCACTCAACCCATAAAAAGTAGTATTGAGGAGTCTTGCAAGATACAAAGCCGCAATAAAAATCATAAGCGGATATACTGGAGCCAGAAAACGAGTCCATTTGGCGTACATTGCCAGAGTGGGTAATGCAAAAAAAAGCACTTGCATTCGCAAAAAAATATACTCTTTTTTGTAAGGCAAAAAACAGAATCCAAATATAAAAAGCAAAAGCAGCGGCCCTCCAAGGGCATATGGCAAAATGTGTATCATCTGAAAGATGAATGGAATTGTATCCTCAAACTGTCTGGTATAAAAAGCACGAAAATCACCTGTCCCTACGCCGGACTCATATGACATAGAACCAAGAAAATCCTGCCATGCAATAAGGTTATAAGGCGATGTGATAATGTAAAATACAATTGCGACAGCCATGAGCCGAATCAACATAAAAAGAAGTGCAAGGATACTCGTCTGTTTTTGCCTTGATTGCTGATATGCCGACAGTGCAAGTGAGGTGAAGGGAATAAGGACGAAAAGAAGAGCGGAAGATTTGACACCCACCGAAAAACCCATATATACTCCACTCAACAATACAAATGAAGCATATGTGCGTCTGCCCTTCAGCAATACCACTCCTTCATAAAGTAATAATATATATCCCAACATCAGCAGCGATTCTGTTGTACCAAAATGCGCAAACTGTATGCTCGCCGGAGCCACTGCAGTGAGAAACACTATCGCCATCCATGAGATCAGATTGCTCTGTGGAGTCATCAGTCTAAAAAGCTTGAGTCCGACCAAATAGGTCAACACAGACGCAGAAGCAGAAATCAACCGTAAAGCGAGGGTCGCAGCAACAAAGGAAACTTGAGACGAAATCAGACCAAACATAGACTGATATATCCACCCAATCACCCATGCCAAATAGAGCGGCAGTTGACCATACGCAAAAAAATGAGGATGCAAACAATCATTTGCAAACAACTGAGGACATGACAGCTGTTGGATGGTTATCACCATATTTCGCTCATCCGGATGCATCGCAAGTGGCAGACCCCAGCCAAGTCCGGCAAATCGGCTCCAGAACACAAATACGAGCCCCAAAACAAACACGAGTAGATGTGAAATTGGATAGGTAAACGATCTCATAAGCCTTAAATCTATACAGAGCCTGAAAGAGCGCTTGATTTTTTAACTCATTCCTACTATCATATGTTTTTACAAATACATTCAGAATACAGTATTATTTATTTTCTGTCACCAAGAGAGTATGTCATCTTTCGAATTTACATTTCTGGCAAAAGAAGAATCGGATGCTCAAAAAGTAGAAGCAATCCTCACCTCTTTTGAAGGAAAAAAAACAAAAGAAACTAGCTGGGGAAAACGCTTTTTAGCTTATCCGATCAATAAGAATGAAGAAGCAGAGTATGTCACCTGGCATATTGATATCGAACCCAAAAACGTCATCGCATTTCGTCAAAAGCTTAATTTTGAAAAAATCCCGATGCGTTACCTTATCTTAAAGCTCGAAGACTAATATACATCCTATGGCAAGCAGATCTATAAACGAAGTCACTCTCCTTGGTAATCTCACCCGCGATCCTGAATTGAAATATACTCCAGCAGGAACAGCAGTATGTACTTTCAGTGTTGCTACCAATCGTACTTGGACTACTGCAGACGGTCAAACAAAAGAAGACGTACAATATCACCGACTTGTAGCATGGCAAAAACTGGCCGAATTGTGCGGCAAAATTCTCACTAAAGGCCGTAAGGTATGGCTGAGAGGACGCATCACCTACCGCGATTATACCGACAAGACAGGCCAACAACGATATGTTACTGAAATAGTAGTAGATGATTTCATCGCGTTTGGTGACGGTAAAAAGTCGGATCACAAAGATGAAGGTCATAAAGCAGAGACAACATCTGCACCAAAACAGGAAGAACAACATCATGAAGAGCATGCAGACGGTGGGCCAGCCGAACCGGCTTCATCCACAGCGTCTCTGGATGTAAATCCTGATGATATACCATTTTAAGAAAGGTTTTAGCTGTTAGGTTTTAGCTGTTAGTTTATAGTGAAGAGGTAATAAATTTCTTTTTAAGAATTTATTCTTAATTTGTCATTAGATATTGGAAATTGGTAATTGTTACTTGAATATTGGTATTGTTACTTAGTAATTAGTCATTAGTAATTTGTTTATACAACACAGATGAAATGCTTTTATTGTTCGTACAATTCTCAGCCAGATTATAAGGATGTGGATAATATCCAGAAATTCCTGACACCCCGTCTCAAACTCGCCAGTCGCGAGCAGACAGGCATCTGTGCCAAACATCAACGCAACTTATCAAAACAACTCAAATATGCACGCTATCTTGCGTTGATACCGTATACTTCATACCAGGGCAAAATCTGATCTTTGCCCAATGCAGTGATCAAAAGCACTTGATTGATGGCAACGTGTTGACTCTTCTTTTGCAATCACATAGAAGCACTTGCTATAATCTTAGAATGAAGATTTCTATCCCTTATCCAGAAGGAGTAAAAATACTTGTTCGTGACAATCAGCACGTCAACTTTAGCTCACCTTTTTACACCAATAAAACACCTCACAAAACCATCATTCCTCTTGCAGAAACACTTAAGTTCCAGCCTGAACGCATTTTCATAGCATTAAAAAAAGTCATCGGCGATCGCATACGAAAAGGTGAGTTGCTAGCAGAACATAAAGCTTTTTTTTCAACCAAACATTATATTGCCAATGTTGACGGCATTCTTGTTGATATCGACCACACAAAAGGTAGCATCACCATTCAACTTGATACTGAATCCGATCAAACTGTTCCATGTTATTTTGACGGTATTATCACATCGATATCAGACGACCATATAGAACTCGAAGTAGGAAATGCCCGCATGTGTGAACTTGTTGAATCTGCACCCTCTGCACTTGGCGGTGCAGTCTACTATCTGGGAACAGGGGCAGAATTATCCGATGAAGCGATAGAAAATCATATTATTGTAGCGGCAAATATCGATCCGCTTACTGCCATCAAACTGTCAACTTTTGGCGCAAAATGCGTAGTGACAAATAGCAAAAAATCCATACCTGACGGCATACGTATGTGTTATCTCGCACATCCTGACGACTTTTCTCATGTCATACAGACTCGTTATCCATTTTGTGTCACCGCGCATGACCGGTCACAACTGTATTTTTATTCCTGATTTATGAATTCAAAAAAAATAACAAACGGACTTTTATACTTTGCATGTATCGTACTTATCTTTAGCGCTGGGTATAAGACTGCGCAGTGGCAAATCAGTAAAGGAGCTATACAACAAGATAATTTCACTATTTTAAATGCAAAAAATAAAAATAGCAACGAAATTATCGACTTTTCTCTTTTCTGGGATACGTGGAATAAAATAGAACAAAAATATATTGATAAAGAAAAACTGAATACAAAACAAATGTATTACGGAGCTATAAAAGGCATGGTGGCTTCGCTTGGCGATCCTTATACCTTTTTTCTTACACCTGATGAAAACAAACAATCAAAAGATGATCTAGGGGGAAAACTGGAAGGTATAGGAGCTCAACTAGGCCTTAAAGAGAGTCGGATCGTAGTCATAGCGCCCATGAAAGATTCACCTGCTCAAAAGGCAGGGATAAAAGAAGGAGATATCATCCTCACCGTAGACGGCAAACAGGTGCGCAACTGGTCTTTGGCTCAGACCGTCTCAAAAATCCGCGGACCAAAAGGCACAAAAGTCACACTCACTGTTGCCCGAAACAACGAAGAGAAAAAATTTACGATTACCAGAGAGCGCATTCAAGTACCTTCGATAGAATTATCATATGAAAAAACAGAGTCGAATCAAAATGTAGCACACATAAAAATAAATATGTTTGGTGACACTACAAATGATGAATGGGATAAAACTGTAGCTGAGGTAGCAAATCGCATTGATGCCAATACAATAAAAGGCATCGTCCTTGACCTTCGCAATAATCCCGGCGGATACCTTGAAAGTGCCGTATACATCGCATCGGAGTTTCTTGACATTGGTCAGACAGTTGTTCGCCAGGAGACAAGTATCGGACAGGATAGATCATATGTGGTAGAACGAACAGGCAAACTCCAATCTGTTCCTTTGGTCGTACTTATCAATGGTGGATCTGCTTCAGCTGCTGAAATTCTATCCGGAGCCCTCAGAGACCATAAAAAAGCCCGTTTGATCGGAGAAAAAAGTTTTGGCAAAGGATCTGTGCAAGAACCCATCGATCTTGAAGGTGGTGCAGGACTCCACGTCACTATCGCCAAATGGATTTTGCCCAAAGGTGACTGGATAAACGGAAAAGGTATCGAACCTGAAATCAAAGTAACAAATGAGGTTAAAGATGGAAATACGTTGACAAAAGATGCTGACAAACAATTACAAAGAGCGGTACAGGAAGTAGTAAAACTATGATTGAGTAACTTAGTCTATTTGTGAAGTAACGTATTAGTTGTATTATGTTGTACAAATGGAAACTCAGACACTCAACAACTCAGTTCTTTTGTTACAAAAGAATTTAGGCCTTCCAACTGGTAGACAGGTTTTCATTCCTTATTATTACTTTTTTTTAAAGTAAAACGTCTATAATTTTACGCCTCATATCAATATGAAACGATTAATCTGGTACATAGCGCTTGGTATTATTCTCATAGCGCTTCTCAAAAATACACAATTGCCTTCGTGGTCATTTTCAGACTCATTTCCCTCTTTGAATACTCAACGGGAAAGTCTCAATAGTCGCGTCATTGAATCTGAAGAATCGACAGTCGTACGGGTCGTAGAAAAATCACTTCCGTCTGTTGTGACGATCAGTGCACTGGTAACTCCGCGTGATCTTAGCCTCTTTGACATACCATTCCCTTTTAGACCACAACGTGAATCAGAGCCGGTAGATCAAAATATCGGAAGCGGTTTTATCCTGTCAGCAGACGGACTCATCATCACTAATCGACATGTGGTCACCAATCGTGACACTACCTACAAAGTCATTACGAATGACAAAAAAGAGTATCAGGTCACACAAATATACCGGGACAGACTCAACGACCTTGCAATTTTAAAAATCGAAGCCTCAGGACTCAAACCCCTTGCTCTTGGAGATTCCGCAAGATTAAAACTCGGGCAAATGGCAATAGCCATAGGCACTCCCCTTGGCGAATTTCAGAACACGGTGACATCAGGTATTGTTTCCGGACTGGGCAGGGGAATCACTGCAGGTTCCCCGTTTGAGGGATATGTAGAAAAACTTGATGATGTTATCCAGACAGATGCGGCCATAAGCCCGGGCAATTCCGGTGGTCCGCTTCTAAACTCATCCGGACAGGTGATTGGTGTCAATACAGCTGTCGCCAGTGAAGGACAGAATATCGGCTTTGCAATTCCGATCAATATCGTCAAGCAACTGATAAAGACGTTTGAAAAACAGGGTGGCAATTTTCAACAACCATATATCGGTGTACGCTACCAGATGGTCGACAGAAGTACCGCACTCAGACTGGATATCGCAGAAGGTGCTTATGTGGAAGAGGTGCTTCCTGACTCGCCTGCAGAGTCTTCTGGAGTACAGCAGGAAGATATCATCACCGCCATCGACGGGAAAAAATTAAAAGGAAGTGATGATAAAGGATTGGGAGCTCTCCTGGCTGACAAAAAAGTAGGAGAACAGGTCATACTTACGATCTGGCGGGAAGGGGATACCATGTCTATTCCCGTCACCCTCGCCGCTTCAGATGAGTAAATAATATGTAAAAGTAGTATAATACCGGGTTATGTCTAAACACATAACTCAATATCTGGAGCTTGTGGATATTTCACCTGTGATACCAGAAGAAAACGGAGGTCATATATATCTTGCAGTTTGTGAAAATGATTTAGGCGACGTGACAAAAACGG
>CAZNUT010000033.1:0-16751 GCA_964576365.1 uncultured Gammaproteobacteria bacterium
ACACCACGAATCAAACCTTTATTACCCTCCTGGATGAGATCGAGAAATGAAAGTCTTCGGCCTAGATATTTCTTTGCAATAGAAACAACCAAACGAAGATTGGCTTTGATCAGCTGTTCTTTTGCTTTCATATCGCCCTTTTCATTTTTCTTTGCCAGGTCTATTTCCTGCTCAAATGTGAGAAGTGGGGTACGCCCAATTTCTTTAAGATATTTTTTGATAGGATCGAGTGATTCGCCATGCTTGCCTCCTACAAGCTTCTCCAACTCCTTTTCGATTTCCTCAGCGCTTTTTGAGCCATCTGAATCTTCCCTGGTAGAAATCGTCTCAAAAATATCTATACCTTTTTTAAACGCGATTTCAAAAAATTCATCTACCTCAGGTACATGATTTTCTGGCTCAGGAAATACAAGCAAAATATCATCCTGGACCAAAAAACCATCATCAAGTCCTTGCTTAATAAGTTCTTTAATATTTTTGGGTATACGGTTTATCATGGCGATATATTTTACATGGTTTGCCACTGCTTTGCTATTTCATTTTTCGAAAGCGCTTTTAATCTGCCTAAATAGCTCGTCAACACAGCCTCATCACCATTCGCTTCCTGCTGTGATAATTTGCTAATATGGTACTGATATCCATATCTTTTCACATCATAGAGCAATTGGACGATAGTATCATCACTCACATCCGGCATACTGGTAGCATACAGGAAAATTTCATCTGCGGTAGCCCTTATTTCCGGTTTCAGATCTTTAACAAAAGATTGATAATCAAATAACTGATGAATATCTAAATATTTTTTAATCTCGATAAATAATAAATGAAGATATGGGGCAGTAAAATTATCTGCTTCAAGAATGCGAGACAATCTCATCGTTCGCAACGATTCATCACTTTGCAACATCAAACTCATCACATATCTCTGAGTCATTTCCTCACGAGTCATTTTGCTTCCTATAGACTTTTTAGTATAAAAACTCCCTTGCTCTTTAAACCGAGCCAGACGAAGCAGTTTTTCGACACTGGATACCTCTACGTCAAGCATCTCGGCAATCTTTTTTTGATAATGCGAACTCACGATAGGATTGACAATATGAATCAGGAACGGAGCCATTTCTTCAGCAATTTTCTTTTTTTGAAAAGGAGAAGGATCCGGGTACTTTTTTTTAAAATATCCAAGTAAAAAGTCATAAATAGGTAAAGATGCGAGCAAATCTTCTTTAAACGCTACTGGATCTTTACGCACGGCTTCATCTGGATCTTTACCATTGCGAAATTGTGCCACGTGTATTTCAAAATCTTTTTTTTCTGCCTCCCGAATCCCCCGTTTCATCGCAGCTATTCCTGCCTCATCCGTATCAAGCGCTAAAGTGATTCGAGAAGTGAGTCGTTTGAGAATATCAAGTTGCTCGTTAGTAAGCGCAGAACCTTTAATAGCTACTACATTACTCACCCCATGTTGATAAGGAGAGATGAGATCAAATTCTCCCTCAACGATAAAAACATTGTCTTCTTTGCGTATTGCATCTTTGGTGACATTGATACCGTACAGACTTTCTCGTTTATGATATACAGCCGTCTCAGGCGTATTTACATATTTTGCTCCTTGCAAACCACCATCGAGAACTCTGCCTGAAAACCCTACGATATTCCCTCGTATATCACGAATAGGAAATACAATCCGATTTCGAAACCGATCATATGCCCGCGAGGAGTTTTCACGACTTATCGCAAGACCAGCAGCAATAAGTCGATCAGACTGAATAGATTTTTTTCCAAAAAACCTGATAAGCGAATCCCAAGAATCAGGAGCAAAGCCGATTTGAAATGTCTCAATGATCTGTGGTCGCAAGCCGCGATTAATAAGATATGCGTGTGCCTCTTGACCTTGAGTTGTGTGAGATAAGACATATGAATAATATTTTGCCGCAAGCGTATTTATCATAAGTATGTCTTCTTTACGTTTGTGCTCATCATCGCTATAATCATTTTGCTCTAGCTCCACACCCGCCTTGTCAGCTAAATCCTTGAGTGCTTCTCGAAATGTGAGATTTTCTCGTTTCATCCAGAAGCCGATGATATCTCCCCCGGTTCCGCAAGAACCAAAGCAGTGCCATATCTGTCTCTCAGGTGAAACTACAAATGAAGGAGATTTTTCCTGATGAAACGGGCAACATGCCTTATAATTGCGCCCTGCTTTCTTAAGTGTGACATACTGACCGATAAAATCTACCAGATCAAGTTTTTGCCGTATTTGGTCAACTGGAGATGACATATATTTAAATGACTAATTTCTCAGTAACAATTTTCAATGACTAATACACGTGCGAAATAGGTGTCACGAGTAGAGGGTTCCCTTCAGCGCGCAGCGAACCAAGTGAGCGAGCACCTGCCTTCCGGCAGGCAGGCTGATGGGAGGATAAACGAGTAACAGAATCTATTTCGTACCTACATATAGCTGGTATTTTTACCTAAAGATCCTGAAACCCACCTCATCGGTGACAAGCAAGTTCAGAATGACTGTATAAAAACTATTTACTATCTTCTAATTCTGCTTACCAACCTTGTAAACTTGATAAACTTATTTCGCCTTGTTTTCTTTCTCTTTTTACTATTATAATGGTTGTAATGCTATATATATCTTTAGACGTTCATAAAATCAAAATCCTCCTTCTCAAAAAAAGTCTTCTTGGACAGTATGAAACATTTTTTGTGGGAAAAGATATTCCTGCAGATATGCTTACAAACGGCAAGCTTGCCAGTCCGGACGTAGTCGCCTCCGGAATCAAAGAATTGTTAAATGCAGTTCTTCCCCCTCAATCAAAAGAACGCGAGGTCATTCTCGTGATCCCACAAGACTCATTTATTTTTTTCCGAAGTGAACTACCTGTAGACATTTCAACAGGAGTACGTGATAGTTTTATACGGGAAAAAGCACGCACAATGCTTGACGTAGATATTGATGCGTATCATTTTGATCACCTCATTCAAGAAAACGGCCCTGACAAACAACTTCTCGTATTTGGTATAGAAAAATCTGTTCTTGCCCAATATATGCAACCGCTTCAACTACTTGAGTTGAGGTTAGCAGCTCTCATACCTGAACCATTTGCTTATTTCAAATTATTTGAAAAAACACTTCGTCAAAATAAAAAGGAAGTTATTTGGTACGTATCATACGAACAAGATCGGCTTACCGGCTATGTATTTGATTCATATGGACTTTTAGAAAAAGAACGATGGAGTCATGAAGCGCCAAAAAAAGAAATTGTCGAGCAACTGCTGCAAAAACAGGCTGATGTATATATGAATAAAGGGATGAAGCTCAATAGACTTATCTTGTCGGGAAAGGAAGCAGAGACAGTAAGGCAAGATACGTTTACCAAAAATGTAGGGGTCTGGACAAATCCTTTAAAAAGAATTGCAAATCATTTTTATTCAGATTATCTACAGATTCTCGGAGACCAGCCGGAAAAACCACTGCCAATTCTTGAATATGATACACTTATTGGAGCCTTTATATTTTTCCAAGAAAACAAAACATTTTCACTTCTCCGACACGAAGAATCGACAAAAAGGACATTACCATCATTGCCTCTTCCACGGGCGTTACCATCATTTTCTTTACCTATGAAAGCTATCGGATTGTTTTTGATATCCTTTGGAATTACTTTTCTTGCTTTTTTTGCTTTATCTAAATACAACTTATTCAATAACGGCATCAAGATACCATCTATTCCTTTCCTGGCTCAAGCCACCCCCACTCCTACTCCTTCTCCTACCTTGACACCCCCTACTCCTACTCCTATACCAAGCGTCAATCGCAGTGAAGTGAAAATAAAAATTCTTAACGGTTCTGGAATTCGAGGCAAAGCAAATACCGTCAAGGAATTTTTCAAATCAAAAGGCTATGAAGATATTTTGACAGGCAATGCAGACGCATTTGATTATGAGACAACTGTCATACAGATCAAAAAAGACAACGAAGCATTAAAAGATGCGCTCACCAAAGATGTAACTTCCCAGGTGGAAAAACCAAAATTTGAAGAGCTTGACGAGGATGAAGCCTCCGATGTGATTGTGATCGTCGGAACTGATTTTAAATAATCAAGTAAGAGTATGCTTCAACCGTCATGCTGAACTTGCCTGCCTACCGAAGGAAGGACGAATGACTAATCCAGAATTGAGAAAGAAGAAATGTGTTTATTTCTTAAATCCTCATTTTTAATTTTAAAAAAAAGAAACCTATTACTTATTCACTTTTACTTTTTACTTTATAAAATTTCTGTAACAAACAGATGATGATGAGAATGGAGAAACAGTTCTATACCCACTTGATGAAACTGAACTTTCCGCATTCTTGAATCGCTTGAAAAACGGAATGAATGCTTACCTACTAAACCTCACTACCTTCACACTTCCCCCAAAGTATGATAATCTTTCTTACATTAATTGTTAGTAAATAAAAATGATACACCAAGGACAGGAAAATAATATGTTTTTGACAGGTGATATACCACCTTTTTCAAAAGAGCAGTACTAGCAAATGACTACCCGGTTTAAGGCACTAGTTGATGCCGATAGATCCATGGGTCTTGAACCAAATGAACCAGCACTTCTCGCAAATGGCACTCTATGGGGATTTACATGGAACCCAGCCGGTAAACTCATCCCATTGACAAATGTAGATTGTGCTCGTATCAGAGCAGTCCAGAACACAGCTTGAGGTCAGCGTAAATAATATATAGCATGTACAATAAATGTAAAATCTGTGTCAGAAGTTGAAATGGGACATTTAATAGCAAGTATAAATGTTCACGATGAGGGTATGGTATGATATGAGGACATATGAATGAATCTCTTGAAGAGCTGCAAAAAAAATTTGACCAGATTCGTCTACGCATCAACCCCGATGCAAAACGCGAAGAGATAAAACACCTTGAAGCACGTACTTACGAAGCAGACTTCTGGACCGATCATACTACTGCAGTTGACGTGATGAAACGCATCAATGAGATGAAAAAAGAAATAGAAGATGTGGAAATGATGCAACTTCTTCTTGAAGAAAATCAACTATCAGAAGCAGAAAAACTGATCAATTCCTACGAAATCAGACTCTTTCTTTCGGGAAGCTACGATCAGAGCGATGCTATTTTTGCCATCCATGCAGGACAAGGCGGCACCGAAGCTATGGATTGGAGCGATATGTTAAGGCGTATGTATACACGTTTTTTTGATAGAAAAGGCTGGAAATACGAAGAAGTAGACCGTGTACCAGGGGAAGAAGCAGGTATAAAAAGTATTATTATCAATGTATATGGTCAGTTTGCATTCGGATATCTTAAAGCCGAGGCAGGCGTTCACAGACTCGTTCGTCAGTCACCTTTCAATGCAGATGGACTGCGTCAGACTTCTTTTGCGCTTGTCGAGGTCTACCCTATCATCAAAAATCAGCAAATCGAAATCCGGGAAGAGGATCTTGACTGGCAATTTTTCCGTTCGGGCGGTCATGGCGGCCAAAATGTCAACAAAGTTTCAACTGCGGTCAGACTCACACACAAACCATCAGGCATAGTGGTGACTTGTCAGCAAGAACGATCTCAACTTCAAAACCGAGAAAATGCGCTTAATATCCTCCGGGGTCAACTCTGGAAACTCGAAGAAGAAAAAAAGAAAAATGAAATCGACATGTTTAAAACTGACAAAATGGCTTCTTGGGGAAGACAGATACGTTCATATGTGTTACACCCATATAAAATGATCAAAGATTTACGCACCGATTATGAAGAAAGCCAGGTCGAACGAGTACTCGATGGAGAGATCGACGGCTTTCTGGAAGCATACCTCAAAAAATCACACGATTGATATTCTGACTTTTCATTTTTTTGACTTCATGGTATCCTGTGAAAATGGCAGAATCTCAACATTTACTTCATGGATTCGATGATTCGCCTGTCACTATGGAAAGATCACAAAAAACAAAAGGAACGTATACATTTCTTATTAGTGTATTAATAGGTGCGCTTTTATTTGGATTGACAAGCGGATATTTGCTTAGCTTTTTTTCAAGAAAACAAAGCGGATCTAGCCTTACCAACTCTAAAAGTGGCGCCACTGATGAATCGTCACCAATGTTTTCTGGACTTAAAGATACAAAAACATTCCCCGATTCTGCAGAAGGACTCTTAAAAGAAGGTGGCATCGAAGGAGAAGGAAGTTTTCATCTAGAACGTCCCGGCGGCGCATCAAAAAACGTATACCTCACATCAACAACAGTTGATTTAAGTGTATTTGTAGGAAAAAAAGTCAAAGTACTAGGTAAAACCTATGAAGCCCAGCATGCGGGATGGCTTATGGATGTCGGATATATTGAATTAAACTAATATTAGCCAATCTTCTTCTAATACAAAATAAAACCCTTCATGAAGGGTTTTATTTTTGTGTTGACATTTAATTTCTTCTATAGTATAGTTATGCAATTCGCCCTGATCTGAGGGTTTTTTTATTCGTTGGCCTCCGCCAAATTACCAATGACACCAAAAAATACCTCTTCAAACTCTACCCAACACATTCTTCTGGGAACAGAAGAAACATTTATTAAACAATTTAACCTCATTGAGGTACAGAAAAAATTCTGGCAGCGTTTTGTAGACAAAGATCTCAAACAGATTGTCCAAGAATTTTTTCCAATCGAGGATTATACTGGTAAAAAACTCACACTTCATTTTGAGGATATTGTATATGGAGAGCCTCGCTACGATCTAAATATATGTTATGAAAAAAAGCTTACTTACGATAGACCTGTTTACCTGAAGCTTACCATAGAAAATAAAAAAACTGGCAAAAGCAAATCACAAGACGTTTACTTCTTTAATTTACCTATAATGACTGACAAAGGCACCTTTGTCATCAATGGTATCGAACGAGCAATCATCAGTCAGATCGTTCGCTCTCCAGGAATGTACTTCACCGCTGAAATTGACAAAACTACAGGTCTCACCCTTTACAATGCTGAAATTCGTCCATATGTAGGATCTTGGATCGACCTTAACATCAATAAATATGGCATTATTGAGGTAAAAATAAACAAAAGAAGAAAGATTCTCGCATCAGTCTTTCTCAAACTATTTGATGGAGAGAATAATAATCAACTCATGAATCATTTCCGTGATCTTGACCCAGATCTTGTTGAAAAATTTATCGCTCCTACATTTAAAAAAGATCGTACCTCAAGTAGAGACGAGGCAGTGCTGGAGTTTTATCGCAAAGTGAAACCAGGAGAACCACTTATACTTGATAACGCTTACAAAACACTTAATTCACTCTTTTTTGATCAGAAACGTTACTCATTAAGCGATGTCGGACGCTATAAAATAAATAAAAAGCTCAATCTTGATATCGAAAATAATCCTCAGCATTATCTTCTTCAAAAAAAAGATGTTATTGAAGGATTAAAATATCTCGTTAGACTTACCAAAAGTCAAGGGAATTTTGATGATATCGATCATTTAGGAAATCGAAGACTTCGCACTGTTGGCGAACTTGTAGGGATGTACGGTATCCGCGCAGGCATGATTCGTGTTGAAAAAGAAGTGAAAGAACGCATGAGTCTTATCACGAGCGATATCAATCCAACCCCATCTCAAGTACTAAATAACAAACCTATTATCGCCGCTATCAATATTTTCTATAAAACGAGCCAACTTTCAACAATCGTTGATCAAACTAATCCCCTTTCAGAACTTGACAACTTGCGACGTATTACAGTCGGCGGACCTGGAGGTATTGAAAAACAACGTGCCTCCTTCTCTATTCGTGACATTTCAGCATCTCAGTATGGTCGTATAGATCCCATTCGTTCACCTGAAGGTCCAAATATCGGTGTTGTGACATATATTGCTCTTTACGGAAAGGTGAATGAATATGGTTTTCTTGAAACTCCTTACAAAAAAGTAATAAAAGAAAAAAAAGGATCTGGGGTAAAAACACGTATATCTGATGAAGTTGTTTATCTACAAGCTGACGATGAAGAACAATTTTATATCACCTCGGCAAATGTCAAAACAGACAGTGAAGGATTCATCACAGACACCACTGCAGTTGCCCGACACAATGGCGAAGTAGTCGAAATCCCAGTAGAGCAGATTGATTACATCGATGTTTCTCCTCGTCAAGCAATTGGTATCTCTGCAGCTTTGATTCCATTCTTACAGAATGATGATGCAAGCCGTGCCCTCATGGGTAGCCACATGCAATGTCAGGCAGTTCCTCTCATTCGTCCTCAAGCACCTCTTGTTGGTACGGGTATGGAAGGCGTCGTGGCAAAAGAACTTGGTCGCACTATTGTAGCGCCAGATGATGGAAAAGTAGAGTACGTCGATGGAAATAAAGTGGTATTTAAAACTAAATCAGGCAAATCTCATCACTATCAATTGGAACGTTTTGCTCAAACTAATAAAGATGTTGTATTTGACCAAAAACCAAGTGTAGAGCCTGGTCAAATACTTAAAAAAGGAGAAGTCATTGCTGATGGCCCCTCAACGCAACAAGGAAAACTTGGCCTCGGACAAAATCTAGTAATCGCCTATACATCTCTCAAGGGTCTAGGATACGAAGATGGATTTGTGATATCAGAGCGATTATTAAAGCAAGATATATTTACCTCAATTTCAAGTGAAAAACATTCAGCAGACCTAGTCGAGACCAAACTCGGCCCAGAAGAAATGACACGTGACTTGCCACATGTTCGTGAAGACATTCTGATGAATCTTGATGAAAAAGGCATGATCACTATTGGTACTGAAGTCAAAGGAGGAGACATCTTGATTGGAAAAGTTGCTCCAAAAGGTGAACGCGAACTTACTGCTGAAGAGAGATTGTTGCGAGCTATTTTCGGAGAAAAAGCAAAAGATATTAAAGACACCTCTTTGAGAATGCCATATGGTGATCGAGGTACAGTAGTAGGAATCGATATCATTGATGGCAAAAAAGATCCAAATGAACTTGAACCAAGCGTGTTAAAACGAGTTTTAGTACGAGTAGCTCAGTTACGTAAAATTACTGTAGGAGACAAATTAGCTGGTCGACACGGTAACAAAGGTGTTATCGCAAAAATTCTTCCGGAGTATGATATGCCATACCTTGAAGATGGCACACCAGTCGATATCATCATCTCGCCTCTTTCTATTCTTGCGCGTATGAATTTAGGACAGCTATTTGAGACAATTCTCGGCTGGATAGCTAAAAAGAATAATACCTCTATCTCTGTCCCCGTCTTCGAAAAGATTAAAGAAGACTATATTCGAAACGAGATGGAAAAACTTGGACTACCCGCAGACGGAAAGGTAACGCTATACGACGCTCAAACCGGTCAACCGTTTGAGAGACCTGTGCTGGTAGGAGTCGGATATATTATGAAGCTTATTCACATGGTGGAAGATAAATTCCATGCACGATCTGTTGGACCGTACTCACTTGTTACCCAGCAACCTCTTGGAGGAAAGTCACAAATGGGAGGACAGCGATTTGGAGAAATGGAAGTCTGGGCACTTGAAGCACATCGAGTACCTTATACTTTACAAGAATTACTTACGGTCAAAAGTGACGATGTTAATGGTCGCCAAGCTACCTTTGAAGGAATTATCAAAGGAGATGAAGTTGCACAATCTAGCGTACCAGAATCATTTAAAGTTCTTGTTAAAGAGTTGAACGCTCTTGGATTATCAATTGAATATCAGTAAACAAAGACCTATGAATGAATCAAAAATGCCAGATTTTTCCGGTCTCAGAATCAGACTTGCTTCCCCTGAAAATATCATGAAGTGGTCTCATGGTGAAGTAACGAAACCTGAAACAATCAATTACCGTACATTTCGTCCAGAAAAAGATGGTCTTTTTGACGAACGCATCTTTGGACCCACAAAAGATTACGAATGTTATTGTGGAAAATATAAACGTATTCGCTATAAAGGTATTGTATGCGATCGCTGTGGTGTAGAAGTCACTTCTTCAGTTGTCCGACGTGAACGTATTGGCCACATCAAACTTGCAACACCGGTAGCGCATATCTGGTATTTTAAAGGAGCATCGTCTCCGATGAGTATTCTACTTGATATCCCCGCTCAAACACTTGAACGAATCGTATATTATGCTCTCTTTCTTGTGACAGACGTCAATAAAGATCGTCAGAAAGAAACAGCTGATAAACTTGAAGAACTTCGTAAAAAAGAGATAGAAGAGCAAGAAGTCTGGTATGAAAAAGAAAAACAAGCTTTATCTCATGAGTACGAAAAGCAAAAAAAAGGAGTCGAAAAGAAAATTACAAATAAAGAACAGAGAGAGTTAACTTTTCAAGAACTTGACCTCAAGGAACGAGAGCAATTCAAACGATTATCAGATAAATTTATCGAACTTAAATCTCAACGTGTCGCAATTTTTGACCGACTTATCAAAGTTGTCAAAAATCTAAAACAAATGGACACTCTCGAAGAAGAAGATTATTTATTTTTAAAAGATCAGGGTTTAGAGGATTTTGCATCAGTAGGCATGGGTGCAGAAGTCATAAATGAAATTCTTTCTCAACAAGACCTTAAAAAACTTTTATCAAACACCTTGGGTAAACTCGCAAAAGTAAAAGGTGAAAAAAGAAGCAAACTGCTAAAAAAAATTCGCATCATAGAATCTTTTATCAAAAGTGAAACACTTCCTCAGTGGATGTTAGTATCTGTTCTTGCGGTCATTCCTCCTGATCTTCGTCCCGTAGTACAACTTCCAGGAGGAAAATTTGCCACATCCGATTTGAACGATTTATATCGAAGAGTCATAAATCGTAATATCAGACTCAATCAATTGATCGAACTTGGAGCTCCTGAGATCATATTGAGAAATGAAAAAAGAATGCTCCAAGAAGCAGTAGATTCACTTCTTGATTTACAAAAATCAAGAGGACGCTCGCAAACAAGACGTTCTGCAAAAAAATTAAAATCTCTCTCGGATATATTAAGAGGCAAGCAGGGACGATTCCGTCAAAATCTTCTGGGAAAACGTGTAGACTATTCAGGCCGGTCAACCATTATCGTTGGTCCAGAGCTTCGTATAGATCAATGTGGAATTCCGAAAGAAATGGCGCTTGAACTTTTTAAGCCATATCTTTTACATGAAATTATTGTGCGGGGTTTTGCTCCAAACATCAAAAGTGCAAAAAATTTCCTTGAGGAAAGACAACCAATCATTTATGACATTTTGGAAGAAATCACAAAAGATCACCCAGTGCTTTTGAATCGCGCACCAACCTTACACAAACTTTCAATTCTCGGTTTTTATCCAGTACTTACTGATACAAATGCTGTCAAATTACATCCAACCGTATGTGCGGGATACAATGCAGACTTTGATGGAGATGCTATGGGTGTTTTTGTGCCTCTCTCTAAACACGCAATTGAGGAAGTAAAAACACGCATGCTTCCCTATAAAAACTTATTGAAACCAGCAGATGGATCACCCATCGTGTTACCAAACAAAGAAATGGCGTTAGGTATTTATTACTTAACCACTCTCGATAAAAACAAATTGAATGAAAATGAGAACCAATATCGTATTTTTTCAACCAAAGAAGAAGCGATAAGTTCTTATCATATCAATAAAATTTCACTAAGAGAGCCAATTTTTGTAAAAATTGGAGAAAAAGCACTCAAAACATCTGTCGGCCGCATCATGTTTAATGAAACCTTGCCAGAGTCCATGCAGTTTATCAACGAAGACGTAAAAGCAAGCGACATCAAAGCTATCATTGTTGAAGCAACAAAACAATTTACTGATGTTGAGGTAGGAGCTTTGATCGATAAAATCAAAGATCTTGGATTCTGGAGCGCAACAATTTCAGGTGGATTGTCTGTCTCGATATTTGACTGCAAAATCATCCCAGACAAAGACACAATCATTCAAAAAACAGAAACTGAAGTAGAAAAAATCCAAGAAAACTTTAATCAAGGTTTGCTCACACTCGATGAAAAACGTAGACTTTCCAACAAACTTTGGATAGATGTCACAGAGCAGCTCGCAGACAAAACGTGGGATGCTATCGATGAAGAAAACCCTGTCAAAATCATTATTAAGTCAGGAGGAGCCCGCGCATCTCGAGAACAGCTCAAACAACTTTCTGCGATCAAAGGACTAGTTGTCGACCCAATGGGTAAAATCATTGAAGTTCCAACAAAATCAAACTATCGAGAAGGTTTAAATATTTTTGAATATGTTATTTCCGCAAGAGGCGCTCGAAAAGGATTGACAGATTCGGCTTTAAAAACAGCAGATGCAGGATATCTAACCAGACGATTGCATGACGTAGCTCACGACATGATCGTCCGAGTAGATGATTGTGGTGCAACTGAAGGTCTCACTGTTTCTAATAGTGGAGAGCGTGGAGATAAATTTACTCTCCGCCTTGCTGGCCGCATCACACTTGAGGATATCAAAAATACAAGTGGTAAAGTCATTGTCAAAACTGATACTTTAATCGACGACGACGAAATAAAATTGATCGAAAAGGAAGAAATAAAAAAAGCCGTTGTCAGATCGCCTCTTTTCTGCCTTGCAAAAACAGGTGTATGTCAAAAGTGTTATGGAAAAGACTTGGCTACACAAAAACCAGTTGAAATAGGTGTCCCGGTAGGAGTACTTGCTGCTCAATCGATTGGAGAACCAGGCACCCAGTTGACGATGCGTGTCCGACACTTTGGAGGCATCGTAATTTCTGACGTTACACAAGGTCTTCCACGTGTAGAAGAATTATTTGAAACACGAAACCCAAAAATCGTCTCGCCAATTGCAGAAATTTCTGGAAAAGTAGCAATAAAAGAGGATACAACTCGAGATATGTACATCCTCAAGCTATCTCCTTCAGACGAAAAAGAAGAAGTGTATGAATACAATATACCTACATCTCAAAAATTAAGAGTGAAGGACGGAGATCTTGTAGCGGCAGGCACACAACTTTCCGAAGGATACCTCAATATCCATGATGTATTAAGTATCAAAGGGTTAAGATATGCTCAACTTTATCTTTTGAATGAGATTCAGTCGGTGTATGAATCCCAGGGTATCGGTATTCATGATAAGCACTTTGAAGTCATTATTCGCAAAATGAGCGACAAAGTTATCATCGACGATGAAGGAGATACTACCTTCACAAAAAATGAAATTGTTTCTCATGTACGCTTTGAAGAAGAAAATAAACGAACTCTTGCTGTAGGTGGTAAGCCAGCAGTCGGAAAAGTATCAATTTTCGGCATCACAAGAGCGGCGATATATACCGATTCATGGCTTTCTGCCGCTTCTTTTGAACAAACAACAAGCGTCTTAAGTAAAGCTGCAATCAAAGCTCAAACAGATAACTTGTTGGGCTTGAAAGAGAATGTTATAATAGGAAGATTAATTCCTGTTACGGCAGAACTTATTACAAAATATAATTCACAGGTTTCAGCATCCTATGCCAACAATCAACCAACTGGTCAAGAGGAGCAGATCCAAGAAGATCCGCAAATCCAGAGCGTCAGCGCTTAAATCAAATTTTAATGCTGTCAAACGTCGATATGTTTCGACAGATAGTCCAATGAAGCGAGGTGTATGTACTGTGGTTCGCACCATGACGCCTAAAAAACCAAATTCAGCATTGCGAAAAGTTGCGAGAGTACGACTCTCTAACCGCATGGAAATCACAGCTTATATTCCAGGTATTGGACATAATCTGGCAGAACACTCTATCGTATTGGTAAGAGGAGGAAGAGTCAAAGATTTACCAGGTGTGAAATACCATGTAGTAAGAAACAAATTTGACACAACAGGTGTTGACAAACGTACGACATCTCGTTCCAAGTATGGTGCCAAAAGACCAAAAGCAGCATCGAAATAAAAATCGCAAATCATATTTATAAAATTCACATAGTTAAGAAATTTACTTTTTTTCTGTTATTTTTTAACTTTAGTCATTTGTAATTAGTAATTAGTAATTAAATACATGCCACGTCATCAATATAAGCGCAGAAAAGTGCAGGACGATCCTGTTGTAGAAAGCTACGAAATCGCAAAATTCGTAAATTATGTCATGGTAGATGGCAAAAAATCTGTAGCTCAGCGCATTATTTATCAAATGCTCGAAAATTTAAAAAAAGTGGAAAATGATAGCATGGTCACACTTAATAAAGCGATCGCAAATGTATCTCCGGAAAGATCGGTTCGTCCAAGAAGACTTGGTGGAGCTTCATATTTGGTGCCTGTTGAAGTCAATAAAGATCGTAGATTGTATTTAGCCCTTAATTGGATTATTGAAGCAGCTAAATCTCGATCGAATAAAGAATTTCCATCTTTTGCTGATAAACTTGCTGCCGAAGTGATCGAGGCTTCAAAAAACCAAGGAGCAGCTGTCGCAAAAAGAATACAGACCGAAAAAACAGCAGATCAAAACAAAGCCTTCGCCCATTTGAAATGGTAAAGCTGCCTTTGATATTTTGATATAATGTTACTTTTATTAAATTAATGTACTCACTCAATGGCTCAAATCGTCAAAACAGATAACCGTAAAGTTCCTCTTAATAAAATACGTAATGTAGGTATTATTGCTCATATTGATTCAGGAAAAACAACTACAACCGAACGTATATTATTTTATACAGGTAGAAGCTACAAAATTGGCGATATTGATGAAGGAAACACACAGATGGATTGGATGGCTCAAGAGAGAGAACGAGGTATCACTATCGTATCTGCCGCTACAACAACCTTCTGGAAAGGGGTACGCATCAACATCATTGACACTCCAGGACACGTGGACTTCACTGCAGAAGTAGAACGTTCACTTCGTGTACTTGATGGTGGAGTCGTCGTCTTTGATGCAGAAGAAGGTGTGCAAAGCCAATCTGAAACTGTCTGGCGTCAAGCCGACAAATACAAAGTTCCTCGCGTTACATTTATCAATAAAATGGATAAATTGGGTGCAGATTTTGAAGGAACTGTAGGAGAAATACGTGATCGACTAGGTGCAACACCTATCGTTATGACCTATCCTATCGGAAAAGAGCAAGAATTTAGAGGCGTCGTTGATTTGATGACACTAAAAAGTCTTATTTGGGGAAAAGACGAAAAAGGAATTGAATATGATGTTGTTGATGAAATTCCTGAAGAAGTAAAAGGAAAAGTAGCTCAATTTAGAGCAAAAATGATTGAGCAAATTGCAGAAACTGATGATACTCTACTTGAAAAATATCTTGCTGGCGAAGAAATCGCTACTGACCTATTGAAAAAAGCTTTGAGAAAAGCTGTAATCGGCTATAAACTGATTCCTGTTTATGCAGGCACCTCCCTACGTAATAAAGGTGTACAGCCCGTACTTGATGCAATTATCGACTACCTTCCATCACCTGTAGACTTAAAAGAGGTTCGTGGCACTTTACCTGATTCAAATGAAGAGACTGTCAGACAACTTACTAACGAAGAACACTTTTCTGCACTTGCCTTCAAAATACAATTAGACCCTCACGTCGGCAAAATCACTTATACCAGAATTTATTCAGGCACGCTCAAATCAGGTTCATACATCACCAACATGAACAATGGGAAAAAGGAGCGTGTTAGCCGCCTTCTTTTGATGCATGCAAATCAACGAGAAGAAATCGAAGAGGCATATGCAGGAGAGATTGTCGCACTCGTTGGTCCAAAAGATACCAAGACTGGAGACACTTTGGCAGATGAATCTCATCCTATTTTACTTGAGCAAATCACATTTCCAGAACCAGTTATTTCTCTTGCTATTGAACCAAAAACAAAAGCTGATCAGGAAAAGCTGTCGTATTCATTGCAGCGATTGGCAGAAGAAGATCCCACCTTTAGAGTTAAGGTTAATCATGAAACAAATCAGACAATCATGTCTGGCATGGGAGAACTACACCTTGAAATTCTTGTCGATCGTATGAAGCGAGAGATGGGTTTGGAAGCAAATGTAGGTAAACCTCAGGTGGCTTACAAAGAAACTATCAGTAAAAATGTCGATGCTGAAGGAAAATATATCAAACAAACTGGAGGTCATGGGCAATATGGTCACTGTCTTATCAAATTAGCACCTCTTAGTCGTGGTGAAGGATTTAAGTTTGTCAACAAAGTTAAAGGAGGTTCAATTCCTGCCGAATTTATTCCTTCAGTTGAAAAAGGCGTAAAACAAGCTCTTGAAAAAGGAGTCTTGTTAGGCTTCCCTATGACAGATCTTGAAGTGACCGTATATGACGGGAGTTATCACGATGTTGATTCGTCAGATATTGCATTTCAGATCGCAGGTACGATGGCATTGCAAGATGGCGCGCGAAAAGCAGGAATGGTGTTGCTCGAACCTATCATGCGACTAGAGGTCACGGTTGCAGATGAATTCATGGGAGTGGTAATAGGCGATGTTTCAAGTAGAAGAGGAAAAATTCTGGGAACAGAAAAACGCAATAAAGTGACTGTGATTAAAGCTTATGCACCACTTGCAGAACTTTCGGGATACGCTACTGTACTTAGATCGCTGACTGAGGGGCGTGGCGTCTTCTACATGGAGCCTTCTCACTATGAAGAAGTCCCGCCAAACGTCGTTCAGACAATGCTCAAAAAGTAAGAATATGTATTTGCTACATATAGTCTAACTACTTCTTTTGTCAGGAAGCTATTGGGTAATAGGCCAGCACATGGTATCCACTCCAGGTACCTAAATCGATAGAGAGTTG
>CAZNUT010000034.1:0-10131 GCA_964576365.1 uncultured Gammaproteobacteria bacterium
TACTGGAACCTATTATGAATTTATATTTTGGTTACGTTTCGTACTAATTACCTTTATTTTTTATGTCAAATTTTCATTCTCTTTTTAATCCTCAATCTATAGCAATCATTGGCGCAAGTACAACGCCTGGTAGCGTAGGAAATGACATCTGTAAAAATTTAGTACATCAAGGTTTTGAAGGAAAAATATATCCTATAAATCCCCATGCACAAGAACTATATGGCCTGAAGTGTTATCCTTCGGTTTCGGCAGTAGAAGGTCAAATAGATATGGCAGTTGTTGCAGTCCCCGCGACAATCGTTCCTTCCGTTCTGGAAGAAGCTGGTAAAAAAGGAGTAAAAGCCGCCGTGGTGATTTCAGCAGGATTTCGGGAAGCTGGAAAAGACGGAGAGTTGCTAGAAGCGCAAATTAAAGTTATTTCACATAAATATAATATTGCACTCATTGGGCCAAACTGTTTGGGTTTGTTAAATCCAGCAATCAAAATGAACGCTTCTTTTGCTGCAATCATGCCTCCAGCTGGTAATATTGCTTTTATTTCTCAAAGTGGAGCTCTTTGCACATCTGTACTAGATTACGCAAAAACACTTGGTATTGGATTTTCAAAATTCATCAGCATAGGTAATAAATCCTGTATCGACGAGATTGATTTATTGGAATATCTTGATCAGGATGAACAAACCAAAGTTATCATCATGTATGTTGAACAGATCACACAGGCAAGCAGATTCATCGAGACAGTCCGTCGCATTACCTCCGGCGACAATCCTACTCCGATTATTATCCTTAAAGCCGGAAGAACGACGGCAGGTGCACGTGCTTCGGCCTCTCATACAGGATCGCTCGGCAGCAACGATGTATTCATTGATTCAATTTTCAAAAAAGCAGGAGTCACTCGTGCAGATACCATCGAAGAGTTGTTTGATTTTGCGATTTCATTTTCACAAAATGCATTGTTACGTGGTAATAGGATTGCGGTGGTCACGAACGCGGGTGGACCAGGCGTACTCACTGCAGATGAAGTGGTGAGTGTAGGGCTTCAATTGGCCACTCCTTCACCAGAAACTGAAAATAACTTGCGAAGCTTTTTGCCACCTTCAGCAAATGTTAATAATCCAATCGATATGATAGGCGACGCAAAAGCAGATAGATATCAACATACGTTAAAAGTCGTTTCCGAAGATCCGGGAGTTGATGGTATTATTGTCATTCTAACGCCACAAACAATGACGCAGGTAGAAGAAACAGCAAAAGCCATAGGCGAGCTCAAAAAAAATTCGACAAAACCCATCATTGCGTGTTTCATGGGAAGAGATTCGGTGGAAAAAGGAGTATTGCTGTTACAGCAATTTGGCGTGGCAACTGTACTTTTCCCTGAGAATGCTGCGCGTTCTTTTGCCGCTATGTTTGTATTTGCAGACGCTGTAAGAGCAAGTAAAGATGCATACTTCACCTTTCCTGATATTAAAAAAGAACATGCTTCTGATGAGATTGCGCGCGCGTCACAGATGGGACGACTATTTCTTCCGGAAAATCAGACCCGTGCCATTTTGGAAGCCTATGGTTTTCCTCTTTTGAAATCAGCAGTGGTTCATACGCCACAAGAGGCAGCAGAAATGGCTAAAAAAATGGGTGGGATGTCTGCTTTAAAAATCGTATCTCCAGACATCATACATAAAAGCGATGTGGGAGGGGTAAAGCTGCATATCATGTCTGAGGATGCAGAAAAAGCCTATATTGAGATGATGCAGACGGTAAAAGAAAAAGCTCCTCATGCCAAACTTGAAGGTGCTCTCATGATGCAGATGGCTCCTCCCGGAGGCATAGAGATCATTCTTGGCGCAAGTAAAGATCAGGGGCTCGGTCTGACTATGATGATGCTGGGGATGGGAGGAGTGTTTGTAGAAGTTTTTAAAGATGTTACATTTGCTCCGATTCCAGCTACAAAACGCGACATTACTGACATGATCGCGCGTCTTAATATCAGCAAAATATTAATGGGAACTCGGGGTATGAAGCCATATGATATTCAGGTTTTAAGCCAATGTCTCGGTAGACTATCTCAACTTATTGCCGAGATACCTCAAATAAATGAGCTCGATATCAATCCACTCATGCTTTATCCAGAAGGTCAAGGAGCATATGTGCTTGATGCACGTATAGGGCTGTAAATTATCGCACCTCTGTTTTCAAATATGGTTTTAAAACGGTTTGATGTTTGCACGCTTGTTTTGTAAGCCGCAAAATTTTTTAAACGTTTTGAAAGATATATATATTCAACATTAAGCTGAGTCAAATTCAAATCATCTGGCTTTGCAGTGTTTTTTAGTCTTGATGTGTAATCTATTCCTGCATTTTCAAGTACGTTTAGATAATTAACATATCCCGGTTTGCCGGAAAAAGCAGTGACATACATCATGTCATTTTCGTCAATTGGATAAAACACACTTCCTTCTGTTGCAGCTCCTAAAAAAGTAAGCGCTTGCATTTCTTCAGGTGGTATCAGATATCTCGCCTTGTTGTAAGGATATGTTAGATTGATAAGATGCCCTGGAAATGTTATTACAACAACAAATAAAATACAGAATAATCCAATTTTTTTATATGTTTGCACAAGAGAAAAAAGCAATTTAGCTGTATATATCGAAGCGAGAAAAGCAGCTGGTACTGCAAATTGCATAGGATTGTACCAATCTCCCCGTTGAACAAAAAGTACAGATGCTATCAAATCAACAACAATAGTCACTCCAATCGCTATGTCAAGATCACTTAATTTTTTACGAACTCCCTGCACGAAAAGATATGCAAGTCCCAACACTCTTACTCCTAAATAATAGAGAAGAAAAAGCAATGTCGAATACAGTTCTATCAACATAAGGCGAGGTGACCACCCATATTCATATAGAAAATATCGTGCGAGTACCAGTTTTGGCTGGTAAAAAAGTCCATCAGACTCTATCAAATGATGAGTTGTTGCAAAAGGTGAAAAGCTAAAAATCGACACATTTGACGAATTGTAATAAAAAACGGTGTATCCGGTCAAAACAACCAGGCTTGCAGCACACATTTTTTTTATATGTTTGATGTTGCGAGACCGAACAAAAAGTAAAATTTCGTAAAGAAAAAATATACTTATTAAAGTTACTGCAACATATACTTTGATTCCCATGCTAAGGAATATCGCAAGTAAAATAAACCAGAAGTGTTTAGTTTCAGATCGATTTTTTGCATTTAATATGAGTATGGTCGAGAAAAGAAAAAGAAATGCGAGTGCGGTGTGAGGGCTTTCGAGTATACGTGTTGCTTGAAAGGTGTTGATGAGGGCACCATTGTCTATAAATCCTTTGTGATAAAGCGATGTCAAGATCGAAAGATGCATACCAAAAAAGAATAAAATAGAAAAGAGGATGGTAAAAAGTGGATGACTGACAATACTTTTTCCCAGTTTGAGGATGATGATGGTGATCAATGAGATATACAAAAGGGGAATAATCTGAAAGTAGGTTGTTGTTATGGGAATACCCACCCGTGAAAGTCCGTAAGCAAACAAATTAGGAAGATAATGATATCCTTGTAGCGAGGTCCCAGCATAATTGGGCATCTCAAAAGGGAAGGATTTAAAAGAAGCATTTGAAACTGCGAGGAACCATGCGCCATCACGATAGTTTGTTCCTATGCTATATCCGCACAACTCATCAATACATATATATCTTCCATCAAACACAAAGGGCAATAATGTGAGAATCCACGCAAGTATTATTATGCCGCTCAGTAGATAATTGTTTTGTATAAAACGTGCTGATTTTTGAAGGAGTTTTGATATTTGGCTCATTACATTTATAGTAAACCATGTTTTATCATTTCTTTTACCCAAGGGGCAAGCAGGCGTGCAAAAGACTCCCGTTTTTTTATTTCCTCTTTTGTGAGAAGTGTAAATCCGTATGCGGTTTCTGCGTCCGGGAGGGTGAGTTGATTTATTTCACAGGTGTAGACGTGACAGACTTCATGCTCGATATATTGACTCCAGGGGTCTTTAGCCTGATAAGTGAATTTACCTTGCAAAAGAGGAGGAGTTTTGATTTGATGTTGATCTATATGCCATTCACGATGTAATGTCTGCGCTATAGCATCTTCCATCTGCATTAATGTATCACCTTCATAATATGGATGTGAAGAGATGGTGGTATCATACGTAAAATCAAAGACAGGGTGTTTACGATGTTGAAGCAGAATTTTATTTTCAAAAAAAATGGAGAGGGTGAAGGCTCGGTGCAAAAGACCTTTTTGATGTGCTTCCCAACGGTCGATACGACTGATGATGTTATCATTCTCATCAACGAGAGCGACATCCATCCGCTTGTTAAGAAAATCCATTTTCCTATTGTATCAGTTTGGCATTTCTTTTTCTGCCTCGTCCAAAAGGCGTTTTTTTACTCCATCAAGCGCCGGGCTTTCTTCAAGATTTTCAAGAGGTTTAGGATCAGTTGAAGATGTATTTATTTCATTATTTTCAAATGCTTTTAGTTTTTCCTGTACAGCTTTTTCTCTGTCCTCAATACTTTGGGGTTGAGTGTCTTGTTGCTCCTCATCATCCACTTCCATATGTTTATCCTCTTCTTTTTTCTGCGTGTTTTCTACAAATAGTTCTTCTTCCTCTTCTTCCGGCACTTCTTTGTGCATTTCTTTTCTAAGGGCTTTGAGAGTTGCTTTGGCAGCTTCAAGTTTTGCTTTCAGGTAAACGAGCAATTCTTCTCCTTTCAGACTATTGATGAGCACTACGGGTAGGAGATATCCAAGGTCTTCTAGTCCTTGTTCGCGCAATTTGGGGTCAGGAGAAAGAAGTTTGTTGAGAGTGTTGGTGATAAACGCGATATCTTGTACGAGCCAGTCTTCACGATTTTTGATTTTTTCAGAAACAGGAACGTCACTTTCTTCGTAATGCTTTGTCCACATCTCTTTAACATCTTCATAATCTTCAAGCGAAACAGAGGATGGCATGGTGATAGCTTGCTCTATGTGCTTTTCGGGTGCAGCCGCAATCTGCATTTGGTTCTGCATCACTGCTGCAACTTCCGTGTCTTTTAATCCGGTGGATTGAGCCACATCATGTACGATGGTTTGAGAAGTCAAGACAGTATCCGTGATGGTGGTTAGTGTTTTTTGTACATTTTCTTTGCTAACACCTGATGTCTGATTAATTGTCTGAATAAGATTTTCATGTGGTTGATTAATATTTTGAGTATATGTCGTAATGACATTTTGTATTTGTTGAGGTTGAAGTCCGGTTTGTACTTGAATATTATTCATCACAACTGGGTCGGCGAGAACTGCTGTCATAAGTCCCTGAACAGCTTTTTGAGCTGTTTCTTCCGTGCTGCCCGAGGCATAAGAAATAACTTTCACAACGGTATCCTGTGCGACTGGCGCAGCTGTCGATTGCTCCTGCAAAATGACCGGAATGTTGCCTGAGATTTGCTGTACTGTCTGCTCATTCACCTGTGAAGTATGGGCAATCTGCTGAGTGATGGCTGAGTTCGAATTAATCGTCTGAGACATGGTTTGCAAGACATGTTGTATCTGATTGGATGTGAGATTTGTGGCATTACTGATATTCTGCAACATTTGTGACGTGGTTTGATTTAGGTTGTTTTCGAAGGACTGAACAATATTTTTTATGGTATTTTGGTCGACATTTGTGGTTTGTGAAACTTGATTCATGACCGGCGCATTGTTAACAGCAGTTTCATAGATCGATTTTGTGAGTTGTTCTATAGTTTTTTGTTCAATATTAGTTTGTTGCGTATTGCTTTGAGAAGAAGTTACATTCTGACTGGTATTAATGTTTGTTTGATTTGTGTTATTTTTCACCACATTGAAGATGCGCTCCAAAGTGGAAAGCTGATTTTGAGTGACGGCAGTATTGCTGACAGTTGACTCTGAGGTGCTGTTTTTAATTGCGTTCAAAATACTGGTGGTTTGTTCCTGTGTGATTTGTTGAGTTTGGGCAGTGTTGTTGAAAATCTGAGATTGACGCATGACAGCGCTATTTTGTTTGATGATATTGCGCACATTTGATTCAGACGTATTTGTTTCTCTCGCAATTGTCTGAATGACTTCACTCACTGGCTGATCCATGTGTTTTGCATAGCTCTGCATCACATTTTTCACTACTTCACTTGAGGTATTTGTGTTTTTTGCGATGTTATTAACTACCGAATTATTATTTGTGATCGACTTCACAAAATTATTGGTGATTGATTGGACTCTTTCAATTGGTTGGCTCGTTGTTTTTGTTACGATTTGCTGTATGGTTACTGTTTGTGGAATGGTCTTCAGTACCTCCTTCAGCATCTGTGTTTTTTCTACTCTTGATGCGGAAGTGGAGGCGAGAATAGTATGCGCTACAGTATCACTTTTGATAGCTCTATTAAACAATTCGGTACGAACATTCATAAATTGCTGTCTTTCCACTGGCGTTTGAGCTTTGGTTGGGTTTGAGAGGTATGAGATGTTTTGATTTACCTGTGTGCGTGATTGAGTATTGGTTTCCATGCGTGCGATATCTGCAAGTTTCGGCAGATGGAGATTGAGGGACTTGGCGATGTCGACACTTGCTGAAGTTTTGATTACGCCCAGATTTCCCAGTCTCACCGCAGACGGAATATTGATTTCAGTTTTAAGCGGATTTTTTAGATCAACTTTAAACGAAGGTTGCGTGCTGGTTGGACGTCCAGGTGGTATAGCGGGTGGAGTACCACGCATTTGGTCGTACATAGCAAGTAGTATATTTTTCATTGCCAAAATACCTTCGCAACAATAATCACGGAAAATACGAAGTAGCCACCAAGGAAAAAATGTGACTGCCCACAACATGATCAGAGTTATGACATATTCTGAAAATGTATCAACATAATTGCCGTTATTATCTGCGCCTATTGGTCTATTAAAAGCACCTTCTATACGTTGAGCTGGTCCGCCGTATACGATATTGATACCTGTGGGATACACATATCCCTCAGGTCTGCTGACACGTGAAAAATCAAAGTTAAAAGGAATGCCATCTTTCCAAATGCGTGCCATTCCGCCCAAAAAAAGAGTGAGAAGTGGGCCATAAAATAACCATTGGAAAAAGACTCCAATCCAGATCCAGCCTGTATTTCTGACAAAAACAAAAGGCATCAAAAGCGCCAGGAATGGCGATACAAATAAGAGAAACCACAGAAGAATTTTTCTCAATAAAATCATTGTACCCATGACATAATACGTGACATTCGTCATTTTAAGCATGAACATCTCCGCATGTATGCCTTCGTTTACTCGAATATTCAGATCACGACACCCATAGAAAATTTTATAGCTTTCTTCTGTTCTTCCGAGTATAGTATTTGGTCCAGGCGCAAAATAAATATTAAACAGATCGCTTCCTCCAAGATTTTCATAAAAGAATTTCATGAGAACTTCTGATATCTGGATCAGAAAGAAGACAATGGCTGCCGAAAATGCGATATAAAGTAACATGAAGCCTAGTTTTATCAGCGTCGGCCAGATGCGGATGTTGAAGTTGTAGTTTGTTTTTTGACTGATAATATAACCTATTCCAAAAATTACCGCGATAAGAACAACTCCAAAAAGGGCGATCGTGCTCGAAATACTCCATACACTTCTCAATACAGGTGCCTCGTCCACCGCACTTGTGCTGATGACCCAGTACAGAAATTGACGAGCACGTTCATCTGCCTTGCCTTGTGCAGTGATTTCAGGATCCTCTACCCAATAATGCATCTGAATAGGATTGGTCAAAAATTCCTCATATGATCTTGCACATGGTTCATTGAGTCTTTGATAAATAGGCGCCATCTCTACAGGACAGCTCAGAGTAGGGTCGAATTTGTTGCAAGGCAGGGGATGGATTGGAAGATTGTAGCGAGGATTGTCTGTGACTTGATAATTGACTGGTTGGGCTTGGACCAAGGGAGGGAGGGCGACAGACATAACAAGAAATAGGAGAATCAGAAGTTTTTTCATACCCTAGAAATGATAGTAATACATTCTTGTTAGTTCATCAAGTTTATAACGAGAGCTGATAGCTGTTAGCTGTTAGGTTTTAGGTGTTAGCTGTTAGTAAAAAGTAAAAGTGAATAGGTAATAGGTATATTGACGCTGAGATGCTGAGTGGATGAGTTGCTAAATAATTCGTTAGTTATTAGAAATTAGCAAGTAGTCATTACTATTTGGAAATTGGTGATTTGATATTGGAAATTGTAATTCATTTACGCACGTACTTACCCAATGCGTACGCATCTTATTTTCTTTCAGCTTGTTGTAATAAAATAAATCCACTATTTATATCTTTATATATGTTGGCTACTGTTTACTCAGGTACTACTTTGGGACTAAAGGGAATATTGGTAGAGGTAGAGACGGATGTTGCGGGCCGAGGATTTCCCACGTTTACAATTGTCGGATTGCCAAATAAAGCTGTAGATGAGGCAAAAGAGCGAGTCCGCACAGCGATCTCAAATAGTGGATTTGAGATGCCGGACTCTCGTATCACCGTGAATCTTGCCCCTGCCGATGTACCCAAATCCGGCTCGGCTTTTGATTTGGCGATGGCACTTGGTATTTTGTGTGCTCAGGGACTCATGCAGCCATCTGTATTTGCAAATAAAATGATTATTGGTGAATTATCTTTGCACGGTGAAGTGAGGAAAATTAATGGCATTATTCCACTTCTCATTTTGGCAAAAGAGCAAGGGATCAAAGAGGTTTTTATACCCGAAGGAAATGCAGAAGAGGCGACACTCATTCCTGATTTATATATATATACTATATCGAATTTGCGTCAGGTGGCTGAACATTTAATGAATGGAACTCAGTTAAAACCAGCCTCTGTATCAGTACAATCCATTTCATTAAATGCAGATGAATATGGTTCTGATTTTTCCCGTGTACATGGGCAAGAGCAGGCAAAGCGAGTACTGGAAATAGCTGCAGCAGGATTTCACAATGTACACCTTATGGGGACTCCCGGGGCTGGCAAGACGATGCTCTCTAGGACTTTTTCATCTATTCTGCCCGCACTCACACCCGAAGAAATTCTAGAAGTTGCCAAAATTTATTCAGTAGTAGGTGAATTAAAAGTAGATATTTTTCATGGCCGTCGTCCCTTTCGTGCACCACATCACACCACATCCCGTAATGGATTGATCGGGGGAGGGAGCGTGCCAATGCCTGGAGAAATATCGCTCGCGCATAGAGGAGTGCTATTTCTCGATGAATTTCCTGAGTTTCCACGAAACACTCTAGAAGCTCTGCGACAACCTATAGAAGACGGTTTGGTTACGATTTCCCGCGCTGCCGGAAGTCTCACCTATCCTGCACGATTTCTACTGCTTGCTGCTTCAAATCCCTGTCCATGTGGTTTCGCAGGTCATCCAAAGAAACAGTGTGTGTGTCCTCCCGGAATGATTTTAAAATACCAAAAACGTCTTTCAGGACCATTGCTTGATCGTATTGATTTACACATTACAGTGCCGCCAGTTGAAGTAGAAAAATTAACACAGGCTGAAAAAAATGAAACAAGCGAGACAGTACGCGCACGGGTGATCGCTGCTCGTGAAAGACAGCAATCACGCTTTCGAAATACACGCATTCACTTTAACAGTGAGATGTCATCTGCAGATGTGCGCACATTTTGTATATTGACAGATGAAGCAAAAATATTGCTCAAACAAGCGGTCGACAGGCTTTCTCTTTCAGCACGATCTTATTTCAAAATCATCAAAGTTGCGCAGACTATCGCAGATCTTTCGTCGCTTGAATATATCGATTCTCCTCAGATTGCCGAAGCTCTTCAATATAGAAGTACTACTTGATCTATATGATGCTTGACATTGAGCAAAAAAGCTGCGTACAATAGCAAAAGATTATATATTTCAAACAGTATGCGAAAAATTGCATTTTATTTACCTTTATTTCTTCTCGGAGGACTATTCATGCTCGCTCATGGTGTTGCAGCAGCTTGTCCAACCGATGTTTCAATGGTTCCCGCGTGCGCGACGGTGAACACCGGCGAACTCGGCTTTCGTATCCCATCACTTGGTGATATTCTCACCTTTGCTATTCGTGCCT
>CAZNUT010000034.1:10231-15639 GCA_964576365.1 uncultured Gammaproteobacteria bacterium
TTATCTGGACTCTTGAACAAGTCATCTTCAAAAGAAGAATCTGTCTTGGTCTTTCCTGTCCAGTGACATTGCCGGGGCTTATTGAAGTGCAAGAAGGAGCTTATTGTTGCGTTTGTATCAACAAAGAAACTCAAGAATTAAACGAAGTCATCAATGGTTACAAAGCAAGATGTGACGATCAGGGTGTAGGAGTGCCGATATAATAGCTGATGAGGGTGTTAGGTTATAGGTTTTAGCTTTTAGAATATTTAACCTTGTATCGATACGCGTCATGCTAAACCTGATTCAGCATCCCTATCTAAAAAGTTTTAAATATAACCACACCCACCCAACTCTCCTTCCAGGTGCAGAAAGGGAATAAAAAGAAGTGATAAATTATCATCGAAATTATGCAAACGTTAAAAACATATATTCACAAAATCAGCTATTATTCCCCAATCTTTTTTTACTTATTGATTGCACAAAAAACGTTTGCGCAAATCAGAAGTTGGGATGATCCAAACGGTGACGGAGTGAAGACCGATTCATGTTTGGTCAATGGCGTTCCGACTCTTAAATGTCTTGAGGTCGTCATCGCAAATCTACTGATGATTTCAAACGCTCTTATTCTTCTTGCATTATTCGTCATGTTTACCGTGGGTAGTTTTAAATGGCTTACCTCTTTAGGCAATCCTGATAAGATAGAGTCTGCGCGTGGCACATTTAAGTGGGCGATCATAGGCCTCATCGTATATGTGAGCGCATACCTCATCCTGCGTATCATTGACATCCTGTTCCTCGGTGGTCAAGGGACGATCTTCACATTCTCCATCGGATAGGTGTTAATTAGTAGGTAAAAGTGAATAGTCTGCCTGCCGAGGAAGGTCTGAGTAGCTGAGCGACTGAGTTGCTTCATTAGTCATTCGTCATGCATCATTTTCTACCTGGAGTGAGTTTGATGATCCGCAACATGTCGTCCGGCACGGGAGAGGCGATATCATCATCGGTTCTCAAGAGACGATATGCTCCATATAAAAGAAGCCCGATTACAATTCCCGCGATAACAATTTTAAGCACCTTCATTGCATATTATATTTCTCTTTGATGATGAAGTGGGGACGATTCAGAATTTCAACATATATTTTGCTGATGTATTCTCCTATGATACCTATGGTGATAAGCTGAACGCCGCCCAAAAACATGATGCCTACAAAAAGCCCTGTCCATCCAGTGACCCAAGGTATAGGAAGGAGAAATTTTCCTATAATCGCATATATGATCCCTAGAAATCCAAAAGTAGCAGCAAGAAATCCGAGATAGCTAGCCATTCTCAACGGTCTTGCCGAAAAAGAAGTGATACCATCAAGCGCAAAATTAATCATTTTGGCAAGTGAGTAATGAGTTTTGCCAGTATGTCTTTTTTCTCGATCGAAGTAAACATAACTCGCAGGATAACCACTCCATGCGACAAGGCCTCTCAAAAATGGAGAGTGTTCGGACAGCCCATTGAGATAGTCTACAACATTGCGATCAAGGAGACGATAATCACCGACATTGTCGGGTATTGAGCTTTCTGAAAGAAAGTTCATAAATCGATAAAAAAGCAAGGCAGTGTGTCTTTTAAATACATCATCAACATCACGTTTTTTTCTTTTTGCATAGACTACTTTTGCACCTTTTTGCCATGCTTCTACCATCTGGGGGATAATTTCTGGCGGATCTTGTAAATCTGCATCCATACTGATGACACAGTCACCTTTTGCATTTTTATAACCCGCGCTTAAAGCCATTTGATGACCAAAGTTGCGATTGAAGGTGATAAGCTTGATGTGTTTATTTATAACTCCCTCCTGCTTTATCACTTCAGCAGTGTTATCTTTACTTCCGTCATTTACAAAAATGACTTCATAATGATAAGAAGAGATTGTTGGAACAAGCCTTTTAAGAAGAGGGGAGATATTATGTTCTTCGTTGTAAACGGGAACAATGATCGAAAGGAGAAAATCAGTCATGCTCTTATAATTTTTTGAACACTTCTGCTCAAGTTGCTAAATACAACAATTTTGTTCCGGAGCTAGGAGTCGAACCTAGCCTAGGAGATTATGAGCCTCCTGTGCAGCCGTACACTACCCCGGATATGCAGCTCAATTATATGCAATACGGCAGAAGAAGTCAATTCGAGAAGAATAGATCAACCCATTGACGATATGGTTGGTAATTTTTTTCTGGGGCTTTGGTGGGAGTGGGCGACGGATCGGGAATCATGACGATAATCTCGTCGGGTTTATGGAAGTTTAACTTATTTCGTATATTTTTTTCAAATTCATACATATCGCTAGTCATCGCGTAGGAAGATTGGAGTTTTTTATGTTTTTCTTCAGCTTGTATAAATGCGTTTTGAGTACGGTTAAAGAAGTGTTTGTTGGTGCGATAATCAAGCGCCATACGTATCAACGACGTGCCGAAAAATATCAAGAGAAATACAAATACACCGTTTTTAATCCATTTCATACTCTTCATTATACCCTCATCTGACGGACCAGCGATGCTACTCGTGAAGAGTCTGCTTTTGATTTTAGCTCGCGTACACATATACCTATAAGCGCGTTAGGATTTGAGGCTGCAATTGCAGCATTTTTTTCCATCACTAGGGTGATTTCTTTCATCAGTTCTTCGTCGCTTATTTCAGCAGGAAGATATTTGTTCAATATGTCGATCTGCCCTTGATATTCAGAGATAAGGTCGTTACGACTGGCTTTCTGAAAAGACAAAATAGCATCCTGCAGTTTTTTTATTTCTTTGCGGATGATGTTTTGGACATCTGCATCAATTAATTCGGTTTTTGTATCGACCTCTGCGTTTTTAATTTGTGATAAAATATATCGAAGTATCTCGAGAGTTTTGGAATCTTTTGACTTCATTGCCGCAATTTGGTCAGATAGAATTTGTTGTTTTATCATTTCTCAAGTATACAGTATGTCAACCTCACATTTTACCGATGCATACGAGACAATCATGGTGTTTCAGAATTCAATTCTCAGCAGCAAGCCGACTCTGCCGCAGATGATATCAGAGATTTATCTGATGCAATTTAAAGTTCGGCCAGTCACTGGCAATATCACCGCAATCGATTTCAAAAATGAAAAACTTATTGATACTTTGTGGACACTGGGCAAGCTTGATCAGTTTGCAAAAGATGCAGTGAAAAAAATTCCTCAATCAGAGCAGGATATTTTTTTGCATCTGGTAAATGAACTGAAAGGTACGTATCAGCAGGAATTAAGTAAGATACAACTGGCAGGTGATGCTTCCGGCTCCGAGGCGCCTGTATTTGAAGCAGAGATTTATAAAGATACTCCTTCAAAGGTAAACTGAAGTAGCTATGCAAAAATTTCCTCTTGTTCTTGATTTAGAGACCAAACATACATTTCGTGAATTTTCTGAGCCTCAAAAACTGGGGGTGAGTGTAGCTGCTGCTTATGACTATGCCACTCAAACAGGCATGGTGTTTCGAGAAAAAGATCTGCATAAATTGTTCGCATTGATGGAAAAGGCTTCTTATATCGTGGGGTACAATATTCGTTCGTTTGATCTGCCAGTGCTTCAGGCATACTATCCAGGGAAGATCGATGTTTTTTTGCTATTTGATATTCTTGAAGATATTCGTGAACGAATCGGCAGACGTATCGGACTCAATGACGTCGCATCTGCAACTCTTGGGGAGAAAAAAAGCGGTCATGGCTTGATGGCTATTGATTATTTCAAAGAAGGGAAGTGGGATGAGTTAGAAAAGTACTGCCTGGATGATGTGATGGTGACCAAAAAAGTCTTCGATCATGGCCTCACAAAAGGAGAAATTTATTACACAAATGAGCATGGCAAAGTCCCAATCCGTGTTCAGTGGAAGAAATATATGGAGGATGGTGGTAAAAGTGATATGCCTTTGACGCTTCCATTTTGAATTCGATTTATCTTCGTCGCTTTACATCGATCCTCATTTAGCATATGATGAAATTATGGCTAATTGTCTTGCTATTTAAAGGGGGTGAAAATATATGAAAATACTACACATGATTACGTTTTTGTTGTTAGTGGTCGGTGGAGTGAACTGGGGTCTTATAGGTCTATTTGATTTTAATCTGGTTTATTCATTGCTTGGGGGTATGCCTGCTATTGAGAATATCGTGTATATAGTGGTTGGTTTGTCTGCAATATATCAACTGGTGACCCATAAAAACGATTGTAAGGTATGTTCTACGGGAAAGTAAATCTGACCTCCAGATGCCCCGCCTATGGCGGGGTGTTTTGATTTGAATATAAAAACAATACAAAAAAGCCGATACTGAATGTATAATAAGGGTGCACTTTTACATGTCGATTAATTTCCCCTGTAGCTCAATGATACCTGCCTGCCGGCAGGCAGGGAGCAGGAAAGTTATATCATTATGGAGCAAAATGTATACGATTGATGCTATAAAAAGTGAACATAATGGAAGGATATATGTGGGTTTTACGTGTGATTTGTACCAGAGGCTCAATGAGCATAATAAGGGGTATGTATTTTCGACAAAGGGTTATATTCCGTGGCGTCTGATATACGAAGAGAAGGTCGTATCTAGAGCAGATGCTCGCAAGCGAGAGAGATATCTGAAAAGCGGTGTTGGCAAAGAGTTTCTCAAATCATTTCCCCTGTAGCTCAATGGTAGAGCAGGAAGCTGTTAACTTCAAGGTTCGTGGTTCGAGTCCACGCGGGGGAGCTTATAGGCCTGTAGTATTGATATATTTTGGTTTTATTGGTATAATTCACGCCATGAGTGAAACAGGATCTAGGCCTTACATTGAACTTTTTCATGAATCGGAATATGCCCTCGAAGGTGGTAGGAATAGCGGGCCAGAGGGTGCACGACTAGCAGCTGCAATAGAATTACGAATACAGCAAGGAGATGTAATTTACTTCAATACTGGTGGAAATTTTGATGATCCCCCCTTAGTAATAATTTCTAAAGATACACCTATCATTATAGGTGGGGCTGAGTGGCTTCAATGTACACATGAAAGAGCGAGACAACTTCGCAATCAAGGCTATACAAATGTTGTTAATTCTCACGCACTTTCTTACGATACTTTTCGTAGGAGTTAAGACGCGGTATTCGATTTTGCTAAATAATTTTTACTCCTTCTCTGAGGCGTAGAACACTTCTTTATAAGGATCTGAGGGAAAAGGTTTAGTATCAAAATGCAGAAAGTAAGAAAGGCTCAGAACATTAGTCAAGAAGAGCTAGCTGCAAAGCTTTCAATGCACAGAACATACATTGGCATGGTTGAGAGAGGAGAGCGAAATCCTACAATAAGGACGCTGTATAAGATTGCAAAAGCTCTAATGCGCTAGCAGAGTTCCCCATCACTGGAGCGAAGCGCAAGGGATGGGG
>CAZNUT010000035.1:0-14338 GCA_964576365.1 uncultured Gammaproteobacteria bacterium
GAGTATAGCCATGCAAAAGATGGTTCTACTGTAAGACGTTCTGGTGAAGATTTCATTAATAGTACAAGCAAACTTTCTCCTGAGGAGGCTGCGCGGATTGATTGGTCAAAAGGATATAACAGAGCAGACATTCCGACTTCATCGATAGATCCAGAAAATTTCTTTGCCGTTTGTTGATATTTTAGTGACGCGCTGTTGATCCAGATTTACTCCTTCAAATTCTTCGGGATAGCCGACATAGACGGTTTCTTTTTGTTCCACAGGTTTTTGAAAAGTGAATCGAAAGTTATCATATTTTTCTACCTGCCCAAAGCCATATTCATCAAGTTCTGATAGGTTTGCCTGTCTTTGGTATTGATCCGGAGGATATTGTTGATAAAAAAGAGTAAAAATATAGGGTTGTCCCAGCTTACGCGTGAAATATATTGTTTTCCCGCTTTTGATATCTGATTCAATTTCTTTCACTGCTTCTTTGTATCCACATTGCCATGCAGAGGCAGTTTCTGGCTTTTCCAGATAGTGAAAAAAGTAGCTGTCCCAGCTCATACCAACCATAAATAGATAGATTATGCCAATGGCAAGGGAGATAACTTTTCTCATATATCTATTTGAGACAGATTCTATTGTAGTCATGATGCCATATGCAGTCAGTAGAATGAGTGGTACAATCATCACGAAAGAACGTGTAAGAGAGTGCTCTTGCCAGGTAAGGGCAGCGCTGATTGGTGCGATTAGAAGGATTGCCAGGATAGGCCATCGGTGTTTTTGGTGATGTACAAACAATCCTATAAGTCCGATAAGAGCCATCACGTATTCCAGCAGGTTGATCGGCTGAACTCCAGGAAAACCAAATCGTTCGTTTGAATCTCCTTGAAATACAAGAAATTCTGGCGAAAAATAACTCGCATATTGCTTTGAAAGACGTTGAAAAGACTCAGTCGCTTTATTATGAATAAGTCTATTGGGATGCTCTTTACGCAATTGTTCGATACGCAGAACAAATCCCTTATTTTGAAAAAAAGCAAGAGAAGAGACTCGATTGTTGGGTGTTTGTATTTCGGTTGCAACAAAGATGACGACTGGAATGAGAAAGATCAAAACATATTGCAAATGTTGTTTACTAAATACACCGGCTTTTTGTTTTGCAATAAGAGTTGCCATGAGCAATGCATTAAAAATAAAAAGAACTTTTGCGCTGTGATAGGTAAAAAGGGCCAGTCCATTCAGTATGGAAATATATATAATTTTTTTTAAAGTAAGTTGTTTCGTGGCTTGAGCAAATAAGATAAGAATGAATGCTTCGAAATACATTACGACAGGCGCTTCGTGGATGTGGCGTGTGATGGTTTGAATCCAGGGTGAAAATGCTGCTATAAAAGCAGCTATCAGACCAAAGCGTTTTCGTTCAAAAAGTGTGCAGCCAAGAAAATAAAAGAGAATGGGGGCACCAATACCCAGCATAATAAAAGGAAGTCGAGAGGTAAATTCGGATACATCAAATAATGCTAGAAATGGCACTATTGCGTAGATAATTACAGGGAGTTTATTTTCACCAAAGGCAAGAAAGCGTGTTGGCATGGTTTTGCCATATTCATCAGCACCAGTTTTTAGTATTGAATAGGCATTGTATGCAAACGAAGCTTCATCAGAGTTAAAACAGGGCAAATCAAGTCGATATGCGTGTAAAGATATCGCTATCAAAACGGCAATACCCAAGATAAGCACAATATTATTTTTTTTCAAGAATTGCATAGTCTGAATGAACGTTTTGTAATTCTCCTCTGGTTTCGTGAATAGTTAAGATTCGCATAACAGCCTTAAGGAAAGCTATAAAAAAAATTCGATCACCTATTATCGACCGAGCTATCATCCGCGCTAGATAAATAACATGTTGCAATAGTAGCGAAGCATCTCGAATATTGAGCCATACACATAATATTTGATTACGATACGCAACCTCCTGTATATATTTTTTTTGGAAAAGTGACCCAATTGTAGACTCATGTTGATGATCGACCTGTATTTCCGGGTCAAACCAAATTGCATATCCTGCTTTTTGTGCTCGATACGAAAGATCAATATCTTCCCAATAAAACGGACTATAAATATGTCTAAAACCACCGAGCGATACATATTTTTGTTTTTCAAAGAGACAGGCTCCGCCTTCTGCCCACCCGTTTTGTCCTTCAGATATATCAGTCGCTCGATCATGCAGGATAAATCCATTTTTCCAAAACAATCTGTTTTTGCCACCGATAACACCATTGCTCTCTTTTTGTGCAAAAGCAATTGCAAAGATATCAGAGTGTTGTTGTAGGCGTTTGACAGCTTTTTTATAAGATGTATCATGCAGTATAACGTCTGAATTGAGCAGCATGACATATTTTCCAGTTGCCGCCATAATCCCCGCATGTATAGCTCCAGCAAATCCCCTATTTACAGGCAGTTCTTTAAGTTTGATTTGGGGGAATTTTTTGAGTTGAGTCGTGAGAGAGGAAGACGGATCGTCATTGATTATTATTACCTCATTATTTTCAAAATAGGTGAGATTTTTTTCAAGGTTGCGAAGGAGCATTCCGGTCTTTTTGTAAGTCGGTATAACAATAGAAAGAGAAGACATATTGATTCATCAAGTTATAAAATTACAAATCCTATCAAAATTATTTCTTGGTCTTTTTGTGCCGGTAGACTCACTCAATTTTCATTCATGATCAATGGCTGAATGAGTAATGGTTGTCTTAATGCCGTTTATCGACTGATATTTTCAATAGTGTTGCGACCGATGTATAAAGCTGAGGTAAGTAGGCCTATGATTTAAGATCAGTCTTTTAACATCAGGCTTTCTACCTCATGTTGAAATGTTTTATAAGAAAATAATTTTTCAGCCGATATACGGCTTTGCTTCTTTATGATATCAATCTTTGTATCGTCAGTGAGAATTGAAGTAGTTTTTTTAAAAAGTTCTTCCTGATCTTTGAATAAAAAACCGTTTTCACCATCACGAATTGTTTCGATTGGCCCACCTGCTGCATATGCTATCGGGACACACTGAGCAGCCATCGCTTCAAGAGGGGTGATACCAAGATGTTCTGTTTTTTCAGGGTGTTTTTTTTCATCTACATCCATGCCAGTAAAATGCCAAAGAATCTTAGCTCGATCGTACTCATACAATAGTTCTTGATAAGACAAGTTTACTTTTATTTCGATATCTGTTCGTCCTTGAATCATTTTTTTTAATTCCTCGACATAGGACATATCATGTTCATTTGCTCCTCCGCACAATACGAGTTTGAGGTTTCTGAAGGAAGAAAAATTGTCTTTGAAATGTATAAACCACTCAATGACATGGTCTTGACGTTTACTGTGGAGGTGTTTGAAAAAACGACCTACATTCAATATCACCTGTTCTTTTTTTCCGTTCAAATTAAAAAAATCATCAGGTACAAATGGATATAACACTGAGGAAGAAACTCCCCATTCTGCCAGGCAGCTACGCGTAAAAAGCGAGTTCGAGATGAAACTGCTTCGCAATGTTTTTAGTCGATTTAGGGTATGCATGTGATACAACTTACGAAGTGGCACCATACAGAAAATAAATGTTTTTTTTGCCGAAGAATAAAAATAGCTCCCATCAGTCACCGTGAGTAGGATGTCATATTGACTGAGAACTTCATTGCGTTCCCAAAAGCTGAGTTGGGACCAGCCAGAGATGAATTGAGGAGGAGACGGAAAATGAATATTGAGCCGGGTTTTGATTTCTTTGTCTAGATTTTTATCCCAGAAGATGTCAATATCGTATCCAGAATAGGCTAGTACCTGCATAATAGAAAGTACATGTCTTTCTCCGCCGCCTAATGTATCCAGATATGGATCAAAGAGTGCCGCCTTTTTGTTTTTCATACAGGTAGATATAGGTGATCGTTTTTGAGTATGCCTGATAAATGCTCTCTATTATACCTTCTGTTCCGTCCAAAAAGCCTCGATATTTGATAAGTCTACGGTACAGTTCTCCTAAATATTTGCGAAAAAAAATAAGCGTATTTACCTTTCTTCCTGCGTTAAAAAGGAGCTCTGCTTCAATTTGTTCATACACACTTGTTTTTTCAACCATTCCATTTATGTCGCCATGAAAATAATGAAGAATAGAATGCTGCAACTTGCCTTTTTTTAGTTCAATTTCTGGTGCTGAATGGATACGGGAAGGCCATTGCTTAAAAGCAGATTTTCGAATAAGTCTAGTCTGATAATCTGGCCACCATCCTCCATGAGTAAGCCATTTTTTGCCAAAAATATTTTTACGTGAAATTTCATATGAACCATACTCATCATTGGCGTTTTTTAATACATGCTTGATCTCATTGGCAAGTTCAGGCGATATGCGTTCATCAGCATCAAGAATAAAAACCCAATCCCTTTTTGCATTTTTGATTCCAAACGCGCGTGCAGGCTCAACATAGTAAGAAAAGGGGAACGATTTGATGGCAACTCGAGATTGTTTTACAAGTAGTAGCGTATCATCTGTACTTTCCATATCTACCACGAGGATATCCTCAGTGAGTAGTCGGGCAGAGTGTATACAATCTATGATTTTTTTTTCTTCATTGCGTGTATGGATAACACAGGTTACCGTATTCATTAAGCATCATTATCTCATAAATCATATTTTGGAAGGAATATAAAGCCGAATGTATAATAAGAAAATGAGATATGCTTTGATTGTTTTATTACTTTTGGCGATTTTAACTGCTTCCTGGCATGTACTCCATGGCACAATCAATTTTAATACTGACATTGCCCGTGACTTTCTATTATTTGAAGATATATATTACGGCAGGCATATCACATTGCTTGGGCCACGATCGGGTGGAATTCCAGGCGTTTTTCACGGTCCTCTATGGCTCTATCTGAATGTACCTGCTTATGCGATCGGTGGAGGAAATCCAGTAGTGGTTGGATGGTGGTGGGTAATATTGTTTGTCGTTTCAGTTTGCATCTTGTTTTATAGTGTAAAAACACTTGCCGGAGGCGCTACAGCTCTTCTTGCTGCGGCGATATATGCTTTTTCTACTGCAAACACAGTGCATGCGATGTTCAATCCTTTCGGTGCGGTCATGCTGGCTCCGCTATTTTTGTTGTTTACTTTCGATTATCTTCGCAAGGGTGGATTTGCGCGATTGGCTATTCTGATGTTTGTGCTTGGCCTGATGATACAGTTTCAGATGGCGTTTGCTGTACCGATGTTTGTTCTTATAGCTCCACTTCTTCTTTACGTCATTTTGAAGAGGAAGACATATAAAGACTTATTGGCAATTGGGTTTTTGATTATTCCTTTGTCTACTTTTATACTATTTGATCTTCGGCATGATTTTTTGCAGATGCGCGCAGTGATATCTTACCTGGGAGGTGGTGAGAATGCACTTCCAAACACCGTGCCTTTTACAGATGTGTTGTATGAGCGTTTTGTAAAAAATATGATGTATGGAGCTTTGGCGCAACTGGTAGGGTACGATGTGTATGCAGTTGTTGGCGCCTGGCTAATGATAGGGTATGGGTATTTACAAAGAAAAGATAATGCGTTGAAACAACTTTATTATTTGTTCATGTATATTTTCATAGGGTTTTGGATTATTACTTTGCCATACAAGGGAGTGATATGGGGGTATTATGTATGGCCGTTTGTTGGATTATTTGCATATATTCTTGCTCTATCTCTTGACGCATTGCCCCTCAGATTAAAATTCACTTTTTTGGCACTTTTTCTATTTGTTCAAATGAATGAAAGGATCGCCCCTATGCTCCGGATGTCATCAATACCTGTCGATCCGTCCAGTTGGCGTTTTTATCAGATGGTCGCAGAAGGGGTCTATGCAGATGCTCCACACGAATTTGGTTACTATATTTACACCAATGATCAATATGGATACTCCACACGCTATGCGATGAATTATGTTGGCAGAATAAACGAAGAAAAAAAAGCGTACCCTTTTGCCAAAAAATCTACGACATATCTTCTCATAGATGATCCGGGCGATCACAAATACACGAATAATCGAGGATGGAAAAAATACGATGTCAAAATCGATAAAAAACTTGTTAAAAAATCTCAAATAAGTAAAACATACTGGATAGAAAAGTATCAGCTTTCAGACGAAGAGCAAAAGATTGAATCAAATCCGAACTTGATCCAAAATCTGATATTTCGTTAGTCTTTCATCAATTCGCTTGGTATAGCAATACCTAACTGTTTTATAGTGATATCGCCTTTTTTTGCCGGAATACGGATTTGTATCAAGGCAGCTTTCGGGTCAGTATTTTCCATATGCATTCCGTAGTGTTCGATAAGATATCTATATCCATTTGCCGTGCCAGCTGGCATGTCCAGTGAGATAGCATACGGCTTTTTTTCGCTATATGGCAACATTTTTCTTATAGCCTGATCTCGGTAATACAGGCCACCGTCATCTTCACGAAGAACTTCTGCTATTTCTTTCAGTTGGGTGATTGGCATGAGCAAAATAAAAATAAAAAGCAATATAGTATGTTTTGTTCTTAGCGCCGTATCGATGAGAGTGATCAATATGAATGGATACAGGTATAAAAAGTAGTATTCAGATGGTCGACGTTTGTATACGCTAAAAAGGATAACTGTGCCTATGAGAAGTACTATGACTCCTATATTCCATGATTTTTTTTCCATTCTTTGGCCTGAAAGATAAGAGGCTGAAAAAACAGTGAAAGCTAAACATGCTGTGCCAGATACATACCCCTTCATACTAGTGATTGGGGCAAGCGTGTTTGACAGAACGACCGGCCACTGAATATCTGATGGCAATGAAGATGTTTGATGTGTGAAGAAATTAAGAAACAGATGAAAATTGAGAAAGTCATGCCTGAGGTCAAAAAGCAGTAATGGTAAAAACATGGACATGAAACCGATAAAGATATTGCATAACATACCACTTAAAAACAACAATTTTTTTTGATAAAAAAATATGAGTGTAGTTGTCACAAAGAGTCCCAGGAATATAAACTGGAAGTGCATGTTGGTAAAAAAACCAATGAGAGCGCCTAACGCCAGCGATACAAATCTTGTAGGCTTGTTTATATTTAGTTCAACTATATACCATGTGCAAACGACGCCGAGTGGTATCAGCAAAGGCCACCAAGCGATAGTGTCAAACTTTATAAGTACAGGATTGAGTGCCCAGAATGCAAGAAAGAAAAGCGCATGTTTTGAGCTCCATAATTTGGCGATCACAAAATAACTAGCAAAGAAAAAAACCGTGTTAATGGTAATTAAAAAAGGTATAAGTGCTCGTGGATGGAGATTGGTTGACATGTAAAAAGGAACAAGCAGGTAGGTGAAATAAGGTGCGAGGAAAAAACCGTTTTCATCGGTCACACGAGGTCCCAATAGTGTCAATTTGTGGTCACGAACGATATCCCGTACTTGAGTAGAGAATTGTTCTTGATCCCAGGCAAAGCCTAGTCTCATGTCAATTTGATAAAAGCGTAAAAATGCAAAGATGAGAAATATGCTTAGGAGAAGTACCGTCACGAGGCGGGATTTCATGGTGTTTTTTTCCACAACTCAATGGAGACATCTTTGATCTGTTTTTTCGAGAGTTGTTTTGCTTTTTCAGGGATATGATCGGCGATCCATTTATCTTTTCGCTCATTGTTGTCGTCGTGCTCGAGGATAAACCAACACTGTTTTTTTATCCAGTTATCCTTTGGTTGAGGCAATCCATTTGCGTGCTGATTGTACAGAAAGAGATACTGGTATGTATATGGGATAACAGGCGGTGTATAAATCTGAACACAGTACTCTGATGCGGATTTTTCTTTTGCTTGAATATAATCAACTATGTCGCGTTGTACTTTTATACCGTCATACACATATTTGCTGAAGGCGTCAGTATACAGATGATAAATAGAAAGTAATAGCAATACTGCCAAGACGGCTGCTTTTGTGCGATCAAGAATAAATTGATTGGATGTATATCCGGAAAGGATGTATCCACATGTAAAAACCATGAGTACTTGTATGCCGTCATAATAGTAACCCCAAAAAGTATCTTTGTATGAAAGAGAAAACAAAAAGAGCAAAACGATCAACATGCACAGAAAGTAGTACGAAGATGGTAGACGTAAATCCTTTTTAGTCCCTCGAATAAGAATGAACGTAGAAAGAATTGCTGTGAGTAGATAATAAACGAGATCTGACATATACAAGCTGGCGTAATATCCCTGAAAGAGCCTCACGCGGTCATGATAAATATCTAGAAATGGTTTTGGGGTGTGGTATGCGGGGTGAACTATAAAATTCCATAAAACAGATGTTTGAGGAAATCCGTTTTTGAGTTCAAACAGTATGCGTGGGATAAACGGGATCGCAAGTCCTATAAAGAAAAAGAGTGCTGAAAAAAACACCGGTTTTGAAGTGATGTATGTTCGTAGAGTTTTTTTTCCTTTCATAAAGCGGAAAAAGTACAAAAGACCCATACTCAACATATAGGCAGGTATAACCATCAGGCCAAACGCAAATTCAAATTCTGCGATAAATCCAAGTCCCAGCCCAGCGAGAAAAATAGTAGGAATTCTGAGCTTAATTGCTTTGAGTCTAAGAAAATAAGTACGTTCGATAAAAAGCACGGTCGCCACTGCCATCAACATCACCGAAGGTACCGCCAGTACATTGTTGCCAATAAATATAGATGTGAAGATGAAATGTCCAGAAGTTGCAATGATAGTCAAAAGAAGAGCGGATGTCAAGAAGCCAAATCTTCTGAGGAGAACGTAGCCGAATAAAACTCCCGAACAAGTTTGAATGCCTACAATAAAAAAATAAAATCCTATCGGCAGGCCCTGAAACACAAGAAATGCAAATGACAAAATGTAGTACCACCATGCTCCGTGGAAAATGCCACCTATGCCAGTAGTAGGGCCTATAAATGTAGGATTTTTATACAGTACTATTTCTGCAGCTTTTAAAAAATCTCTTCCCTGGTCGTATGTATAACCAACTGATTGCAAAAAAAGTGGTTTTAGCCTAAAATAGCAAAAGAGTACAGCTATGATAAGAAAGATAGCGATTTGCAGTCTTCCATGAAGTTTATTACTCATATCTTCAACAATGCTCCGATATATCTTCTCGGAGGCTTATCGTTTTTTTTATTTGGATATCACGTTGATTATAGCACACTTGGCAGCTGGGACGAGGCATGGTATGGGGCGATAGCAAAGGAGATGATCAAAAGTGGCGATTGGTTGCGTATGAATTGGAATGGTAAGCCGTTTGCAGATCATCCACCTATGGGAATGTGGTTAATAGCTCTTTCATACACATTATTTGGTGTATCTGAATTGGCAACAAGATTGCCGTCGGTGATAGCTGGTATATTGACGACGTTGTTGATGCATAAGACGGGCATCTTGTTATCCGGCAGGAAGGTAGTAGGATGGATTGCTGCAATAGTGCTGATGACAAGTGTATGGTATGTGATTCGTGTGCGTTCGGGTAATCTGGATAGTCTTTTTGTATTTTTTTATATCTGCACGATATACACTGCGTTAAAAAGCAGAGAAAATGTCAAATGGTTTCCGGTTGTTGGAATATTATTTGGAGCCTTGATACTAACTAAAACATTAGTTGGAGTTTCTGCGTTGCCCCTTATAGCTTTGACAAACTGGCAGCATATATTACACCTGAGAAAAAGCATAGTGTGGCTTCTCGGCGGCGTTTTTTCGTTTTTTTGTGTTGTGTTGCCTTGGTATTACACCAACTGGTACTGGTATCCGGATTTTTATACTCATCATTTTATTGTAATTGGTACGAGAGGTAAAACAGCAGATTCATACCTACATTTACAGTATGAGCTACCTTTGTTTTATTTACATATGGGAGTGCGTAAGTGGTATTGGGTATGGGTCGCATCGATTGTGTTTTTGTTGGGGACATATAGATTTATAAAAAAAGAAATAGGCTTTGTTTTCGTTTGGAACGCAATTGTTTTGTACCCGTTTCTTACTACAGATCAGACGCATATTTGGCATTTGATACCGGTTTATATTCCACTCGCCTTAGTGATAGCTCTTGCAGGTAATGAAGCAATAATTTTGTTCAATCAAACAGCGAATTTTTTAAGTAAAAAGTTTTTAATAAGCTTGCCGGTAAAATTATTACTGTTTCAGAACGTATTTGCATCAGTACTCATTATAGGAGCGACTGTTATTGGCATTTGGCAATTTCAGATTTTTTATCATGAGGTTTTTCCGTCAAATCGCTATATTCCAGACGATGTAGATATATCACTAAAAGCATCAAGGTATGATCAGGCCATATATTTTGATGATGACTATCTGCCAATTGCTGTTTTTTATTCTGGAAAATTTATGAAACAAATGGCTTATGAGGCCGATGAGCGCAAAACACTTGTGAATTTATTTAATTCTAGTGAAAATGATTTTATTGTTATCACGCGCAACTGGGCACTTAACAATCTCAAAGAAAATAATTTGAAGTTTAATGTTCTTGAAAGTAATAATTCATTTTCGATAGTGGAGAGAAAACAGTAGAGAGAAATTCAGCAACTCAGAAGCTCAGCAACTCAGCTTATAAATTAATTGATTTGTTAGTCATTCGGCATTGCTATGTTATTAATTATTACTTATGGTATCGTTCTTCTTATTCTCACGATCTATTCATACGCTCTCATAGATCCAAATCTGACATTGGTGAATCATCCACTTTGGTTGTTTTTTCGTGATCCGCTGGTGCAGTTTGGCTATCATCAGCGTTGGTATTCGTGGTACATCTATCTCATTTTGATAGCGCTCCTTTTCATATTCCATATCGTCTTTTTGAAGAGGAAATACGAGTCTGCATTCAAATTGGCTTGTATTATTGGCCTTATACTTCTCATGTCCTATCCAATGTTGTCGCATGATTTTTTTAATTATATTTTTGATGCGAAAATTTTTACGTATTATGGTCTAAACCCATACACACACAAAGCGCTTGATTTTCCACAAGATCAATGGGTGCGATTTATGCATTGGACTCATCGATCTTATCCATATGGACCGGTATTTCTTCTCATTTCTTTTATCCCTTCTTACTTAGGGATGGGGATTTTTCTTTTTCATTTTTTCTTTTTTAAGCTCATGTTTGTTTTGTTTTACTTGTTGGGGGTATATATGCTTGCCAAAAGAGACAAACGACACGCGCTTCAATTTGCTACCCACCCCTTCGTGCTCATAGAAGGGTTGGTATCCTCTCACAATGATCTAATCGGTGTTGTTCTCGGAATTATCGGCATCTATTTTATTTTTAAAAAAAACCAAGTGTTGTCATTTTTGTTCACAGCTCTTTCTATCGGGATCAAATATTTGACATTTCCATTGTTATTTGTAAATATTCCTCACAAACGATCGATTCAATTTGCATTTTTTGCAACGGTGGGTAGTATTTTATACGTCAGTTTTACACGCGATATTCAGCAGTGGTATTTCCTCACATTGATTATGTTTATTCCATTTTATTCAGGACTCATTGAAAAATTATCTATTTTCTTTTTTGGATTACTGCTTTCTTATTATCCATATATCATGCTGGGAGGGTGGGATACAGATGAGAAGGTGTGGCTCAAGAAGGTGATCATTTTGACCGCTATGGCAATCAACCTGATTTATTTGGCACTAATCAATAACAAAATAAATATTACTTCAGGAATGTTGAAAAACTATGTGCGAAAAAAATAATTTTTGATGACGTGTAGCTTGGTATTGAGTGGAGCGTGCTTCAAGGAAAAACGCAAATGTGACCTGCGTTGAACTTTTTCATGAAAATCAGAACCTGATCCTCCTGTAGATTGTGCGTTTTTATGCCAGAGTTTGATATGAGGGTCGTATACCAGAGGGCAACCAGCTTTCATAGACCTCACCGAGTAGTCCGCATCTTCATAATACAGAAAAAAAGATTCATCCCACATACCCACTTTTCTTAGTAGTTCTTCGTCAAAAATACTTAAACAGCCTGTGATAAATTTGGTTTGTTCAATCGTGTCATATTTGCCACCATCGACTTCGTCCACGCCGCGATGGTGGGTGAGTGCATGTGCCCAGTCTACCCATCCTCCGGCATACCAGATGACATTCCCTTTTTCCTCAGTTGTATAGCGATCTGCATGAAACTCATACCCCTTTGCGTAATATATTTTTCCACCGATAAGTGAAGCGGGATGTTGATCCATACTTACAGAGATATGTTTGAGAAAATCAGGTTCAAAAAGCACGTCATTGTTTATCACTACAAATTTGTGTATTCCTTTTTTTTGTGCCATCGAGATACATCGATTAATGGCATACGAATATCCATTGTTGGGGATAGGGAAGATAGTATTTGGAAAAGCGGGATTCAGCTTTTGCAAAGCGGGAGATGCATCAGCTGCGAATAAGTGAAAATCTTGTTGTGTTTGATTTTTTAAGCATGCAAAAAAATCTTCGAGCACAGTGTAATTTTGGTAGATCAGGGTTATAATTCCTATAGTTTGATTGCTCATATATTTTTACCTTCTGCATAATGCATAGACTGCTTAATTTTATCAGGAAACATAAAATCCTCACTATTGTTATTGGAGTTGGTTTTATTTTTCAGATGAGCGTAATGATGCCAAGCGGCAGTTATTACTGTTTTGAAAACGGGTGCGGTTTTGCTTTTTGGGGTGTACACAGTTTTGATGCGTTGTGGCATCTTGAAATAGCTGGTTCGTCATTTGTTACTTCTCCTGCCCGTGTGCCGACTTTTGCAGGTGCGACTCTTTCGGGATACAACATCCTCATGGATTGGTTTATTTTTGCTTTGTCTGAGATTGGCATTTCTCCACTATTTACGTTGTTTAAGATTATTCCGCTTTTTTGGTTTATTGCATATACTGCATCCATACTTTTTTTTGCCAAAGCATATCGGCCGAAACACTCATTTTTTGCTGTTGTATTGCTCGGAGTTTTGTATTTTGCCGGACATCTTGGATATTTGTTACAACTGTATCATCACGGTTCGATACTTAAAGGAGCACAATCGTTTTCGCTTCAATCACTTACAACACTGCTCAATACTCAATTTGCGCTTACGCTGCCATTTCTGATGTTGATGTTTGGATTATTGGCCAGAAGACAGTTTTCCTGGAAAACTACCATTATGTTTGCTCTATCAACTGCAATTATCATAGGGCTCAAGTTTTATGGAGGGGTGATAGCGGTTTTTTTATGTGCATTTTATTTACTAGATCATTTTTTGATCCAGAGAAGAATCGTTACAACAGTCTTTCAAGGTCTTATTATTGGAATTTGTGTTATTGCGAGCGTATACGTTGTCTATGATCCCTTGCGGGCTTCATCAAGTGGAAGTATTTTTGTTTTTTCTCCATTTGCGATTGTGCACTCGGTGATAGAAGAGATTGATATGGTGTACTTACCCGATCTTGTCAATGCGCGTTATTTCCTGTATGCACAGGGACATTGGGGGCCGCGGTTGGTGGCGATCGAGTTATTGAGTGCATTGCTGTATTTTATTATCAATTTTGGCATGCGTGTTGCCGGAATGATTTTTGTACTTTGGAAAATGTTACGCAATAAATCTTCGAGATTGGAAATATATATCTTTTTGACGATATTATTCAGTTTTACTCTTTCTGTGAGTCTTATTCAAAAAGGGGACTGGTGGAATACGGTGCAGTTTTCATATTACGGGATTGTATTTGCAGGCATCCTGTTTGCGGATTTATTATTTCACCTCATAAATTCCGGGAAAAAATGGAAGACCGGACTGGCAGTTTTTCTTGTTATTTTGTCCCTTCCTTCAAATATTTCTGTCATCAACACCTTCTGGTTTTCAATGCCACCCTATATTCCCCAGGAAGAAATGCAGGCATTGAAGGTATTGAAGGAGCAGTCAGACGGCATAGTGTTTACCTCATTTGATCAAAAGAAAAATATGAGGCATCCTCTATCGTCGTATGAAAATACCGGATATGTAGCAGCTTTCACCGGTAAGCAGCTGTATTTGGGACATCTTGGACCTCTTACGATCATTGGGGTTGATTACAAGCCACGTCTTGAGAGAGTGAGAAAAAAAGATTGTTCTGTTTTTCGGGAAGTTGACTATATTTATCTGACCAAATGGCAGGATGGGAAATTGCTGACCATGTGTAAAAAGGAAATGAAGAGGTTTGGAAAAATATACGACTCAAAATCTGTCGTGATATGGAAAGGAAAAAGAACAATCTATTGCGCTAGCAGAGTTCCCCATCACTGGAGCGAAGCGCAAGGGATGGGG
>CAZNUT010000036.1:0-14332 GCA_964576365.1 uncultured Gammaproteobacteria bacterium
ATACTGGAACCTATTATGAATTTATATTTTGGTTACGTTTCGTACTAATTACCTAATTATATAAATAAATATCGTATGAGCTTACATGATAAACTAGATACATATTCATATACACATCCAGCAATTGGTTTTGAAATGAACGCCGGACAAGAGACAGGGCTGAATGAGTTTGCTTTAGAGACTTTTACCAACGTTTCACTCGGCACACATGCAATATTGACAAAAAAAACAGTTGACAAATGTGCAGAATTAGCTGAGTGGCAGTTGAATATTATAGAAAACCCGGAAAGAGGAGATACTGTTGACTACGTCATTGATACATTACAAGGGAAGATTGATGTAGAAGTTGGATTTAGATTTGAGACAAAAAAAACCGAAGATTTATTTGGCATGCTAGCTGGCATTACTCATCAAGCAGGTGTGATGTCAGCTGATAGCGAAAAACCTGAACAAAATAGATTGCCAGATGAAGAATTAGTTCGAGAACGAGGGAAAGCCGATGGTTTCGCCAGAGCGCTTGCTAAAAGAATACTGAACCAATAACATTATTACCTTTCGCTTACAGATTCATAAAAAACCCGATCTGTACCAGAGAGATAACCTTGCTGCCTGAGTTCATCCAGGCGATTTTGATACTGCTGATATTCTGGTGGCCAGACGGGCCATTTTCCACCTTTATCTGTCACCTCTACTACTTGTGAAGACCCGACTGTAATAACTTCAATTGGCGGGGGAAATTCGGATACCGATCCTGTCAGGAGAAGTGCAGCGCCAGCGGCAACAAAAAAAGGAGCATTATTTCCACTACGAGGGGGAAGTGTATCATTTTGTTTTTGAGCCTCCCATACCTGATCGTCATCACATATCTTCCATTCAAAATCTGCCATGAGCTATTATAGCATTACTTTATTCAACTTGAATTTATACAAAATCAACAGATATGGAAGTAGCTACAGTTATTGCGTTACCCGTGCCAACTGAATACGTTTTTGAAAAGAGTGTCTCTTTGGGAAGCAGCTGCTGGAGTAACATAGTTTGTTTTATACCAGTGCAATGGTTGGGGAAGATATACTCTACTTGTAGAGATTTCATATACTCAGCTTGTTCCTTCACTTGATCGTCTGTTAATGGATTAAAGTGAAAGCCCCCGATAATACCTCTTATTTTTTTATTACCGGTTATTTCTCGTGCCTTATCGACAAAAGCTGCAAGACCTGGATGACTACAGCCAACTAGTATGGTAAGTCCGTATTCCTTCTGATCATACACTAATGCCTGCTCCTGCATCCCTGCGCCAATACAACCAGTCGTCCATAAATCAGGAGCAATAAGCTGTGCCTTATCTGCAATTGTCACAAGCGGGTATCGCATAAGGCGACCAACCACTTCTTCTGAAATGGCCACATTGTATTGTGTAGTTTGATCATGATTGATAAATATATATTTTGGCCCTGCCTTTTTTATATCAGGTAAGCCTAGTTGTGTAGGTAATACAATCTTTTGGTTCTTTAAATTTGGTAGTAACTGCGGAAGTGATCCAATATGATCAATATGCCGGTGAGATATGACAATCGCAGTAACTTCTTCAAGGGATATACAAAATTGTTGAAGGTTGTATATAAAACCTTCATATATCTCACCAACATCAAACAGAATTTTTTGACCAGAATGTTCAATCAGAAGCGACTGTCCATGTTGTGACAAAAGATTGTGACGTACAGTAGAATTTTCAAGAATTGTAGTAATTTTCATACTAATGCACCAACTGACTCACTGACTAATGTACTAACTGACTAAACTACTACTTTACCGATTCATTCACTCAACCTTTTCACATCAGCATCAACCATCATTTTCACAAGCTCCTCAAAAGAGACTTTTGGTTTCCAGCCAAGCTGTTTCATAGCCTTATCCGGACGACCTTTGAGATGGGGGACTTCAGCAGGCCGATTAAAACGGGGATCGTGAAACACATATTTCTCCCAGTCATTTATCCCAGCCGACTGAAATGCCAATTCTACAAATTCCTTCACCGTATGCGTCTGACCTGTTGCAACGACATAATCATCCGGCTCTTTCTGCTGCAGCATCATCCACATCGCCTCTACATAGTCTCCGGCAAATCCCCAGTCGCGGCTCGGATCAAGCGCCCCCAGCCTGAGCTCTTTTGCAAGACCCAGCTTGATGCGGGCGACACCGTCTGTGATTTTGCGGGTCACAAACTGGATGCCGCGGATCGGCGATTCATGATTAAAAAGAATACCGTTTGACGTATACACTCCATACGACTCACGGAAGTTCACCGTCATCCAATAGGCATATACTTTTGAGACACCATAAGGACTGCGTGGATGAAAAGGTGTCTTCTCATCCTGATACCCATCTTCGTGTGAAAGACCAAACATTTCGGATGTGGACGCCTGGTAAAAACGGGCAGTGGGGCAAAACATCTTGATCGCGTTGAGAAGATAGAGGACACCCATTGCATTCACTTCAGTCGTAAGCTTGGCCTGCTCCCATGATGATCCGACAAAGGATTGAGCGGCAAGATTGTATACTTCATGCGGACGCACATTGCGGATGATATTAAAAAGCGATGATTCATCGGTCATATCTGCCTCAAGATATTCCACTTTGTGTGCGATATTGAGGTACTCAAGATTTTCAAAACTTGGTTTGGAGTAGCGACGGAGCAGTCCGTATACTTTGTAATCTTTTTCAAGAAGGAGCTTTGCTAGATATGGACCGTCCTGACCGAGTATTCCTGTGACCAGCGCAATTTTTTTCATAGGGCGTCAAATATGATAATCATATCATTATACCAGCTCTCTATGTATTCACATGCGCTCCATACCATGGTTCATTCTTCCCTCTACCAGAGCAAGTTGAGCTATAAGTCCCTCAGGCGTCACTTCATCCCAATTATGAATGAGTTGTAAACGGTCACCCAGCTCCGCTTTATATCCAGCTTTTTTTCCCTCGGACATGTATTCAGTATCTCTAAGTAATATGAGTGGAATACCTGCATTCTTTGCAAGACCTACATCCGAACCAGAATCTCCGATCATCGCGACCGGCCGATACTCGACATCTGGCTTTCCTTCTGCTTCATCTACCAGCCCAAGTATCTGTTTTGTCAAATGGAGCGATTCAGGATCAGGCTTTGCTTTTGCAACCATATCCCCGGAAACAAGCATGTCATAATCCGCACGTATGACATTTCCTTCTTCATCACGCTCTACGATACCCAATCCCTCCATGACATTTTGAGCATAGGTCAATGATCCCGATGTCACCACTGCTATCGCATTTCCACCTTCCCGGAGTCTCCGGAGCATGGCCACAGCACCATGAATTTCTTCAACTCCTGTATCTTTTACTATTTGTTCCGGAATGAGTTTACGTCTTCCTTCAAGCAACACTCCCAATTCATCTACCCGCTGATCTGGTTCCAGTTGTGCCCAGTTTGCCCGAAGTTGATTGATAGCTTCAACCGGCAATCCCAATGCGTGTAACTTTAACTCATCAACGTTTGCTAAATCAAGACCGTATGTCCTTACGAAATGTTTAAGAACTTCGAGTGGACGTATACCAACACCAGGACGCTCCTCCTCCTTCACAAGTCGATTGTCTGGATTAGTGCTCGCGGTTGGCTTCCAGGTAATACCCCACGGTTCAAGCATAATATTCCACGTATCTCTCATCACACGCTCTTCTGCTTTATGGAGCGTATCATCCATATCGCTCATTACTAAAGGAACTACCTGCCTTTCGTTATTCATTTATATTTTTTAAATTGACAAAAATAGTATGATACTATAAGATAATCACTATGTCAAAACACGTACCCACTGAAGCTAGCCGACTTGGATATCTTGATGTCAATGTGTACATGAATGGCAAAACAAGTGCAGAGGTGAGATATACAAGAACTGAGGTTGAATTTGTCGCTAATCCGCTCCAGGGCACAGCCCAGATAAAACCAATTCAGATGGGTTCTTGTACCAGCGAAATTCCCTACTATATGGGAAAAGGCGAAAAACCTCCTCGATTTTTACAAGACTCAACTAATGAATCAAAACTTCATCCCTATCTGGATCGTACCGAGGGAGACGGATACACATCTGGCCAGGATTCCATTAAGCATATGCAGGTGCATTCTCCGTTTCATGAAGGATGTGCAGAAGTGCAAGCCTTTGAACCTGATCAAAATCGAACAGATATTCCCATACTTGTATATGAGCCTGAACTTGTTCATGGAACAACTCAGCTAAAACGCACAATACGAAGGACCAATTTTCAAAACGGAATTCAAGAAGGAGGTTTGGTAGCATTGAACCCTGCAAAAGTATGTGACGAGCACTCGAGTGCAGACAATATCGATCCGGCAACTGGATGGCCACATCAATGTGATCGCTCTCTTCATATGAATCCAAAAGCCACCCGAGGTCATACAGAAGCTCCAGGCACAGCCATACAGGGAATCCACCTCGCCTCACTTGACTCGCTCACTCCCATTCCACCTGAACTAAGCGCATATATAGAAAAAGACAGAAAAAGTCGCGCTATCCTCGGAACAAGTATTGAACCACTCGCGTGTGTATTTCAGGCACACGGCAAACTGTTAGAAACGCAAAAAATACCCAAAAATATTGCAGTGATAGGGGATGGCGTCAATTCACTTCTCATGATGATGTTTTATCAGGCATTTGCACCCGAAGCAGACATAGTAGTGGCAGGCAAAAGCAGAGAAAAACTGGAAGTCATTTCGCAAGTGAATCCCCGACGCATACGAACTGTCATCACAAGGGGAGAGTCCGCAGCTCATGGATATGATGATCTGGCGTATGCCCTTGAAGAACTCACGGGCGCAGCTCAGGCTGACATCGTCATCCCTACTGTCAATTTACCTAAAGATGTCCTTGATCCCTTTGTCAGACCTGATGGATCATTGATATGGTGGGCTGCTCAGGTGTCTGAAAATGTACCGGTAGGTCAAAAACATAATGGAAAATATAATGAAGTATATTCATATGGAGGAGCTCCACGTGCAGAATTTTCTGCTGCCGCGATACTTGACCATTTTGCCAAATATCAGCCGGAAATACTTGCACCACTGACCGTGTATCCAGGTATTTTTACCACAGATATGGGTCCTCAAGCTGCTAAAGCAGTCCAAACATGGCTCAACAACAAAGGAAAATTCATACACCCCGACAATGGCCTATCCTCAAAAATCGTAGTCAATATGGAATAATCAATTTTTGAGAGCAAATTGAAGTGCTGCCTGTGCAGGTTCCTGAGAGGGAAAAACAAACTGAATGAGTGAATTCCATTTTTTTACTCTTTTTTCGAGTCGTGGAATGATATCGTAATCTACATTAAACATACCTCCGACCAACACTACTTTCAGCTCATGTTGTATTTTTGCGCGTGTGGCGGCAGCCTGGATAGATATGTCCATTTCCTGTATCATTTCATCAATTATGCGTATCGCAACAGCGTCACCTTCTTTTGCAGCTGAAATAACCTCCCGTGCAAGAGAAGCAATCTTCGGACTATCTACTGTCGGACTCTTCACAATCACAGAAATCTCTTCAAAATCATTGATCTGATACGCATCCATAATGCGTTTTAGTAATACAGTTTGCGGGCCTCGTCCATCATATGCACGTGTGGATGCGATAATAGCCTTTATTCCAAGCTCGTACCCGCCCGTCTCACCAAGCCAGTGATTCCAACCGCTTACGAGAATTTCTTTACCATCAGTGTCTACTGTCCAAGCAGCAGAACCTGTACCAGCAATGAGGATAATTCCCTTACCATCAGGAATGCCTGAATGGAGAGCAATACGTAAATCATGATCAACAGTAAGTTTTTTTGTTTTTTTCAGAAGAGGCGTGAGGAGCAATTTCTTTTTGACAGCTTTGAGCATTGCAGGCTTTCCTCCTGCCATACCTATATAAATACTTTCAAATTGGGGATTTTTGATATCAAATACTGCGTTTTGAATTGCAGAAACGATATTTTCTACAGTACGCGTAGTACCGACTGATAAAGGATTTGCAGCTCCAGCGACACCACGACCCAGAATATTTCCAGATTCGTCTGCTGCCAGTGCCACAGTCTTACTACCACCACAATCAAGACCTAGATATACTTTCATAGATTTGGTGATTATAGCAGATTTTAAAAAATGAGGCTATTTTAAATCCAACAGTTTACCAGCCCTTTGTGGAGATGACAGTGGTCTCAAGGGAGCTCTGGCTCTTGCTCTTCTTGCAGAGTAAACCCATAAAACTGAGGTGTAATTTAAAGCTCATCTTCTTCTGCCGTCCAATCTTTAAGACGGTATAAAATAGAAAAAGAATCAAAATTTGGTTGCTCGCCTTCTAACTTTACAGATGTATCGGACTGCAATGAAGCATCTTGAGAATGTAATCGATCAGCCCAAACCTGTTCGGCGTCCTTTGCCATTTCAGCTCCTTTGGGATCTCCTATCTCATTCAACCATTTGGATAACTCTGCAAATTCACTTTTCCAATCAATTTTTTCTGTCATCAATCAAACAAGAATACTCTGCCAGTCGGCGGCAAATTTTCGCAGTCCTTCATCAAGAAGATCTCCTTCTCTCTTGTGGATCACGTACTGTTTATAATCATCTGTGTAGACAAGTTCCTGATAATCAATAGGTTGCAGATCGGATACAGACGGAGTAAAAGGTTCCGCTGGCATCTGCTTACCTCCATCGACCCACGCTTGAATAGTTTTGAGTGGTATAGTAAGAATATCAGCCCCATACGCAATAGAAGCCATGAGATGCTCCGTAGTACGCAGTGAAGCTGACAAAATCCCGACATGGTTTGTTTTTCCAGTCTTGGCATCAAACGCCCGATACATCCTATTGATGTTGCGGATAAGATCGATCCCTCGCACACCCCTGTCATCCCAGCGCCCCACAAAAGGGGAGAGGAAAACACTATCCCGTGCCTCAATAGTAGCCGAGTAGACTGCTGCTGCCTGTACCTGATCAAAAACCAAAGTCATGTTTACCCGACCTCCTTCTTTCACAAACTCATGAGCCGCCTGCACACCTGCCGGGGTTGTGGGAAATTTGATATTGACCTTTTTTCCCCACGTAAACATATCGTGCGCCTGTCTTAGGAGGTCTCCAGTCGTGGATTCCCAGCTCGCATTCACTTCGACAGAAAGATGACCATCCGGCAAAGCCTTTTCAATTTCCTGAATGATTTTTTTATATATTCCCAGCAGTTCTTGCTCAGTAAGTTTTTTCCCGCCAGCGACATACGACGCTACTTCAGGATTGCGAAGAACGAGTGTAGGATTGGTGGTCTGCCCGTCGAGTCTGCCAAGAAGTTTGAGTGCTGTTTTTGTCTCTTCAGGATTGCCCGAATCAAGAAAAAAAGCTGGTTGTTTTTGTGTCATATGATGGTATTGTACCAAAAATAAAAATTATTAATGACGAATTACGCATGACTAATGTTGAAACTCAGCAGCTCAGCAAACAGATGTTCAGTGATTCAGGCACTCATGATTTCAGCTATTCAGCCACTGAGTTAGATAGGTAATAGTGCCATGGTCAACCCTTCGTCCAAACTCAGGGCAAGCCTGACGAACCAAGACAAAGAAACGTTATACGCTCCACGCTTCACGTTACACGTCAAAACGACCCTGTAGGCATTGTGCTGAGATAAGTCCGGATAGAATCGAGCTCCTTGAGTACATCCATATCTGCCATCGCCTTAAGTTCTCCCTGCTGATCATACCAGCCTACCATCTGGCCAACCGTCATTGCTTTGATAAATTTATTATCAAAGTTCGGAAGTAGCGAAGCTATGTTGAAAACATGATAGGGGATACCAATTCTATTTATCACACTTTTATTTGGATCATGCTTGCGTGGTGCAGATTCTGGAGGTGGAGTATTATTTGTTCCCCAGTCACTATTGTACGGACTAAACTCATCTTTGACCCCTTTGGCAAAATTCTCAACTGCAATAATGAGATGCATACCGCCTATATTGTCTATATTTAAGTAATACTCCCGTGGTATCGTACGCGTCAGGAGTTCCAGAATAAAACCAGTGTCATACAGTGCATACGACATCTTTCCATCATTTGCTTGTATACGATCTGCAAGAATATCTGACACGCATATCTGCTCACCCTTTTCAAACCGCTGCATATACCCCTCCATCACTTTATCAAGACCACTCACATCATTCTTATCATCTGTTTTTACTACAAGCCCTTTTCCACTCAAGCTCGTATCGCCGTCTATATTCAGATTGACTATATCTTTTATTCCATCGTAATTGCCAAAACATGCCTTAAGCAAAAGACGCGCACGCGGAGAAAGTGATTGATTGTTAGTCAAATCTGCCTGTATTTCTTCCAGAAATGCTGTCCGTGCATCCCAGTACTCAGGAGTTTCTTCAAATGCGTTAGAAACGATACTGGATAAATTCAAATTATACTTTTTAAGCTTTTCTGCAATCTTCGTAAAATCAAAATCTGCAGTAGCCTGTAAATCATCTGCATTCTGCTGAAATGTACACACTATTTCAGGATGCTGAATCGCTACTTTTGCCACCGACTCTTTGATCATGTCAAGCATTGACTTTCTATCTCTATTTACTTCAAGCATCTGAGAATCTTTCTCATATTGCTGTTTATAATTTTTTTCAGCAGTGTTCCTGATGAAGTCTATAGTAGCATTCAAAGGTTTTTCGTGATACAACAATTCTGCAGTAGCGGGTAGCGCATTTTGATCGATATAATCAGCTGTTGCCCGCAATGCGGTGTCCAAATTTTCCGGCGTTACTGTCACTGCTCCCGTAGCGACGGCAGAAGTACCTATACCTGCAGCACGGAGAAACCGTCGTCTCGATGGATCTTGTAGTTTTTCTTCAACAAGTTCATATTGATCTTTCGGACCAAACATAGTAGCAGCCACCTGACCTGCACGAGTGGCTAAGCGCTGAAAAACATTTGGAGGGACCTCTGGCTTCGCAGATGATGGAGGGGGTGGAGGAGATATGATTTCATTCATATAAAAAATAGTATACCTCAGATTGTAAAAACGAAGAATAATTTCCAAGTAACAATTGCCAATGAATTCTTAATTATTAAACAACCTATTACTTCTTCACTTTTCACTATTACCTAAAACCTAATAAGCCACCTAGCAACCTGATAAACTTGATTAACTTGACAAACTAATTTCCTGCTACAATGATTTCATGTCGCAGAGGAAAAAGCGGTTAGTATTTTTTGTTACCTTTTTGCTCCTTTTTTCAGTGGCCACAACTGCTGGTGTACTCTCACAATTTTCCTTCATCCCGACTGGGTATGCACAGGAACTCGCTCAAGAACAAATTATTCAACTCCCAGATACAGATACACAGTCTGTATTTGAAGAAACGGGACAAACAACCCGCTTTTTTATATCAGCTTCAGATAAGCCACTCTTTACGAGTCAATCACAGGATTTTGTGGCCGCTACAGAATTTTTGAAAAAAGAAACACGGGTGCGAAAAGAGCGACCCACGCTGACACAGAGAATCCTGCGCAAAGTTCCAGCCGGCTCACGCCTTCTTCCCACAAACCTTCAACAACAGACAAAACCGGTCCGCACCATCACTGAAGGTAAAAACAAACACTTTTATTTTCAGCAAACTATAAATGGTATCCCTGTTTATGGTTCGATACTGTCAATTCATGTAAAAGAAAAACATAATATCAACACTATCTCAGCTTCTTTAGTACATGACTCGATACCTCTCAATAAAATAATAAGTCTTGATCGTGCGAGAGAGATTGCACTGGTTCAAGCTCAAAATGAATCTTCTGATTCTTCATTGCGTGTCAGCGAAGCAAAGGAGTACTTTGCAAGTCCGGCACTATTGGGATTGCACACCGACCCACGACTGCATCCAGCGCTTGAAGTGACCATTCAGGATACAAACGAAATACCATTGTTTGGAGCCAAATACCTGATCTCACTGAATACTGGCGAGATACTGCTGCGCGAACCACTGATGATGCACGCTCTCAATCGACAGGTGTACGACTGTCAGGGAGGCAGCTCAGTATGTCCGACTGCACGATCTGAAGGAGGGGCGCCTTACTCCCGGTCAGGCTCCACAAATAATGACGTGAATAAAACGTATGATTTTTTTGGAGCCTCCCATAACTTTTTCCAAACAAAATTCAGCCGCGACAGCTTTGACGGGGCGGGTGCTACCCTGCATGGAGCAGCTTATTTTAGTCAGACTGGATTCTGTCCCAATGCTGCCTTCTGGTCTGGTAATGTGAGTGGTCTGCCGAATAAACTGTTTTTGCTTTGCAATGGTATGGTCGCAAACGACATCATCGCTCACGAGTACACCCATGCAGTGACCGATGCTACCGCAAAACTCTTTTTCACCAATCAGGCCGGAGCATTGAACGAGGCTGTATCTGATATTTTTGCTTTTGGAGTAGATCCAGACTGGACGATGGGGGAAGATTCTCTCATCGGCATCACGCGCCGTGCAGATAACCCTACACAAAACAATTTGCCGGATCGTCTTTTCTCAACACGGTATCACTGCTCATCCACAGATGATGGGGGAGTACATAAAAATGTCGGAGTAGTGATACATGCATTTTATCTCATGAGTCAGGGGGGCAATTTTAATAATTGCACAATCACCGGCGTAGGCAAAGATACCGCGCATGCGATCTGGTATCGGGCACTGAATCTCTATCTTGGTTCAAGTTCAAACTTCCGTGGAGCATATAATGCAGTGATGACGGCGTGCAATGATCTGTATCCTGCTACCATCTGCAATCAGGTAGACAATGCTATGCGGGCTACAGAAATGAATCAGCAACCTTTGAGCACTCAGGCAGGACCTTTGTGCCTTGATCCCAACACCCGGCCGGCTGCTGCAAACTGCATCGTCGCTACACCTCCTCCAACAAACACCAACACTCCTCCGACCCTCACTTTCACCCCAAGCCCAACTGCGAGCATCACACCAGCCTCAACCATAACTTTCACACCCACACCGACATCGACAGTTACTCCTCCTGTCACAAACACGCCGACATCATCTCCAACACTGACACCGACAGCTACCCTCACACCAACACCTACTCGTACCCCGACGCCTACTTTCACACCGACACCAACACAACGGCCACCAACTGTGACACCGACGCCCACAGGCACACTGACTCCCACCCCGACGGGTACCCGTACTCCGACGCCAACTCCGACTCGCACACCTACTCCTTCTCTTACTCTCACTCCCACACCAACTCATACACCCACTCCTACTTTGACACCGACAGGCACCCGCACGCCTACTCCCACCACATTTCCTGGCACGCTCACACCTACCTCTCCTACCACTCCTCCTACTCCCACCTTGACGAGTCCTCCATCACCCACGGTGACTCCAGTTGCAGGCGCATGCAGCGGCAAAAAATCGGGTGACGCAGATTGTGCTTCAGACAGCATTGGCAAAAATGTGAGCTTTGTCGATTTCCTGATATGGATGGAAGAATATATCAATGGTTGTAGTGCAAACAATCCGGATAAATGCGGTGTAGACGTTGATAATGACGGCAACCCTATGGATGCTGATTTTAATGTATCAGGAGCACAAACAGGTATATTTGAACCTGTAAGAGAAATCAATTTACTTGACTATGTGATCTGGGTGAAAGGAAAGCAATAAGTTTTGCTATAATAGTTCTCAATTCAATGGACACAACTCAACTCACTGCCATAAAAGATGCGTTTGTGAATGAATTAAGACAGGCCGCTCAGGGTGTAAAAACATCCCTTCCTTTCATCTCGCACACTCTTTCTACTCACTCACTTGTCAAACCGGGAGAACAGTTTCAGGTTCTTGTCATAGGAGGGAGTTATTATCAGCAGGCCGTCATGCAGGCAGAGGGTACGAAACTCACGATCATCTCCCGCACCCAAGGCGCACAGCCCGTATTTACCACCAAACAGCATTTGATGGATTTTATTTTGACTCTGATAGACAAAGAGATCCATACAATTGCTATCAATTTTGCGTACTCGCTCACTCCGGTCAATCGGGAAGGAAGACTTGATGGGGCACTTCAGTTTGGCTCGAAGGAAAATACGTTTGAGGGGCTTGTGGGTGAACAGATAGGCGAGCAGGTCGAACAATTTCTCGCAGAAAAAACCGGAAGCAAATTTTACGTGACGGCAGCCAATGACACCATCTGTCTTTTACTTTCAGGACTCACTTCTCATCGTTGGAGCGAACTGGCAGCGGGTATCGTGGGAACCGGTCTCAACTTCGCACTGTTTGAAAGCGTCCAGCATGCCGTCAATCTTGAATCCGGTTCTTTTGACAAGTTTACTCAGTCCGAGGCAGGACGAGAGATCGACCACCTTTCAGCCGTACCCGGTGATGCGATATATGAAAAAGAGGTATCCGGAGCCTATCTTTTCAGACATTTTAATTATGAGATCAAGAAAAAAGGAATAGCTATGGATCCTATCGGCTCTTCGCAGCAACTTGATTTTCTTGTCACCGCACCAACTGAAGAAATTGCAACAATTGCCAAACAGACGTTACAGCATTCTGCTCAACTGGTAGGAGCACAGGTCGCGGGTATCCTCGAGTATCAGCAAAGAGATCTGGTCTTTGTGATGCAGGGGAGTATGTACTGGAAAGGGTATAAATACAAAGAGACTGTGGACGAGGCGGTGAAGATGCTTTGCCCGCACTATAAAGCTACATATATAAATATCCTCCAAAGCGACCTCTTCGGCGCCGCAAAACTCATCATCTGAGACCCAATACCAGAGAGTCCCTGAGCTTCTTTCTGACACATTGATTTTGATGTATAATTGGATATGTCTTTTAAACAGTCGCTTTTTTGGGACACCGACCCTACTACTATTGACCCAAAAAAAAATAAATCTTATGTCATCGAACGAATTCTTGACTACGGAGATGAGAAAGATGTCTCATGGATGTGGAAGACATATCAACCTACTGATATTCTTGGGGTGATTCGATCATCTCGATCTCTCCATAAAAGCACGAAATCATTATGGACGATTCTGCTTCAAAAATACAATTAACTATGAACAGTAATCAAAATACAATCCCTCCTTCTCGATTTAAGCCCTTCTTTTGGGATATAGATTTTGAAAAACTTGATCCCGCAAAACATCAGAAATATGTTATTGCAAGACTCCTAGATAAAGGTGATTTTGATGCGTGGAAATGGGTGCAAACGTCTTTTCCAAAAGAGCTTATTATCAACACGGTCAAAACGATGCGTGATTTTTCTCTCAAAAGCGCATCCTTCTGGGCAACAATATACGATATTCCATTAAATGAACTCATATGTTTCCAGCAACCCTATCTCCAGACACGGCGTCAACTCTGGCCCTACTAAGTGAGAGCCATATTTGTGACAATGCTTACCTTGCGGGAGGCACTGCTCTCGCGCTTCAATTAGGTCATCGTATGTCTGTCGATCTTGATTTCTTTTCTTTTCAACCATTTAGCTCGCAGGAAATCGTGGACAAATTGAAAAAAATTGGAGATTTCTGTATCAGTCAACAAACAGAAAAAACAATCAATGGAGTTTTAAACAAAGTTAAGTTTAGCTATTTTTTCTACTCTTACCCTCTTATAAAGGATACAAATAAATACCTTGCAATTAATCTTGCCAGTACACAGGATATTGCCGCGATGAAGCTGGCGGCTATCTGTGACCGTGGAACCAAAAAGGATTATATAGATCTGTACTTCTTGCTTAAATCATATTCAATCGAAGAAATGTTTTCGTGTTATGAGAAAAAATATCATCTGCTTGAGGCAAATCGTATCACCATCCTCAAAAGCTTACAATATTTTGTCGATGCAGATGAGTCGGAAACACCGATCATGGTGACAAAAGTGGAATGGGAAGAAGTGAAGGAGAGGCTGAAAAAAGAAGTAAAACTGCTTACAAAAAAATATCTTGCGTAAATAACGTTCTTCTCGGTTTAAAAAGTGAAAATATCTAAAAAAAGAATTTCCTCTACCAGCGCCATGCCAACGAGGTAGAGAAAAGCCTCATTGATTAATACTGCTATTTAAAATAGAAACTATTTCCTCCTATGCTTTTGAAAAAAATATGATATAGTATGATGTTTTATAAATTTTTAAAAAGTATGTTGTATACCGAAGCACCCACAGAGCAACAAATTATAAATTACAAATTCGGCGCTGGTCTTACAAACAGTTGATATTAGGGGGATTTAGGTTGATAGGAGAGA
>CAZNUT010000037.1:0-14310 GCA_964576365.1 uncultured Gammaproteobacteria bacterium
GAGCGTCCTACCAGTCATTTTTTAAAAACTACCAACCGTTTTGTGAACGGTACCATCTGTGCGCGCGCCTGGACTTGAACCAGGGACCTTTACAATGTCAATGTAACGCTCTAGCCAACTGAGCTACGCGCGCATATTAGACTTTAGACTCTGGACTTTAGACTCTGGACTTTAGACTCTAGAGTCAGAGATAGTTGTGCGATTGATCTAATCGCCAATTGCTATCCGCCTGCCTGCCGCAGGCAGGCTATCAGCTATTATACTATACGTGATACAATACCTACATGCTTATTGTTGTATGTGGAGAAGATGTCGTTTCCGCTCGCAAGGTATATCTCGCTCAGATTGAAATTTACAAAAAAAAGGGCTTCCGGACAAGAGATATCGTATCTTCCGATCTGGAGTCTTTACACAAATCCGGCACATCTGAGATAGATCTCTTTGGTACTCCAGAAGTATATACTATTGCCAAGTTATCATCAGCTTACAAAGGGCGAAAAGTCACGCCAATAAAAACAGCTATTGTCGAACTTGCAGCAAGTAAAGATATCATCCTCATAGATTGGGAGGAAGGAAAAAGTGCATACGATCTTTCTACTTTGAAGAAAATAGCATCCCAGTTTCTCGAAAACAAGCCACCTGCATCTGTATTTCAGTTGCTTGATATCTGTGTGCCGGGCAAGCTGATACCATTTGTCTCGCTTTTACGGGAGCTTGACAAGACGCAGGAAGCACTTTTTGTCTATACTCTGCTCTATCGTCATATGCGCAAACTCATATTGGCGCAGGAAAATATATTTGACGCAAAGACGGCTCCCTGGCAAAAAGCAAAGCTCACAGCTCAGGCTCGACTTTGGCCTTCTCAAAAACTTCTGGCTTTTTATGAAGGGTTGGCCAAAATAGATGTTGGCATGAAGACTTCCAGTAATGCGTTTGACATGTCAAAATCACTTGAACTTCTTTCATGCTATTACCTGATATAATTCGATTGATTAATACATTTCTACACTTTTATGACTGTCAACTCAAGCATCTTCAAAGCATATGACATCCGCGGGATTTATCCTGACACGATCGATGAACAGGCAGTCGAAATCATCATGAAATCGATTTATACATTTTTTCTTTCAGAAGGAATGCCTGCTGGTATGACCATCGCACTTGGCCATGATATGCGTGTTTCCTCTCCCTCACTTTTTGATGTTGCCAAAAAAACTCTTGCTGCCTGTGGTGTTCACGTCATCGATCTGGGGCTTGTGGCCACTCCTACCGTCTATTTTGCAGTCAAAGAATATGGATATGATGCGGGTATACAAATCAGCGCCTCTCATAATCCAAAAGAATATAACGGTATCAAAATGGTTCGGCGTGGGCCTGGTTCAAGTCTCATAAAAATCGGAAAAACAACAGGGATGAATAGCATAAAAGATATTGCAATGAAGGGTACTTTTGCACCAGTCACTTCTCACGGAAGTATTGAAAAAAAAGAAGACGTTTTGAAATTGGAAATGCAGCGCGCCCACGAATCTATCCCGTGTGGTGACATTTCAACACTGAAAATTGTTGCAGATCCAGCCAACGCGATGGGAATTCTTCCGCTTCAGGAGTTGTTTGCCCAATGTGGCGGCTCTTTGATCAAAATGAATTTTGAGCTTGATGGTACCTTTCCCGCACACCAGGCAGACCCACTTCAACATAAGACGTTGCGAGAACTGCAAGAAAAAGTAAAAGCCGAAAAGGCAGATCTGGGAATTGCAACTGACGGAGATGGTGACCGCGTGATGTTTATTGATGAAAAAGGTGAGATCATTCCTGCAACTCTTGTTACCGCCCTGATTGCGCGCGAAATTCTCATGAAAACTCCAGGCGAAAAAATATTGGTTGATATCCGATATGTTCGCAATGTGGAAGAAATGGTCAAGCGGTTTGGCGGGACAGTAAGCTATACAAAAGTTGGTCATGCGCTGATCACCGAACAGATGAATAAAGAAAACGGCGTCTTTGCAGGTGAATCATCGGGTCATTATTATTTCCGTTCAATGGGTGGGTGTGAAAGTTCAATGAGGGTTGTGCTTCACGTACTTGCTGCGTTGACCCGCGAGAAAAAAAGTATTTCGTCTCTTATTGCCGAGCTCAGGACCAGTATCGAATCTGGAGAAGTAAATTTTAAACTCGCTGATACAAGCGCTTTACCTGGTTTATTAACTCAACTCAAATCTACATATCACGATGGCACGCTTAATGAGCTTGATGGTATTGCTATAGATTATCCGCTATGGCGACTCAGTGTGCGCACATCAAATACTGAGCCATTACTAAGATTGAATGTTGAAGGAAAAACGAAGGAAATCGTTGATGAGAAGATGCAAGTTTTGACACATATGATCGTCGCAGCTGGAGCTCATGTAGAAGAGTAGTCGTCAAATACGAGCGTTTTCTTGTGGACTATGTTAGAACGTATTGCTTTTTACATGTTGCGATCATGGGTTTCTTTATTGTATTTATTTTGGCTGCAGGTCAATTTTTGAGTTTTACTTCTGCAGCTACAAAGTGAAATGTATCAAGTTCGGAGAATGTTTTTGGCAAAATTCCAGATATGATAAAGTTGTTTCCAAACAATCCTTCGACAGTATCTCCTTCCTTGTTAAATATTTTTTCTTTGATCATTACATTTGCTTCATCTGCTCCAATATACAGCGGCATGAATTTTTTGCCTCCAATATAAATCGGGCTGAATCCATCTTCCGCAATATATGGCTTTAATGCTACAGGCACATTTTTTTGTACTTTGTAAAAAAATTTATTTCCTTCCGGGGATTTTATCACCTCCACGGTACCTGCATCTATATATCGCTTAACCTGGCTTGTGATGACTGTATTCATAGGCGTTTTGCCCGAGTTCATTTCTGTGCTGAATTTTGCAAATTCAATAAACATAAAAGTAAAAAGGACAACCATCGCGACAGGTGCTATCATTGACGCATAGTTCTTTTTTCCTGGTCGATATCCGCGAAGCAAGAGTGAATTGAGCACTACAGAAATCGAACTCAAAGCCATGGCAAGACCTGCCAATTCGGGCTTTAACACAAGGCCAGCAGAAACGAAAACTCTTGCTGCTACCGGGATACCTATCACATTGTAAAAAAGTGCGAAAAATAGGTTTTGTCGAATTTTACTCATTGTTTCTTGTGAAAGAGTGATGGCATGAACAATATCTTTCAAATCATTTTTGATTATGACTATACCACCTGCTTCCATGGCGACATCAGTACCCGATCCCATAGCGATACCGACATGCGCCTGTGCAAGAGCTGGAGCATCGTTGATCCCATCGCCTACCATAGCTACTTTTTTGCCATGGTTTTGGAGAAGCAAGACCTGCTTAGCTTTATCTTCAGGTAATATCTCTGCCAGTATTTGTGTAATACCGACTTGTTCGGCGATCGCTCGAGCTGTCCTTTCGTTGTCACCCGTAATCATATATGTCTCAATACCCATCATGTGAAGCGTGTGGATGGCTGCTTTTGAGGTGGATTTTACGGTGTCAGCAACGGCAATTAAGCCAACAACATGGGATTGATTTGCCAAAATCATGACAGTTTTGCCTTGTTTTTCAAGTTGTGCCATTTCATGATCTATCTTGTTCAGAGAAAGTCCTGCAGTATCCTGGATCAGTTTGCGATTGCCAAGAAAATATGCTGTCTTATCTATTGAGCCATGCACTCCCTGGCCAGGAATAGCGTTGAAGTGTGCGATTTCTTTCAAAGAACAGGATTGTTCTTTTGCTTTTTTGTAGATCGTTTCGGCCAGTGGGTGTTCTGAATGTTTTTCCAGACTCGCTGCAATACACAGAACAGTATCGTTATCACTGTTGTGTAGTGCGATAATATCGGTGACCTCAGGTTTTCCATTTGTGATGGTGCCGGTTTTATCAAAAACAATAGTATTAATCTTGCTTAGAGCTTCGAGAGGCTCTCCACCTTTTATCAAAATACCATTTTGCGCTCCTTTTCCGGTGCCTACCATAAGAGCAGTTGGGGTAGCAAGTCCCAGTGCGCAAGGACATGCAATCACCATAACTGCTGTAAAAGTAAGCAGAGCAAATGACAATGTAGCTCCAAAAACAAAATACCAAATTAGCAAAGTTGACACTGCAATCAATAGTACGGCAGGGACAAACCACGCAGATACTCTGTCGGCAAATGCCTGAATAGGTGCTTTTGAACCTTGAGCTTCTTCTACCAGTTTTATGATTTGTGATAAAGTTGTTTCTGATCCGACTCGTGTGGCTTTAAATTCAAAACTGCCGGTTTTATTCATAGTGCCGCCTGTTACCATATCATTTACTTCTTTTTCTACAGGGAGGCTTTCTCCGGTGATCATCGATTCATCGATTGCAGAAGTGCCTTTCATTATGATGCCATCTACAGGTATTTTTTCTCCTGGGCGAACTAAAACGATATCTCCTCTGACCACTTGCTCGATAGGAATGTCCATTGTCACTCCGTCCCGAAGGACGCGTGCGGTTTTTGCCTGTAGACCCATGAGTTTTTTGATCGCAGCTGAAGTCTGACCTTTTGCTTTTGCTTCGAGCCATTTGCCAAGGATTACAAATGTGATCAGAAATGCAGATGTTTCGAAGTATAGTTCAGGTATTTTTTCACCATTCAGCCCGATAAGTGAACCAGTATTGTAAACATACAGCGCATAATTTATCACACTATAAAAGTAAGCCACAGAAGTCCCAATCGCTATCAGACTATCCATATTAAACGTTTTCATACGAAGAGCCGACCACATACCAGTATAAAATCCCCTGCCAAGTATGAACTGTACTGGGGTAGCGAGTATCAGAGATAATAAGCCTCCATATGGCATCAAGAATGATTTACCAGGTATCCATGGAAAAAAGTCAACAAACATGATATAAAGCATAGGAAGGCTCAATACTGCGCTCCATAAAAAAGAATTTTTTTGATTTTTTATTTCTTGGGCACGTTTCCGTGCTTCAAAATCTGCGTCTTTATCATTTATCAATATTGCGGAGTAACCAGCTTTTTTTACTGCTGCCAATAATTCTTCCGTGCGCGTCTGTGTTTCATCGTATCTCACCAATGCCTTCTCAGCTGCGAAGTTGACATGCGCTTCGTTGACACCCTGCACTTTTTTGAGTGAACGCTCAATGAGAGATGCACAAGATGAACAATGCATGCCGTAGAGTGACAGATTAGCTTGTGTTGATTTTGACATATGTATATATAAAATTAATTAACTGAAATAGATCCACGGGGTACACCCATAGCACAAGCAATGGTATAGTTGCCTGTTTTATTTGGAGTGAATTCAAACACCATTGGTACGCCTTTTTTTAGCAAGGCGATCTTTTCAGAAAGACCCGGTAGGGCCATGCTGCCCATACATCCATACCCATCATCCTGCACGTCAACCTCAAAACGTACAGGTTTTCCGGCAGCCACACGAAATGTGTTTGGTACCAGATCGTTTTTGTTGGTGTATGTAGCTTTAATGATCTGTTTTCCGTTCACGTTTTCAGCTATTTGTGCTGTATTTTCTCCATTCGCTGATGAAGAAGCTGATACGAGTCCGCTCAGTGTAAGCCCGTTTGAAAGATTAAATATGCCAAGAGCTATGATTACCAGACCTGCAAATCTGAAAAAAGGTTTTGCATAGTCTCCCTTCACAAGAGAAGTCAATCCTCCTATTCCCAGTAAACCCGGTGTGGTGCCAAGCGCAAATACTCCCATCGTGAAAGCTGAGACAAGCGGATTGCCGGTGCCCATGGCATAAAGCTGGATAAGCTGTGTAAAGCCACAGGGCAGGAAAAAAGTCAATGCTCCGAGCACCATCGTATTAAGATGCCCATATGTATTATCACGATATGAAGATATGCCAAGCATTCGATATAGGCCCGAAGGAAGTGTGAGGTTCCAGCCGGAAAGTCGAGGAAAAAGGCCTGTCAGCTGTAGTCCGAATACAAACATAAGAATGGCAATAACGAGTGTGAACAAACCTGTCATTTGCAGCGAGATCTGGAAAAATGAGCCGATCAAGCCAATGACCCCTCCCAGAAGGAAAAATCCTCCAATTCTACCGATATTGAAATATATATGAGGTGTAAATTTTTGTCCGGGTTTCATTTCAGGATGCATTTTGGCGTAGCGTGCAGACACGCTCAATACCAGTCCTCCCACGAGTGCCGCGCAGGTAGAAACACCTGCAACAAGGCCGATCATAAACACAACCGGAAGACTAGCAAGGTTATTTGAGGATATGCTTAATGTGTTCAGTATCCCGATATCTGAGACGATGTAGTACAAAACGGTGAGAATAATAGCTGTGAGGACTATTTCTGTATAGTCATTAAGCGATGTTGAAAACCAGGGAGTGTATTCATTTTTGCCGAGGGAATACCCCGCATTTTGTATAGCCCTAGATACTGCAGCTTCATCAAGGTTTTTTTTGTAATAGATATCTGCAATGCCTGTTTGATGATGAATTTCAGTTTTTTCAATATTGGATATTTGTGAGAGTTCCTCAGCGACGAGAATTTCGCATGATTTACAATGCATACCTTTGATATGAATTCTTTTTTTGTTCATAGATAAATAAATTTATAACTAGGACAATAATATACAAATATCCATTAAGATTTTATGAAGAGTAAGGAAGTCTGATTTCAAACGTACTGCCGGATGTGCTTGAATTAAGTAATCGCAAAGTGCCCCCGTGTAGTCTGATGATTGAATGAGCTATAGCGAGTCCCAGGCCTGTTCCTTGTACATTTTTAGTTCTTTCACCGCGATAAAAACGTTGAAATATGTGTTGAATTTCGTCCTGTTCGATCCCTACGCCAGTATCTTGTATTTCTACGACTGCTGCATTATTATTTTCAAATAAACGCATTGATATGCTACCTTCCTTTGTGTAATTGACTGCATTTTCAATGATGTGTAGTATCGCCTGAGCCAGTTTATCTCTTTTTGCCGATACTACAATATGTTTCGCGATATTTATACGAAGTTTAAGGTGTTTTTTCTGGACAAGTTTTTGAGAGATGTCGGCTATTTCTTCTATCAGATCGCTCAGTGAAATAGGTTGCATTGTATGTACCCCTTCACCAGATTCTGTCCATGCCAATTCAAGAACATGCTGTAACGTGTTTGAAAGGCGTTTATTTTCAATCAGCGCCTGTTTTATTATTTTTTTATACTCATCAACTGATCTTGGTTTTGAGAGTACAACTTCAAATGATGTTTGTTGGATTGCGAGAGGTGTTTTGAGCTCATGTGCAAGATCACTGATAAATTGTTTTTCCCGACGGAATGCGTTATCTACATTGTTTAATACATGATTAAATGAGTCGGCAAGAATATTGAGTTCCTCCCCACCATTTACATACTGTATCCGTTTATTCAGTTCATTACTTGTCACTGTACGTATTTGTTTCGTCAGTGAATTAATAGCTTGAGTGATACGATAAATCACTAAAAAACCTGTCATTGCCATCAAAGCGAGGAGAAGAAGAAAAATATGTGTGCTGTGCGGCAGCATCAATATATGAACGATGATATAAAAATACACAGAAAGTAAAATAAGGCTGCCAAAATACCAGACATAGAGGCGAAATTGTAGAGAGGATATAGGTAGCTTCATGGAGACGATTCGGTTAATTTATACCCAACACCGTGTATCGTATGGAGTAATTTATGCGTGTGGCCGGCATCAATTTTTTTGCGGAGTGTAGCGATAAACACGTCTACAATATTAGAAAGTGAATCAAACTGGTAGTCCCATGTATGCTCGATGATTTGAGTTCTGGTGACCACTTGATCTTTATTTCGTGCAAGAAGTTCCAGAATAGAAAACTCTTTTGGAGTAAGCATAAGCTTTTTGCTTGACCGTTTTGCTGTATGGCTTAATGGATCGACTTCCAGATCTGCAATACGTATTTGTGATGTTGGTTGGCGGTAACTCCGTCTCAGCAATGCATGTATACGAGCAAGAAGTTCACTAAACTCAAACGGTTTACTGAGATAATCATCAGCTCCTGCATTGAGCCCAGCTACTTTGTCTTCTGTGCGCGAACGTGCAGTGAGCATCAGTATAGGGATTGTTTTGCCTGTTTTACGAAGATGTGTACTTATTTCAATACCATCTTTTATCGGTAGCATCACATCGAGTATTATGAGATCGTATGATTCAGATTCAGCGAGGAATAAACCTTCTGATCCATCATATGCTTGGTCAACTGCAAAACCTTGCTCTAGTAACCCTTTTTTTATATTTTCAGAAAGTTTTTTTTCATCTTCAATCAGAAGAATTCTCATAGACATGATAGAAGTTGATAGAGCCGAAGTAGAATAAGTGCGGAACCGGCGGGGCTCGAACCCGTAACCTCATCCGTGACAGGGATGCGCTCTAACCAATTGAGCTACGGCTCCTACATGAGCTGATAGTGATTAGCAGACAGCTATTAGCTCTTTAGCAAATCATTATATCATACGAGACGAGCGCAAAGTCGACCTTTTTTTAACTGATTGATTTGCACTGAGACGATTTGCGCTTTTAAATCCTTTTCAGTATGAACCATAAGCGGCATCTGATTTTCAAACAGGGCATGTTGCCACTCCCCCTCTCTTTTTTCAAGCACGAGTGCTGTGCCTGCTTTTCCGATATGTTTTTGCTGAAAATCTGTATATTTTTGAGCTGAGAGATCTCGAAGGAGTTTAGACCGTTCCTGTGCTTTTTGCGAAATTGGCATTGGCAACCTTTTTTTGAGGTAAAATGCTGCAGTATGTTGACGAGGTGAAAAACGGAATACATGGAATTTTGAAACTGGTGATTTTTTTAAAAAATCGTAAGTATCATTAAAATCTTCATCGTTTTCATCTAAATATCCGACTATCACGTCAGTTGCTAAAAAAGCCAAAGGGTTTATGCTTTGGATGGTTGCCAATTTGTGCAAAAATTCTTCACGCGTGTATCCCCTCTTCATAAGGTTGAGCACTTTATTTGAACCTGATTGGAGAGGGATATGAAAAAAGTCTACTAGCCGTGGTGAGTTTGCATGAGTTTTATAAAATGCAAAAAAGTCATCATTAATGCTCCATGGATGTATAGAACCAAAACTCAAACGATTTATATGTGTATGAGAGAGCGTGTGTTCAAGGAGATGGATAAATGAAAAATCCTGCCCATACCCATATGCCTCGGTATTGATCGCTGCATAAATAATCTCCTGCAATCCATAGTCTGCATATTCATTTACTTGATTGGTCAAAGTTTCTATGGGAATGGAAACCGGAAGTCCCCGAAGATATGGAACAATACAAAAGCTGCAAAAGCGCTGACAACCATCTTGGATTTTTAACATTATTCTTCCGGATCGCGTGAGTGTGTTGTGCGGCTGGAGAGCTGTAGGTGCTGGCCTAGTTTGGGCTTTTTTGACGATACGTTGGTATATGATATCTGCCAGATATGATTTCTGTGAGTTGTCTATGAGAAGAGCAGCTTCTTGTACCACAGTTTTTGTTTTTATCCAGTTTGTTGCTGCACACCCAGTAACCACAATGTGTGTGTTTGGAGTCCGAGCACGTACCTGGTTGATCATTTGACGCGCTTCTCGTTCTGCTTTATGTGTGACAGAACAGGTATTGATGACAAAAATATCCGGTTGTTCACTCAACCTGGTCGCTCCTCTTTTTTCAAGCTCACTAGAAAGAGCCTCCATTTCAGCCTGGTTCACACGGCACCCAAAGCTAAATGTATCATAGGTGGTCATGCGATATTTTACCAGAGACCAATTTTGTCTGTGGCTATTTAGCGGACAGTCAGCCTGTAGATAAGTGGTTTTATTAGCATAGTGTAAAGAGAATAATAGAAGATATGTGTTCAGAGGTAATTATATTTTTTTACTATCTAAGTGAAATTTTGTGCTTTGATAGTTTGTAACCATCTTGCAAATTAAAAATATGCGTAAAGAAAGTATTTTATTTTACATTTATAACTAATATAACTAGGCTCTTGAAAAAAAAGAAGATACGTATTGATTTTAAGTTTATAAATACTCTATCTTCATGGCAGTGTATTAATCTATAGTGTTATGCTTACACCGTTCATTTTTTTTGTCAATAACACAGGTTAATATGACTATAACGTCTCAAATATGTATATATTTTATATTGTCACAATAATCTAAATATATAAATATAGTTTAAATGTGCTGTGTGTATTTACTACTTGACAGACCCATAATAATATTGTATACTGTACGTAGATGCTAAGGTTTTTCTCCCCGTTAGAGAAAAACTTTAGCATTTTTTTATGGAAAACTTTTTCTATAAAAAACTCATAGTATATCTTTTTGCTCTTGGATTCTTTCTTACATTGCCATCTGCTGTGTTTGCTCAGAAAGAAGCAGGTTCATCAGCTACAATAACTTTACCTATTTCATCAAGCAATGTACACGAAATGAATCTGAAGCGTGCAGTGCTTATTGATATGTTTACTCGATATCACTCCCCTTTTATTACTGAAGTTGATGCTTTTTTGGATACTTGTCAGAAATATCAGATAGATTGTTATTTATTACCTTCTATCGCCGGCCTTGAATCTTCGTTTGGTAAATTTACTCATCCGGAGTCGCACAACCCATTTGGCTGGGGTGGCGGCTATATCATGTTTGATTCGTGGGCTTCATGTTTTGACGCGGTTGGTAAAGGTATTCGCGAAAACTATATAAACAAATGGCATGTAGATACAATCGAAACAATGGGTCCGATTTATGCTGAAAGTCCGACATGGGCACAACGTGTGCGCTATTTTCATGACCAGTTTGAAAAAGCAGAAGCTGAAAAAGCGTTGTATTTTTCGAATCTTGCGGTAGAATGGTAAACATGTATACCTATTCAAAAGAGTTGCTTCCCCAAAAAACAATCGCTTTGCATGTTACTATTCCTGTTGCTGATGTTCAGGCTCAGGAGGAAAAATCATTTGAAGAACTGAGAAAAACACTGGAAGTTCAGGGATTTCGTAAAGGCAAAGCACCTGCCGACGTAGCACGCAAACATCTCCGCAAGGAAGCGATTTATGATCATCTTTTGAGAGCCCTTATTCCAAGTATTTATTCTGAAATTGTCACCAAGGAAGGTATGAAGCCTGTCATCTCTCCCTATCTTGATGTAAAAGAGGTGAAAGAAGGTACAGACTGGCAACTCACTCTCAAAACAGCCGAAGCTCCAGAAATAACACTAGGCGACTACAAGGAAAAGGTCAAAGAAGCTAAAAAAAGTATGAAAACTGATGCGATATGGACTCCAGGGAAAGACACAGAGATCTCACCTGAAGAAAAGGAACGTCAAAACAGAGCTGCATTTCAAGCCGCACTTGAAGCATTGGTGAAAACAGTGACTATCGAAATATCTGATCTTATTGTAGAGCAAGATATTGAACGAAAGTTGAGTAGACTTCTTGACGACATTCAACGAGTAGGACTTTCTGTCGAATCATACCTCCAATCAAAGGATCTTACCAAAGACAAGTTGCGGGAACAGCTCAAAGCTGAAGTGCTAGATACCTACAAACTTGAGTTTGCACTTCAGAAAATTGCAGACGAAGAGAATATCATGGTGGATGAAAAAGAGACAGAAAAACTGTTTTCTGCTATAAAAACTGAAAAAGAGAGGGAGGAAGCTAAAAAAAATATGTATTATTATGTTTCTGTGATGCGAAAACAGAAGGTTCTTGATTATCTCAACAGCCTGTAGTATAATATGGCTGTATGTCAGACACCTCTTCACGACAGTCTAAAAGCAAAACCAAGCAAAAAAGCTCTGATTTGGTAGAGCTTGAGCGTTCCTCTGTGAAAGATACACTTTCTTCCTTTAGTACTGATACTCTCCGAAAGTCAGGTCAGGCATTTACAGAAATAGGAAAAGGAATGTTTGAACAGCTTATGGGGCTTTCAGAACAAGCTGAAAAGCAACAAAAAATGGAAAAGAAGCAGGAAACTGAGCTACCTAAAAAGCTTGAAAGAAGAAGTCTTTTTAACTTCACCGAAATGATGGAGCGCAGGCAGATACAGGAAATTCAAACCTTGTTAAAACAGGTAAGGCAGGAGGTAGACGCTATCAAAAGTGCAGATGCAGCTATGATGAATGAGGTGAAGGATATTGACAACATGACGCTTTTGTCTTTGTCTGAGCGTCCAGGTATTTATCATGTCCGTATTTTGGAGGTTTTTGTCAAACTGCTTCGCTCTATACGTGTAAAAATCAGCGAATCTTCTATGTGGCTGCGCGTTGCCCGGGGTAAACAGTCCGGTGGAAATCTTTTTAAAGCTCGCTCGAGCAAAATGGGAGGAAATTATGCCAACTCGGCAGAACATTCGATAGCAAGAAGTACACAGTAGTAAGGTGTCAGGTGTTAGGTTTTAGGTAATATCTAAAAGTGACATCTAGGAAAATGAATACAAAATAATAATTATCTAATATCCAAATGAAAGATATTCAAATAGAAGACGGATTTTCGTTAGCGCTACATGCTACTGACAATACAACTCCTTTAGAACAGTCTTACGATACAAATATTGTTATGAGGTATTTGTTTATCGGAGGTTTAGGTATAGCTGTGAGCTGGCAGATGTGGTTCTCTCCAGATGCGAATCCACCAGGACCACATCTTGACAATAAACCGCCCATCGTAGGAGGACTCAATCAAGTGCGCGATCTTCCCGAACTTCCAATCACTCTAGAACATCAATAAAGGTATTTACCCCGAATGCCCAGCTGCCGTTTGAACTGGGATTGTATTTGCGCATGATTTCCTCGGGCGTACGCAGCCCCTTATCGATATAGTATATTTTAAGTCCTGTTGCGACGGCGGTGATAGCATCGGGATAAGATGGGAATCGGGTCACCAGATTGCCATATATCCCCCATCCCCAGCAGTTGTGAGAGTTGTGCGGGATGACCCGACATGCACCAGACTCTTGCATCGAGATAGCCGGAATGAGCCGGTAATCCAGCGAGTTTTCATCTGATATTTTTACGATAAATTCTGCATGGTCATAGAGAGGTGAATCATATTTTCGAAAAAATGCTTTGAGGACAGCGATACGTTTATCTTTTGGCATTTTTTCGTTTGCGGGATCTCCATTTTCTTCTTCGGCAAGTAGAGTATCATCTCGTTCTAACGAATCAAGTTCTTCAAGTTCTTGAAGAATGATAGTGATTTTTGTGTCGCGTCGGGTCATCGCGTGTATTTGGCGGACAAGATATAGATTGGAGCCAAATAGAAGTACAAATATGAGAGAGAACATGGCGATTTTGAGGGTTATGTGCTTCATGTTTTTTTATGATACCTGATCATAGCTGATAAAGATAGGTAGAAAATGGTTTTACATCAAATTTGTAAGTCATTTTTTCTTCCAAATAGGGTATGCGAAATCCGTGCGAGACGATCATGGTTCCTTTTTTGCATGAAAGAAATGAGTGTTGCAGTGCGAGAATCAATTTTGGGAACAGAAAAAGATATACAATGTCCATCTCTCTCAGGTCAAAACGGGTGACATCCGCGCACACAAAAGCAGGTTGGTTTGTCTTAAAACTGCGAGAGCGAAAGCGTGCAAGCCAGATGAGGATCGGATTTTTGTCGACTCCTGTACCTGATATTTCATACTCGCTTAACGCAAAACGTACAACTCTTCCATCTCCACAACCTAAATCTACAAATCTTTTACCCTTTTTGAGTCCGGTTTTATCAAGTATTTTTTTGAGCTTTGCGAGATCGGTTGCGACATACGGTGCGCCGTTATAGAGTGAGTATGCCATCATAATGAGGTAGCATGATGCGCTGATGAGGAAGAAAAGGAGGGCTATCACAGCGGTGATATATAAATATGCAGTCATGTATGGGTATAGTATAATATCTCATCAAGTGCTGTGGTGTGAGGAAGAGCCTCCATAGCTTAATGGATAGAGTACTGGTCTTCGGAACCAGTGATAGAGGTTCGATTCCTCTTGGAGGCGCGTATTTTAGCTGATAGCGATTAGCGCATAGCTATTAGATTTTTGTTTTGTGATACTTAATCAGAAGCTAATCGCTATAAGCTATTAGCTAACCGCTAATACACGGGTCCGTAGCTCAATGGTAGATCCGCCGCAGGCGGACTCTTAAGCTATAAGTGAAAGTTTAAAATGAATGATAAGGTACGCTGTGAAGTCACTGTCCCACCAGGGTCCGTAGCTCAATGGTAGATCCGCCGCAGGCGGACTCTTAAGCTATAAGTGA
>CAZNUT010000038.1:0-14263 GCA_964576365.1 uncultured Gammaproteobacteria bacterium
TTGTTTCTTCTTATTTTATGGCCAAACTTCTTGGCTACATCTTCGGAGTTGGAGACGGAATTCTGTAAAGAAGGTGTTAGGTTTTAGGTGATATGTTGGCTGATAACAAGTGAACAGAAAACAGAAGTATCTACTGAGTTCCTGAATAACTGAAAACCTGTATTACTACGTTTCATTACAGTTTTATAAACTTTGCGTTTTTCATAGGAAGTATATTATTTATTTCCTCTTCGGTTGTTGTTATTACCGTTTGGTAATTTTGCACCATTTGAAGCGCGAGTTCGCGGTTTGTTTCATCTAGTTCAGAAAAAATATCATCCAATAGTAAAAGTGGCTTGTTGCCGCTTTCTTCTTCAAAATAATGAAGTTCGTTTAACTTCAGCCAGAATACAGCCATACGTTGTTGACTTCTTGAGCCATACAGTTGTACATCGATATCACGATCCGTCACGATATAACATCGAAATTCGTCTTTTTGAGGGCCTATCATCGAGTGACGTATTCGTATTTCCGCAGATCTCACTCGAGCGAGCGATTTTTCATCAAATGGATTGGCAATATATTCTATTTTATAATTTTTACCATCTATTGATTGATGCTGATTAAGAAAATGTACATAGGTTGTGCGAGCAGAAATGATATAAGAACTGTGTTCGCATAAATATTGATTCCAATAATTCAATTCTTGCATAAGATGCGCTTCATCTTGCCATATTTCAAGTATTTTGTTGCGACGACGTAAGGCATTATGATAGTTGCGCAATTTTTTGGCATAATCAATTTGTCGAGCAGATAAAATTGAGTCAATATAATCGCGTCGTCTTGTAGGAGAGCCTGTGATGATGTTGATGTGTTGAGGAGCAAAAAGCACTGCGTGTATACCATGAGATCTATAGGCTCGATGAGTGACTTTTGAACGGTTTAACGAGTATTGTTTGGCGACTGTTTTTTCTGTTTTTTTCTGAATAAGAAGTGATAATTGCATAATATTCTTTTTTTCTTCTATATCTATTCCTATTAATGATTGATCGTGGTCCCATCTGAGTAGTTCCATTTCTCGGCTTTCTCGAAAACCTTTGCCATAAATCGCAGTAAAAATGCCTTCAAGAAGAGATGTTTTACCATAAGCATTTGGAGCGCAGACAACTGTCATTTTTGAATCGAATTCAAAAGATTTTTTAGAAAAACATCGAAATTGAGAAAGGATAAGTCTTTGTAATTGCATTGGTATGTATATAGAATAATGACGAATTACCAATTTCGAATGACTGATATAGCACTACAGACGACCCACTTCTTCGGCGGGTCCGCCTGCCGTGCACAGTTCTCGGCATTGCTGGCAGGCAGTTTACAGTAAACAGTAACTCAAGAACTTTATTTATTAACTGTTTATTATCGTCTGGTTACTGTTTATTCATAAGCTACTTCTTTTTGAGTAGGAAGATTGATTCCATGAAGCGGGGAAGACGAAAAATAGAGTTTCGTTGCAAAGCTGCCTCTGTATGATCTGTAAAAAGTCTTCGCCAGAATGCCCGATTAAAAACTGAAATATGTGAAAAATCTTTACTATGAAACAATCGTATCCAAAGATTTTCTCGGGTATATATTTTATGCAAAATATATTTACGTGAAACTCGGATGGTTTCTTTGATTGCTTTTTGAATACGAGATCGCTCCATATGTTCAAGTACATCAAAAGTGAGTACTAAATCAAACGAGTTATCTTCAAATGGTAAATGAGTTATGTCACCCGATCGTATAAATGTTTTTATTGAAGGATCTGCTAAATCAAGCGCTTCAGGTGAAATTTCTACACCGTATGCATCGATCCCAAATTGTCTAAGAGCTTTTACAAGTGTTCCAGTGCCGCACCCCACATCAAGACAGTTTTTTGGTTGAAGAAAAAAGCGGATAATAAAAGCTCGATACATGACTGCCAACCAATGTATAAATCGAGCAAAAGGATTTTCCATGCGAATAAAACGATAGCCGCCTTTTTGACCGCGATAATATTCTCGATCATAAAAACTTGCATCGATGCGATATGGAAGAATTACGGTTCCTTTAAATGAATCGCCATCAATGATATTTTGCAAATTCTCCATATCATTTCCGTGAGTGACGATGACAGTGAGTCCCAACCGTTTCGCCAGTTGTGCGGCAATAGGGTCAAAGGGTGCATTGATGCCAGGCGACCATTTGGTTCCTACCAATCCTTCCAATTCTTCCCAGGTAAGCTTTTTGATTGGTTTTGCGTCTGAAAATTGATTAGGGTCTTTATCATACACATAATAAATATTTGAAAGATTGATGATGAGGCTTGCGCCATAGTCTTTTGCCAAAACGACTGCATCATAGTCGGTAGACCATCCTGGTTTCCATCCGGCACCTACCACCACTGGTTCTTTCCAGTCTGTTAATTTCTTATCATAGTTTTCGATAATGCGCGGATTTGCAATATCTTCAAAAATAGTACGCAAAAGATGGGCATTTAATCTTGTAGCATGAATGCCAAGCCAGTCTAGATCTTCATCAGTCATATCTCCTATGACGCTTTTGCCGGCATCACGGTATTTTCTGGCGAGTACTCCTCCTCCAGCAACAAGAAAAAAACGTTTGCCTTGCTTCACATAATGCCTGATGAATGTATTTAAATTAGAGAGAAAAGAAGAGTCTATGCCTCCATTAGGAACAATGAGTGATCCGCCGATCGAGAGAACTATAGGTTGTTCTGAGTTTTCAAACATATCTTAGACGCTAAAAAAAAACCGCTGAACCAGCGGTCATTCGGTTATGCATTTAATAAATGCAAAAAACATTAAGTTGGGCGTTATTGCGCATAAAGTATGTAAGCTCAATTATATGAATAATTTTGACAAAATGCAATATCTGAACTAGAATAAACTCGATGAGAAGATCGAGAATCACCATAACCCTAGATAGTAATATCCTAGCAAAAATAGACAAATTTATTGATAAGAAAAAAATTCGCAATCGATCACATGCGATTGAGTATATCCTTAATACATTTACTACATCACAAGTAAATCAGGCGGTCATCCTTGCGGGTGGTCGTGGCACTCAACTACGGCCTTATACTTATGAATTGCCCAAACCTCTTCTTCCTGTCAGGGGCAAGCCTATTTTAGAGCATCTTATCAGTCAACTAAAGAAAAATGGGATTACGGAAATTATCATCTCAATTTCATATCTTGGTAATAAAATCAAAGAATATTTTGGCGATGGTTCACGGTTTGGAGTGCACATCGTGTATTCCGAAGAGCAGGAAGAATTGATGACAGGAGGCGCTCTCAAAAAAGTACAACAATTATTACGGGGCGACACATTTCTTGTTGTGCATGGTGACATTCTTACCCGTTTTGCATTTGCAGATTTTATTCAGTTTCACAAGCAACAGGAAAAAATTGCCACGGTGGCGCTCACACCCGCTGCAGATCCTTCTGAATATGGACAGATCAAGATGCGAGGTGCCAGTCTTGTGGAATTTTATCCACATCGTCAGGGATCTGATGTACAAAGTCATCTCGTACATTCAGGCATATATGCATTTGATCCGGCACTTTTTGATCATTTTCCAGCAGAAAACAGATTTTCACTTGAAGATATTGTGGCTGATCTGGTCAAAAAGAAACAGGTAAGTGGGTATGTGTTTGAAGCTCCATGGTTTGATGTCGGCAATCCTCGAAACTACGAGGCAGCCATCAAATCCTTCCCGACCACCGGCAGTTAATAGAGTATATTTTATATGAAACTTTCGGCTCAAGAGCAATCAACGATTGACTCTTACAATCAAAATGCGGCAACTTTTGCAAAATCTCGTGATGAAGAAAAAGTATGGCAAGAAGAAAAGCAAAAGTTAAAAGCATATCAAAATAAAGGAAAGGTTCTGGATATTGGATCGGGAAGTGGGAGAGACGCAAAAGATTTGATGCAATTGGGGTATGAATATATTGGAGTGGATTATTCAGATGGTCTACTGAAGGAAGCTCGCAAAAATAACCCTGGAGTACTGTTTTTTAAACAGAGTGTATATGAGTTAGATTTTCCTCCAAATAGTTTTGATTTATTCTGGGCATGCGCAGTCCTTCTTCACATGCCAAAAGATAAAATAGATATAGCACTCCGAAGTATTGAGAGAGTGATGAAAAAAGGAGCCATTGGTTGTATCACTTTAAAAAAAGGTGAAGGAGAGAAGTTTGTTGAAGGAGATCATACAGGTATTGGATACAAACGATTTTTTTCTTTTTATCAAGAGGAAGAATTCAGGAAAATTTTAACGAGAAATAATTTTGAATTGTTAGAGTCATATGAGACCGATCACTCCAATAAAAAATGGCTGGTCTTCTTTGTGAAGGTAATATAACTTTTCCTCCTTTTAATCTCTACTTCTGCTACAATATATAGCGTCATGATAGGGAGGAGGCGTGTCAGAGTGGCCGAATGAGCTGGTTTCGAAAACCAGTGTAGCCGAAAGGTTACCAGAGGTTCGAATCCTCTCGCCTCCGCTTTGCTGGGTTCGGATTTATACCCTGTGATAACATAAACTCAAAGGTTAGTTTTTTCACTATCAAGGTTTGAATCATTTACTGTCCTGATTTGTCCTTATTCATGCATATTCATAAAAATATACGCTTATTGGCCTGGCATAACTTTTTTACCGACTTCAGGCCATATGCACCACTTGCAGTGATATATTTTGCTGAAGTAACTGGTTCTTACGCTCTTGGATTATCTATTTTTTCTATAGAGATGTTATCCGCTGCAATATTTGAAGTGCCAACAGGCGTCGTTTCTGATATGTTGGGACGGAAACGTACTATTGTTCTAGGCTCGCTTATGGCTGTTTTTTCTTTGCTCTTTTATGCCATTGGTATTCATTACTTGTTTCTAGCAGTCGGAGGTATCTTTGCTGGTTTGGCGAGATCTTTTTATAGTGGTAATAATACGGCACTTCTTCACGATTCGCTACAAGAGAATGATCAGGTAGAAGCCTATGCTGAATATTCTGGTCAGACTGCCTCAATGTTCCAGTTTGCTCTTGCAGCTTCAGCATTATTGGGAGGAATTGTTGTAGCCTATGTTTCTTTTTCAGCAGTGATGTGGTTGTCAATCATTCCGCAAGTGCTTTGTCTGATTATCAGCCTGCAAATACGAGAGTCAAAAGTTCACGATATTTCTGACACAACAAATATTTACAGCCACATCAGAGAAGCAATTCTTAAATTTAAAGAAAACGCACGATTAAGGACTTTAAGTTTGGCCTCTATCATTGATTATGCAGTGGGGGAGACAACATACCAATTCAGCTCTGCGTTCATAGCACAGCTTTGGCCGGTGTGGGCGATAGGAGTCGCAAAGATGCTGTCAAATATATGTGCAGCTTTGGGCATGAGAATAAGTGGTTATATCACGAAACGATATGGTTTTTTTGTTTCACTCATGGGATCGTGTCTTTATTCCCGAATTATTGGATTGCTGGCTGTATTATTTCCGACATTTATTTCACCTGCACTTATCGCGAGCATGTCTTTTCCATACGGTATCAGTACTATTGCGAAAGACGCACTGCTTCAGAAAGAATTCACCGACAAGCAGAGGGCAACTATGGGAAGTTTGAACAGTCTGGCGGGTAGTTTATTGTTTGCAGTGTTTGCGTTTGTGTTTGGGTTTGTCGCAGATCGACTCAGCGCCGGACAAGCACTTTTTATTGGAGAGATTTTGCTAATTGTGATTCCAGTGTTCTACTGGTCTTTATTCAAAAAGTAAAAATTATAAAAGCGTAGGGTTTATTTTTAAAATTTTATCATCACCATTTTTTGGGACGCCGCGACCATCGCGATTGCTTGTCGTTATATAGAGCATTTTATCCGGGCCAACCACTACTTCACGAATACGCCCAAATTCTTTTTCAAAGTGTTTATTAAGTTTTTTGGTTGTAAGATCATATTCATATAGTGTCTGCCCACGAAGGCCTGCAAAGTATAGTTTTCCATTCAGGAAAGCTATCCCTCCCGGCGCCCAAGCGACTCCCTGTCCAGACTCTATGACTGGCTGCACCATCCCTTCCCGCTTTTCAAGACCTCTTGAGACGGGCCAACCATAATTTAATCCTTTTACAATCTTGTTCAGCTCGTCATTTCCGGTTTCAAATCCAGAGGGACCATGTTCAGTAGACCAGAGTTGACCATTTGCATCCCAGGTTATGCCTTGAGAGTTGCGATGTCCGTATGAAAATACCTGATTATTAAACGGATTTTCTTTCGAAGGTTTGCCTGCATCTGTCACCCGAAGGATTTTTCCTGCAAGATTATTTTTGTTCTGAGCAAGCGATGGCTCCTGTGCGTCACCAGTCGTGATATAGAGTTGTTTATCCGGACCAAAATGTATACGGCCACCATTGTGATTTGGAGCTCCTGGTATATCACTAATTATGATTTTTTCATCACTGAGTACACCGTTTTGATATTTCGCGCGCACTATGCGATTTTGCGTTTTATTATCGTTTCCTTCGTAAGTATAAACTAGATATATAAACCGGTTTTTTATAAATTCTGGGTGAATAGCAATACCCATCAATCCACCTTCGCCAATTTCTTTCACACGGTTGATAGTAATTGTAGAAAGTAAGGTCCCTTCAATGTTCATATGTACTATTCGTCCTGGTCGTTCTGTAATCAACATGCTTTTATCTGGTAAGAAAGCAATTGCCCATGGAGTATCAAGTCCTTCTACGAGCGTAGTTATTTGTGGAATATTTACAGAAGAACGTGAGGGAGTGGTGTTACGTTGCATAACTTTACCCAAGCTTGGGTTAGTTGATTGTTGATTCCACTGGTTGTTATTTGATGAAAATCGATAAAAAACAAATAGTAAACCGATTATTACCAGAAGGATACCTGTAGTTTTCATACTTACAGCATACTATACAAATTATCGATCTTAATATTTTGAGTAGGTTTCTTTCAACTTTCTTGCAATTTTCATACATTATGTTTGTTACAATAAACAAGTTATTCATTCACATCAATTATCTATGGCTCGCGTCAGTACTTATCTAAATTTTGAAAGAAACACAGAAGAAGCATTTAATTTTTATAAATCTGTCTTTGGTGGTGAGTTTATTGGTGGAATAAGTCATTTTTCAGATATACCGCCTCAAAAAGATGCTCCACTAATGAAAGAAGAAGATATGGGTTTGGTGATGCATGTAGCACTTAAAATTACAGGAGGACATATACTTATGGGCACCGATGCACCTGAATCAATGGGTTTTAAATTAAGACAAGGAAATAATGTATATATAAATCTTGAACCTGATTCTCGAGAGGAAGCCGACCGTCTTTTCCAAGCGCTTTCTTCCGGAGGCATTGTAGAAATGAAAATGCAGGATATGTTTTGGGGAGCATACTTTGGTTCACTCAAAGATAAGTTTGGCATTCATTGGATGATTAATTGTGAAGAGAAGAAATAGTCTATAAAGTAGCTGCCTTAGGTTTTAGAGAAGGTATTATCCTGAGCTTGACGAAGGATGACAACATGGATAATGCGTCATTAGTAATTCATAATACGTATGTCAGATAAACAAAAAATCACTATCAAGGCTACTATCGCTGCTCCGATTAGTAAGGTTTGGGAATATTGGACAAAGCCTGAACATGTCACCAAATGGAACTTCGCATCTGATGATTGGCATAGTCCAAGAGGAGAAAATGATTTACGGCCAGGAGGTGCGTTTTCTTATCGAATGGAGTCAAAAGATGGTCAACATGGGTTTGATTTTGGTGGTGTTTACGATACTGTCGAGCTCCAAAAGCGTATAGTTTTTACCATGGGAGACACGAGAAAAGTAGAAATTTTTTTTGATGAGAAAGATGGAAAGGTCATCGTCACCGAAACATTTGAGGCAGAATCTCAAAATTCTTTAGAAATGCAGCGAAACGGATGGCAAAGCATTCTCGATAATTTTAAAAAGTATGTAGAAAACAACTAGGTTTTCCCCATGGTGAACGCTCAACGCATACGTAAACTAAACAAGAAAGAGTATATTTCAGGCCCAATTTTGTATTGGATGAGTCGCGATCATCGTGTGTGCGACAATTGGGCACTTATTCATGCGCAAGAATTGGCAAAAAAATGCCATACCTCTTTTGCTGTAGCTTTTTGTCTTCGAGAAAGATTTGATTTTGCCACAGAGAGGCTAGTTGATTTTATGCTGGAAGGATTGAAAGAAGTAGAGCGAGGTCTTGTTGAGAAGCATATTCCTTTTTATTTTTTATTAGGTGATCCTGTTGAGGAAATCACCAAATTTATGTTTCGATATAAAATCGGATATTTGGTGAGCGATTTTTCACCACTTAAGTACAATCGTAAATGGAAAAATGAAATAGTTAAGAAACTTAATATACCGTTTGATGAGGTTGACGCTCATAATATTATTCCTGTCTGGCGCGCATCTCAAAAGCAAGAATATGGCGCTTATACACTGCGACCGAAAATCAATACATTACTCCCTTCATTTTTAGAGCAATTTATTCCCCTAGAAAAACAGTCTATCATGTGGCCAAATCAAGTTTTTAACACTGATTGGAATCGTATAGATTCACGTATATGTGTAGATCGTTCAGTACCCAAAATATTATCGTTGATTCCAGGAGAAAAAGCAGCCATGCGCCACTTGCAGATTTTTTGCAATGATAAGCTATCGCGTTATGCAGATGAAAGAAATAATCCAGTGTTAGATTCACAATCGGGATTATCTCCATACTTGCATTTTGGTCATATTGCTTCTCAGCGAATTACACTCCAGATTAAAACTTCTAGTTCTTCTCAATCGGCTAAAGATGTCTATTTGGAAGAGTTGATTGTGAGAAAAGAACTTGCTGAAAACTACTGCTTTTATAATTCTTATTACGATAATCCAAGTGGATTTCCTGAATGGGCACGTATGACGATAGAGAAGCATGTGGGAGATAAGCGTCCGTATCTATACTCACTCGAACAATTAAAAAATGCAAGTACGCACGATTCACTTTGGAATGCTGCTCAAAAGCAGATGAATAAAACTGGAAAAATGCATGGATATATGAGAATGTATTGGGCTAAAAAAATATTTGAGTGGAGTTCTTCTGTTGATATAGCTCAAAAGCATGCACTATATCTCAATGATACCTATTTTTTGGATGGAAGAGATCCAAACGGGTATGCGGGAATTGCCTGGTCTATGGGAGGTGTACATGATAGACCCTGGTTTGAGAGGCCAATTTTTGGGAAAATTCGATACATGAGCGCGAGCGGAGCGAGCGCAAAGTTTGATACCTCAAAATACATTGCAAAATATCTTCCATAAAATGGATACCTCCTCTTTGTCACCGTCTTTTTCCCAACACGAGTTGGATGTATTCGTCAGCACAATAAAAGCATTTTATCGTTCACATAAAAGAGTTCTGCCTTGGCGAGAGAATATAACCCCTTATGGTGTAGTTATTTCCGAAATTATGCTGCAGCAAACACAAGTTTCGCGAGTCCTCGTCAAATATCCAGATTTTATTACACAATTTCCTCATTTTGAATCACTTGCAAATGCACCCTTTGATGAGATTTTAAGAAGATGGAAGGGGATGGGATACAATAGAAGAGCGCTCTATTTGAAGAAAATTTCGAAAATGATTGTTGAGGTTTACAATAATGTTGTTCCAAGAGACCCGGTCATTCTTGATACATTTCCAGGTATTGGGCATGCGACAGCGCATTCGATCGCTACTTTTATTTACAACAAACCGCATATTTTTATCGAAACAAATATTCGAAGGGTGTTTATTCATCATTTTTTTACCCAATGTGAATATATAAGCGACGCAGATATTTTGCCGTTGGTACAAAGAACAATTGATTATAACAATCCTCGTGAATGGTATTATGCATTGATGGATTATGGAAGCTATTTGGCGACTCAAATAGATAACCCAAATAGAAAAAGCAAACACTACACGCGACAGTCAGTATTTGAAGGTTCAAATAGGCAGTTGAGAGGAAAAATATTGGCTCTTTTATTACGATCGCATATGAATATGGATCAATTGCAAGCAGCTGCCGTGGCGGATTTATCAAAAATTGAGATATTGATTGCTCAACTTCAAAACGAAGGTTTTGTCGTCAAAGATAAGGGCGACTATTCGATTAGAAAGGAGGAGAAGAATGAATAAGCAAAAACGAGCCGAAATTATATTAAAAAAGTTAAAGGAGTTGTTTCCCGACATCAAGTGTGCACTGCAGTACAAGACAGAGTGGGAATTTCTAGTTGCCGTGATGTTGTCTGCTCAATGTACAGACAGGCAAGTAAATATTGTTACCAGCAAACTCTTTGTCAAATATCCACGTTTTTCTGATTATCTACAAGTGGATCTACATGAGTTTGAAAAGGACATTCGATCAACGGGTTTTTATCGTCAAAAAGCAAAAAATATTCTTGCAACGGCAAAAATTCTTCACGAAAAGTTTGATGATCATGTGCCTCAATCTATGCGAGATTTGTTAATTTTACCAGGTGTGGCGCGGAAAACTGCCAATGTTGTACTTGGGGAGCTGTATGGAATTAGCGAAGGTATAGCTGTAGATACTCACGTCCGCAGGTTGTGTCAATTATATGGATTAACAAAAGAGTCAGATCCTGTTCGCATAGAAAAAGATTTAATTAAACTTATACCTAAAGATGATTGGCGAGAATTCACTCTGCGTATGATTGAGTATGGAAGACAGTATTGTCCGGCTCAAAAACATGAGCATACTCATTGTCCGTTTGTTTTGGCTCTTTGTATAGGGTGCAAAGCGTAGTGTGTATTTTTTTCCTTGTCATCCTGAACTTGTTTCAGGATCTTTAGTCATTTCTCCGGCAGATTCTGCCACTCATGGTTATCCCATCAGTGCTCACTTCGCTCCCACAAGCTCGCTCGATTGCGCTCGTGATGGGAACCCTCCACTCGTGCCACCTGCCGGCTACCCATAAAATATTTCTTTTGCTTCAAATCGTTTTTCATTCACCAGAAGGTACTGTCCGAGGCCATGCCGAAAAATACCTGTGTTTATAAATTGATTTTTTTCATCTACCTCGGCGCAGTGAGTGTGTCCACATACATATATTTCATCTCTTTTTAACTCTCTTTTTAATTGATCTTTGATGCCCTTATTTAAGTGACGGAATAATTTTTGATGATGAGGGCCAAATGATTTAACGAGTAGTTTTTCAACAGTATCTACAAAGTGTACTATTCGTGATCTAAAAGGTACTTTGTTATTTAGTTCATCTCGAAATGGCATGAGTCTGTTACCATGTTCAAATACGAATGTTTTTTTACCAATTTTTAATTCAAATCGTTTTGATTTTATTTCAGAAAAAAGCTTAGCGAGCTTATTATCGGTCATTTGCTCTCGATCATGATTGCCATGTAGATACACTGTTTTTTTCTTTTTTAAAAGGGGAAAAAGATGCTTCCATTTTGAATCAACAAATTCCTGAAAAGTGATAAAGTAACCTTCCCAGAAATCTCCATTTAATACCACTTGGTCAGCATGTGAAATCAAACTTTTTAAAACATTAAATTTTTTTTCCTCGAAGCGAGTACCCAAATGAGTATCCGAGATGACCAGAGTATTCATAATTTTATTTCTATTATACGCCTTGGATAGAGATTATGCTATGTGGCTGGTTATTCGAGAGGTCAGTTAATTTTGAGTAGCCAATAAAAATAGAATTCAACAATATTTATAGGTATAAAAAAAGCCCCGCTTGCGCGGGGCTTTTTGTTTCTTTACTTGTTAAGGAGTGGGGGTTGGCCACTTGGGTACTGAGTATGGATCTGCTTTTACTCCGTTATAGAAGGTTTCAAGCAATCCTGATCTGGTACCATCTTCTCTCCACCATATCTGAGGATTCAGACAGGTATAAGGTGTACCACTGAGTGAACAGTTGTATTTATTCACCATAAGGACTACATCACTTGTGAGCGTAATTGGTGGTTTGTAGTGATTATAGTCGGTACTTCCCTTGACTACCGGCATCAGGTCCTTGGATATTAGAGCACCATTCACATAGACATTGGTAATAATCTGTCCAGGGGTATCACCAAACTTGGTGAGCTCATACTCGATTTTGGTAGTATATCCGTTCTTGGTATATTGGAGTGCTATCTGGCGACCATTAGTCCACGATGTGTTGTAGGTATTGCCGGGTGATGGCCATTGCTGCCAGTCGGGAGGTGTAGCAGTCGCTGATGCTGACTTTCTCCAACAGTGTGGGTCCTGATAACAGCCGACAAATCTCCATGGCGCAAGAGTTGGCGTAGGTACAGTCGTGGTTACTTTTGTTGGCGTTGCTGCCGGAGCATATGTGACTCTACATACAGAGTTTTTAGTAAATCCGGTCCCGCTATTTACTTCATAACTGTAATATATACCGGGTTCTACTTGAGTTATGGTAAAAGGAATATTTACGTTTCCGCCAACACCTGAATATTGAAGTGGTGTACTGGGTACTACAGGATTTATCCCGGTTAGGTAATTACCTGCGCTATCTACTCTCATTACGCGATAACTCCCTGTGTAGGTGTTGCGATATACTGTCGCTTCTAATGCTACAGTCTGGCCGGCAGTTACTGTTTTATTCTCAAGAGGATTAATTTTAGTCAAATATTGACAGAATGCACTACCAGATACGATTTTAGTTGGAGTGCTTGTTGGTGGAGTAAGCCGAGTGTCTGTAGGAGATGTATAGGTACAAGCAGCATTGCCACCTGTCCATGGGCCGTTTGGCGACCAGCCTACATATCCTTTGTATGTATTTCCACCTGTTACTGGTTCATTTATGTCTATATACGTAACTCCAGTATCTATACCGCCTGCCTGGTATGAAGATATTCGAGATCCATTTTTTGTGATGTAAACATAATAAACCTCATCTAGCGCATTGCTACTTCGCTGAGTTTTGACTGTAAATCTTCGTTCTCCTACTCCGTAGGGAGTTATACTAGTACACGATATCTCTTTTGGTGCCTGAGTAGGTGGTGTAATACCTCCAAATGAATATTGACAAGATGGGCGAGATGTAACATATGATCCTGTAACTTTTGGTGTGGTACCCTGTGTGGCAGGAGCTACATATGCTGTAAATGTATCGGCGGAAATTTCCTGAAATTCAATTCTTTGCCCTGCGGACATAAATCCAGATCGGAATTCTGCACCAGAGCTATATTGTATACGATATGCAAAGAACGACATGCTGTTTCCTGTATTAGGATCCTTAGCTGTAAGATTGAAATAGTAAGGCCCCCATGGGTTATCTTCACCATAAGTTAGTTTATCGCATGAAATAGCTGGGGGACGGGGTGTGATGGTGGTTGGAGGAGGTGGTGTTTTGGTTGGAGGAGTAGGAGTTTTAGTAGGAGGTGTGATGGTGGTTGGAGGAGGACTCTGTGATACAGTAGTGCATTTACTCGAATCTGATGGAATGTTTCGTCCGTGTGAGAAAGGTGAGTTTATATCAAGTTGATAAGGCCAACATTGTACACCCACATAGACAGAAACAATTTGGTTTCCCGCGATGGTGATTTTTTGTGTTTTTTTAAGAGCTTTAAGTTGTGTTGCGGTCAAACCTGGCTTCCATCCGGGACATTGTTCAAAGCCTGCAAGGTTTTCACGACAATCCTGTACAAAGGTCAGTGTGACTGAAGATGATAATAAGTTTTGAACATAAAATGCTCCCCATGATTTGTCACTACCGACTTTTACACTGTAACCTGTGCCGGTGTGAGTTTGTGCATCAGAAACGGATCTATAGGGTGGTTCGTGTTCCTTTGTAGGAAATGAAGACATGGTCGAAACAATAAATCCCGGCCAAGTATTCGTAGATGCAAGAGTTGTAGACGCGGCACTAGATTTGTATGTGTTGCTGTTTGTTTGAAGGAGCATGTTTACTCCTACTAGGAAGCTGAATACTGTCAGCAAACCTAAGGCCAAAAGCCTTTTATCCTTCATAAATTTTGATAACAGACTATCACTCGATGACGAGTAGTATGGAGGATCGCTGTGATTCATACAAATAAAATAATAAAATAACATGCAAAATTCTTTGCACTATTATCAAATTAGCACAGCAGTTTTTAAAATACAATAGCTTCCTGACAAAAGAATGTAGAACGACCAGCACATGGTTTACACTTTAAGGAAGGAGAGAGGTATATTCGATATCGAT
>CAZNUT010000039.1:0-13436 GCA_964576365.1 uncultured Gammaproteobacteria bacterium
GACCGTATAGTATATTGAAAAGGATAATGAAAAACACACTTTTTACCATTTAGCCGTTTTTTTTCTTTTTTTATTGCACCTGCGCATTGAACATTTTGTCATGATACTCCCAGAATTTTCCTTGTTCTTGGGCACAAAGTGATGCTTCTGCTGCTTTTTGAGCATGGGGATGTATCGCCACAAGAGGCATTTGTTTGTAGACAAGTTTCACGTCATTTGGGTATGTTGAAAGTACTTGTTCAATAGTTTTGAATGCACGATGACAGAAAGGACATTCAAAATCCGAGAATTCTACAATGGTTACTTTTGCATTTTTTGGACCGCGTGCAGGTGCGCCGGCAATATCAATATTTTGTGATTCAGGATTGAAGGCAAGATTTGCTGGGTCTTTGCAGTATTCCTGCATAGCCGTAGAGTAGTCTGTGCAGTTTGACGAACTTGCGCCAGATAACTCCTTATCAATCACTTCTTTAAAGGATTCAAACGGAAAGGCCCCTGCAAAAAATTTACCATTTACAAAAAAACCTGGAGTGCCTTGGACCTTCAATTCTGCTCCTTGAGCCATGTCTTTTTGCACTCGATCTTTCATTTTTCCAGAGTCCAAACAGCTTTTGAATTTGTCTTCGTCGAGTGAAATTTCTTCGGCATAAGTAAGAAGTTTTTCATCAGATAGTGGAGACTCTGCTTGTGCAGTTGGTCCGCCGGCTACTCCTTTTGATTCAAGTGTTTTAAGTTTGTAATATGTGTATCCTTGAAATAAAAAGAGAACGACGATAAGCAGTGCAAGAAGATTAAATTGTTGGCCAAGTCGGGAATTGATACCGCTGAGCATTTTGTCAGTCTTTGATTCAGTTGATTGATCTACAGCGTGAGTTGATTGTACATGCTCTTCTTCGTGAGCTTTGTCATGATGTTGGGATGGCATTTGTAATATAAATTAATAAACGGTGCACTCATCATACATGATATAAAAAAAAAGCGCAAACAGAATATAAGCACGTTCATCAGTCGCGATGTTTTCACCGAGTAATCGAGCGCCCCATTTCTCAGTATTCAGTAACAAGTTCAATTAGTGGTAGTTTTCAAGCTGTAAATAATATCAATTTAGTATAAAGTCCTTATATAGTAAGCTGTCTATATGTTAAAGATCAGGTCCCTCGTATACAAGTAAACAGTAACAGACGTCAGTACACAGCGTTCAGGTTAGAATGAAACACTATATCTTTCCCGTTTTGATTAAAGTATTGGAGTACCTGCTGCCAGAGATTGGTCAACTGGAATCAGGAATGGTTTGCCATCGATATCTGCAGAGAGAATCATTCCCTGGGAGACGGTTTCCATAATTTTTTTTGGTTCAAGGTTTGCTACAAAAAGGAACTTTTTATCTTTGAAGTCTTCGGGAGTATACCATTTTTGCATCCCTGTAAATATGGTCACTGTTCCATACTCACTTCCCAGGTCTACGGTGAGTTGAAGTAATTTGTTGGATTTTTCGACTTTTGATGCATCGAGAATATGACCAACCCGAATATCAAGTTTGAGAAGGTCGGTAAATGGAACAATTGGCTTTTGCATATATAGAGTAAGGTATTAATTTGTTAATCGTTTGTATGTTTTTATTTTGATTAATTTCTATCAGGGTTTATTGATGTATGAACAACTAATGGAGTATGGAGGGTTTTAGGTCTTCAAGGATTTGGTTCATAACAAACCATGACGTCAGAATGTCTGATTTCATACGTTATAACTTGATAAACGATTGACCTGTAATTACCGCGCGTAAATTCGGTACATGTTATTGCCAATTTTTTTGTACTGATCGATGGTGATTGTGCCTATTTCGTTTGTACTTTGGACATGAGGTCCACCACAAAATTCTTTTGAGTAAGCTGTTTTGATTTCGTCTAATTTATTAATATAGTATACATTTACGACATCCGGATATTTTTCACGAAAAAACATACGCGCTCCGAGCGCTAATGCTTCTTGTTTTGGGATTTTACGCATGCGGACTGGAATTGATTCCTTAATTTTTGTATTAATAATTTCGACTACCTTTTGTACATCTTGGTCACTCAAACTTTTTTCAGAATAAAAGTCAAAGCGTAAACGTTCTCCTGTGATATTTGATCCTTCCTGTCTCACACTTGGACCCAGAACATCATGAAGCGCTTGATGAAGAAGATGAGTCGCTGTGTGATATTTGACGGTTTGCTCACTTTGGTCAGCGAGTCCGCCTTTAAATTTTCCTGCAGAAGCTGACCGTGATTTATTTTTGTGCTCAGCGAATTGGGAATAAAATTCGTCTTTATTGATGGAGTGTCCTTTTTCTTTGAGTATTTCCTCGGTGATTTCGAGAGGAAAGCCATATGTTTGATATAAATCAAATGCGATTTTTCCATCAACTTTTTTTAGTGCATGAATTTCCTTTAAGCCTTTTTCGAGTGATTTTTTGAATTTTGAAATTTCGTCAGTCACAACTGGCAGAATACGATGTATATCGGTTGCTCCATCAAAATAAACGCCTGAGTATGTATCGATAACTGCAGTCACTATAGGTTGAAGATGAATTTCGCCAAAATCAGATACCCCTAGTTGTTGCAGTTTCACGAGTGCGCGACGCAATAAACGGCGCAAAATATATCCCTGCTCTTTATTGCTAGGGAATACGCCGTCTTTGATGATAAAAACAGCTGTTTTTATGTGATCAGCTACTATTCGGATATTTCTTTTTGTTGTTTCATCTTGATAGGAAACACCAGTCGTTTTTTGTATGGCTTCTATAATCCGAGAAAATACATCTGTGTTAAAAATGTCGGGATCATTTTGTACTGCCGCAAGCAGTCTTTCGAGTCCTCCGCCGAAATCGACATTTTTAGCTGGCAGTTCTTCAAAACTATTTTCAGTGCGTTTGTATTGCATAAAAACAGAGTTTCCTATTTCGAGAAATCTGCCACAATCACAGTTTGGGTGACATTCGGAGCCAAAAGCTGGGTCGTGGGGAGAATCAAAGCGATAAAACACTTCGCTATCAGGTCCACCTGGCTCACCAGGAGGCATGTTTGCCGGCACTCCTGCCCGAGACCACCAGTTTTTTTCGGCAGGATATAAAAAAAGATGCTCACCGATTTTTGTACTGATTCCCGCGGATAAAAATATTTCCTGCCATACTGAGATACTCTCTTCATCTTTTGCAATAGTTTCATCACCCGCAAAAACTGTTACATAGAGTCGATTTGGATCAATACCCAATCCTTTTTGTTTATCAGTCAGAAACGTAAAAAAATTATTGAGCTGTTCCTTTTTGAAGTAATCACCAAGGGACCAATTACCCATCATTTCAAAAAACGTGTCATGACGATTATCTCCTACTTCTTCAATATCCTGTGCGCGTATACACGGCTGGACATTAAAAAGTCTTTTTCCAAGAGGATGCTCAGCGCCTAGTAGATAGGGTACGAGTTGTTGCATTCCCGATCCGGTAAAGAGAGTGGTGGGATCATTTTGAGGAACTAGAGGGATGGGAGGAACCTCGGTATGATCTATTGAGGTAAAAAAGCCATGAAACAATTTGCGAATGTCTCGGTGTGAAAGTAACATAATGACATATTATAACAATAAGTGTATAATATGATCGTTGCATTTTTCATTACTAATTTAATTACTATTTAATTCAAATTTTATATGCGCCTGAATCAGATCAAACTTTCCGATATGGTTACTGTCATTGAGGAAGTTAGAGAAGCACAGCAAGAGCATCATTTAACACACGGGTGTATTGGAAACAAATTTATCAATCAGACACCTTACAGACTACATGTAGAACTGGGACCAAATGGTGAATATACAGGCTTAGAAATAGATTTGTACTTTCCGCCACTTTGTCGCTCATATGACACGCCCATTGATTTAGAAATAATTGATTCTTAAAAGTCTTGCATGCAGATTAGTACGAACGACTCAAAGAGTGTGATACCTTTTTTGAGGAAACTCAAACTTCCAGTGCCAAATTCGCATAAAGGACAAAATGGCAAAGTAATGATCATTGGCGGTTCGACTTTATTTCATGCAGCTTCTTTGTGGGCAGCCGAAATCGCGTCCCATTTTGCTGATATGGTTCACTATGCATCAACACCTGAAAATAATGAAATTATGCTTCAACTCAAAACGTTGTTTCGAAATGGCATCGTGATTTCGCGTGCAGACATTCAGTCATATGTGCAAGAGGATGACGTCGTGCTTATTGGTCCGGGGTTAGTAAGGGGAGATTCAGCAACCCCTCCCTCATCGGCGGGCAGGCAGCACCTCAGCCACTCGGCAATTCAGCATGAATCTTTTGAAAAGATTTTACTGATGAGTGAGGGAGTATTCAGTCGAGAAATAACAACATATTTATTTCAACACTTTCCTGAAAAGAGATTTGTGATTGATGCAGGTGCATTGCAAATGATGAAGCCTGAAACACTTACTAATTTAAAAAAAACACCTATTATCACTCCTCATCAAGGTGAGTTTGAAAAATTATTTGGGGTTTCTTTGCAAGACTGTACTCAGCATGAAAAGGTGAATATGGTCACATCGATGGCTAAAAAATATGAGTGTGTCATTTTGCTTAAGGCAATTTATGATATTGTTTCTGACGGAACAATGTATGCGGTCATTGAAGGTGGAAATGCTGGCTTGACCAAAGGTGGAAGCGGTGATGTATTGGCTGGTCTGACAGCTTGTCTTTATGCTCACGCTGATCCAGTGAGCGCTGCAATCGTCGCTTCATTTGTGATAAAAAAAACTGCAGAAGAACTCGCTCGGACAAAAGGACTCTGGTACAATACCAGTGATTTAATTCATAAAGTACCTGAAATTTTTACTGCCTTAGTTTATAATGATAACGTATGAATAGAGAGACAGTGATTGCTATTATCATGGGTATTGTTCTAGGAGGATTGGTCGGATTTTTTGTACTGTTAAAATCGCCCAGGTTAGAAAAAACAAAGGTAATTCCTGTGAGCCAAACATCAGCCCAAAAAACTCCAACAAAAAATACCAAATCTGAGAAAAATATTGTATTTAGCCTCGCACAGCCTACAGATTATGAAGTAACCCCGGATGAAGAAATTGAATTAAAAGGAAAAGCGCCAGACAAAAGTCTCATAGTCGCTCAGTCTCCTGCCGGAAGAAGTGTGGCAAAAACTGAAGGAACGCAATTTACAGTAAAAATTCCTTTAGCCTTGGGAGAGAATGTGATACATTTGAGTGCATATTCATCATCTGGAGCACCTCAAGATGCTTTGTTGCATATTTATCGAATAGAAGAATGAAAACATATCTATATTTATTTTTGATTGTTATTTTGAGTTATTCACTGTCACATGGAGCCTCGACTGTTTTAGCACAAACAAAAACAGCTTCACCATCTGCGACAATTACTAAAGAGGAAAATTCAGCGGTTGATGATCTGAAAGAAAAAGTAGCTCGCTCTGTCACTCGCAAACAAGGACAAAAAGAAAAAGCAAGAGCTGGGTATATTACCGAGATAGACGATACAAGTATTACCATTCGAGGTGAAAATGATTCTAAAAGCACCGCGGATTTGGATAACACATTGACACAGTATTACGAAGTTCAGGGAAGTGTGACAAAATCGCTCAAAAAAGATAACTTAAAAAAAGATGATTATGTATTTTTTTACGGACCCGAAATAAATGGAGCTGTACAGGCGACTGCGGTCTATCGTGATACGCCCTATATGGTAATTGCCGGAAAAATAACTCAGGTAGATAAAGAAAATTATGCGATCAAGGTAATCGCTCAGGATAAAACAGAATTTACGTTTGACATACAAACACGTACCACGCAAGAAATGCTTGATATCAAGACTTTTGAGATAAATAAAGTTGGATTTTCCAAACTTAAAGAAGGAGATGCAATTCATGTCATTTTAAAAGTTGAGAATCTAGATAAGAAAAAGAATAGCTCTGACGCTGAAAAGCTACTGGTTATTCCTAACGAATACTTTCTTCAATAACTATTACACCCATGCTTTCTTTTATTCGTAATCTGTTCGACTTTCATCGTAAGGAAATTACGCGAATTCGTAGTTCATATATCGACAAAATCAATGCACTCGAAGATGAAGTGCGTGCCTTGCCCGAAGCTGCATTTGCTTTGAAAACTGCAGAATTGAAAGAGCTGGTAGCGTCTGGACAAAAGTCACTTGAAGATGTATTGCCACTGGCATTTGCGTTAGTGCGTGAAGCTGCAAGAAGAACCTTGAAGCAGCGTCACTATGATGTGCAGCTCATAGGTGGCGTAGCTCTTCATGAAGGAAAAGTGATTGAGCAGCGAACGGGAGAAGGTAAGACGTTGACTGCCACATCTGCATTGTATTTAAATGCACTGACAGGTCAAGGGGTACACCTTGTGACGGTAAATGACTATCTGGCAAGGCGTGATGCAGGATGGATGGGAGCTGTATTTCATCTGCTTGGCATGAGCACATCAGCTGTAATATCTGAAGATAAATCGTACATATATGATCCTAAATACATAGCTTCTGATGCTGGAGATTTCAGACTTACACATCTTCGGCCGGTGGATAAAAAAGAAGCATATAAAGCAGATATTACATATGGTGTGAATTCTGAGTTCGGGTTTGATTATTTAAGAGATAATAGAGCTGGTTCAAAACAGGAATTGGTTCAAAGAGGGTTTTATTTTGCCATTGTAGATGAAGCTGACTCGGTTCTCATTGACGAAGCACGCACCCCGCATATCATGTCTGCTCCAAGCGGTGAAAACACGCAGAAGTATTATGAATACGCCGCAATAGTAAATAAACTAGATGGAGCCAAGGATTTCATTATTGATGAAAAGCTCCGCTCGGCTCATTTGACTGAAGAAGGGATGATGCATATAGAAAAACTGTTGGGAGTAGACAATGTATATGAAAAAGATTTTGATACGTTGTTTCATGTAGAGGCTGCTTTGAAGGCACAAACGTTATTTAAAAAGGATAAAGAATATATAGTTCGAGATAATCAGATTGTCATTGTAGATGAATTCACAGGCAGGTTGTTGGAGGGTAGGCGTTTTTCTGAAGGAATTCATCAAGCCATCGAAGCAAAAGAAGGGGTTTCTATTCAGCAGGAATCAGTCACTCTTGCAACGGTGTCTCTTCAAAATTATTTTCGCCTTTATAAAAAATTAGCCGGCATGACAGGAACTGCCGCAACAGAAGCCGAAGAATTTCACAAAATCTATAAGACAGATGTGTTGGTGATCCCGACTCATAGGGCCAATATACGGCGCGATCATGCAGATAGAATTTATAAAACTGAAAAAGCCAAGCTGAATGCTGTGGTAGACGAAGCAACGCAACAGAGTCTTCTCGGTCGACCAGTCCTAATTGGAACAACTTCAATTGAAAAAAATGAATATATCTCACAGCTTTTGCACCGAAAAAATGTGAAACATCAGCTGTTAAATGCAAAAAATCATGAACGGGAGGCCCATATCATTGCTCAAGCAGGAAAAAAAGGCGCAGTCACCGTGGCGACAAACATGGCTGGAAGAGGTGTTGATATTATTTTAGGGGGTGATATACAGCGTGAATACTTCGAATCAGATAAAGATTATCAGAATGCATTGAAAGGATGGCAAGCTGAACATGATGAAGTCGTGTCGCTTGGAGGCCTCAGTGTCATAGGTACAGAAAGACATGAATCTCGAAGAATTGATAATCAATTGAGAGGAAGAGCCGGTAGACAGGGTGATCCCGGAGAAACATGTTTTTTTGTATCTCTTCAAGATGATGTGATGAGGATTTTCGGAGGCGAACAAATCGCACGCGTGATGGGAATGCTTAATTTTCCGGAGGACCAGCCCTTGAGTCATCCCATGGTGACTCGAGCAATAGAACAAGCTCAGGTAAAAGTGGAAGGGTTTCATTTTGACAGTCGCAAACATCTAGTCGAACAGGATGATGTACTCAATAAACATAGAGAAATTGTATATGCTTTAAGGCGAAAAATTTTATTGTATCCAGAAGAACAGCCAGAAGAATTTCGACAAACAGTATTGGACACCATTCATGAACAGATACATACAATGACTACTAATTTTTTTGTTTTACGAGATGCCGATCCTCCTTCAGCGGAACATGTAGGGCAGGATATGGCGCAATTATTTCAGCTGAATCAGCAAGACATCGACAAACTACTTGCACTCACTGAGGATGATTTTTCTTCAGCGCTTTTTGAAAAAGCAGTGGCTAAATATAAACGCATGGAAGATGCTCTCACTCAATTTCATTGGAGTGAGCATGTGCGGATCATGTATCTTTCGACAATTGATCAATTTTGGACACAGCATTTGACCTCCATCGAGGATTTACGCCAGGGTATTGGTTTACGAGGATACGCTCAACTTGATCCGCTTGTTGAGTATAAAAATGAAGCATATACGTTGTTTGAAGCTATGTTGCAAAATATACATTATGAAGCTGTGAGACGTATCATGCGTGTAGAGATTCGAGATGCAGATGAAGAAGCTGAGTTGCCCATTCCTGAAAAGAAACCTATACAAATCCAGTATCAGGCAGCCGCAGGATCGCCTATCACAAATACTGATTCAGACAATAAAAAATTAAATAGCACACCTCAAAGAGTGTATGGACAAAAAAAACTACACCGCAATGATCCCTGCTGGTGCGGAAGCGGCAAGAAGTGGAAAAAATGTCATTACCCGGCTACACAATAATTGCGGCATGAAATGTTTGAGTATAATGCTTCCAACGGAGAATGAGCAAATCTCGTCAATATTGCGATTTGATTATTCACGAGTGTGAGATGTGATCAGTGAAGATCTTTTATAGTTTCAGATTTTATCTATGAAGCATATCGTTTTTTTTATGTCAGCAGCTGATGTTGCTGAGAAATATATGATTCCTTCACTAGAACTTATTCATGCATCAGTGAGTGAAGGATATGGATTCATTTTTGGAGGATCTCAAACGGGTATGATGAAGCGAGCTTCTGACACAGTACAATCATTAGGTGGTTCAATAATTGCGGTAACGTGCAAGTTATTTCTTGATAAATGTCTTACGAACCATTGCGAACAATATATCGCCGAGGATGTTCCTGAGCGCAAGAAAGTGTTGATTCAGAGATCCCAGGCTGTGGTAGCTTTACCAGGAGGGACAGGTACATTTGATGAAATTACCGACGCTATCGAAGCTCGCAAATTTGGCGTCTTTAAAGGTCCCATTGTACTTCTCAATATTGACAGATTTTGGGATGGAATGATTTCTCAGTATGAGCGAATGTATCGAGATGATTTTTTGGCCATCGATCCAGAAAAGTTGTTTTATATTGCAAATTCGTCAGAACATGCGATGGATTACATCAGGAAAAACGTTTGAGTTTCGGATGTAGCTTTAAGGTTGCTCCAAAAATGATTAATAACCATCCAAGAAGAGGCATTCCCCGAGGAATAAGTCTGAGAGTCACTTTATCTACTATATATCCTATTCTATAACTTTGTCTTTCAGTAATAAGTGAATTTCTTGTTTGTTCACGTAGGCCTTCAGCTATATGTTTGTTATATTCAAAAGCAAATAAGAGAAAAATAAATCCCCACATGACGATCAGAATATAGCGGGAAGGTCGCCATAAAGACCAGAGCGCGCATACTCCGATACCTAATGAATAAAAAATAGCTTCATAATTATGAAGTAAGATAAAATATACGGTATAAATGAGATTCTGTTGTGTGTCGGGTGCCATAAGAGTTTTCGTTATGAACTGATAGCTGTTCCAATTTATAACATTTGCGAAGACAGTGCTTTTTTTAAATAAAACACATTAAACGTGAATTAAAAATGTTTTCATAATAAGTATCAGTTTTTTGTAATGGAAATTTGTCCTCTAAAAATGAGTCAATCCTGCGTCAAAAGATGATTTGACGACGGTCTTGCTTGGATTTTCAGCATGAGAACGGGCAGGAATTCGTAATAAAGCAAAGCGCTAAAATAAACTTGGTTGATCTTGCGGATCAGATTCTTTTTTCACAATTTTGGCTTTTTGACTTGGGGCACTTTTTTGAGGTGGAAACAATTTATTCATCACAGAAAATAATTGGTATTTTTGCAATATTTCCTGACAATCGGGTGAAAATTCCTGGAATACAAGTTGTTCAAACGTCACATGAAGCTCTACATCGCGAACAATTGTAGCAATTTTTTTAAGCAATAGGATTTTTTCTTTAGATAGTTTTAACGTGGATCGCCATCTCTCATTTTTTACTTCTTCAATCCGATCAAACAGTGTTTCAATACTTGAAAATTGAGTGAGGAGTGTGACAGCTGTTTTGGGTCCGATACCCTGCGCAGCATGATAATTATCTGAAGCGTCTCCGGCAAGTGCTTTATAATCTGGTATTTGCGCTGCAATGATGCCAAATTTCTCCTGTATATATTCTGGAGTAAAAAGAGTAAATTCACTTACACCCTTTTTTGGCGCAATGACATTGATATGGGGTTTAGCCAATTGCAGAATGTCACGATCGCCGGTCAAGATGAGTATACGATCTGCTTGGGTGTCAAACTGTGTGGCCAACGTACCTATCACATCATCTGCTTCAAAACCTGGCTTTGCAAAGGTAGCAATACCAGCTTTTTGTAAAATTTCCAGGATGATCGGAATTTGTTTTTTTAATGCATCATCCATTGGTGGTCGTTTGGACTGATATTCTGGCAATAATTCTTTGCGGAATGTAGGTTTTGGAGTATCAAAGCAGATAGCTATATGAGAAGGTCGAAAGTCACCGATGACTTTTTGCATCATCATAAAAAAGCCATATATAGCGTTGGTAGGCGTACCATCCGAGCTAGTGAAGCTTGTCGGCAATGCATGAAATGCCCGATGGATCATCGCGTGCGCATCAACGAGGAGTAGGGTAGACATGATTTAGTTTATCAAGTTCATCAAGTTTATAAAGTTATAAAGTAGTACGACACAGCGACAGAAAACAGATGCTCACAAGCTCAATTGATACGTCATTATTACTTTTCATATTAAACACCCCGTCCCGCTTAGCGGGACACCTCTCTTTTAAAGAGGGGATTTCGCTTATAATGAGTTGAGATGCTGAGCTGCTACTTGCCCGCCGAAGCGGCGAGAGAAGCTGAGTGGCTAAATTAATTATTAGAAATTGGAAATTGACGTAAAAAGTCTCTTATTCACTGCTTTTTTTCTTGCCAACGATTTGTTCAAATTCAGTTTGATCCAGACTTTCTTGCTTGATAAGCGCTTCGGCTACTCCATGCATTTCCTTCATGTGTTCGCTGATAACTTTTTTTGCAAGTGTATATGCTACGTCGAGTATTTGTTTGATTTCACGGTCTACGAGGGAAAGCATCTCTTGAGATATGCTGTTTTGTTCCCAGTAGCTTTTGCCCCATTCAGTAATATCCATACTTGGTCCAAGATTAATTCTGCCGATTTTTTCACTCATACCAAAGTCGACTACCATCTGGCGGGCGATGTTTGTCGCTTGATCAAAATCATTAGCCGCTCCTGTGGTGACTTCATTAAATATGATTTCTTCGGCTGCGCGACCACCCATGATGACTGCGAGTCGTTCGCGTAAACTGGTTCGGGTGATATGCAATTTGTCCTGTTCTGGCGGAATAAGGGTGTATCCAAGCGCCATACCACGTGAGACTATGGAAATACGATGTACAAGATCAGTTCTGGGGAGGAAATGAGAGACAACTGCGTGACCAGCTTCATGATATGCAGTGATCTTGCGATCAAGATCAGATTGTAATCTTCTTTTTTCAGGGCCGAGTTTTACTTTTGTTGCTGCTTCCTCGATATCATCACTGGTGATTTTGTTTCTGTTTGCACGTGCAGCATTTATAGCTGCTTCATTGAGCATATTTTCAAGATCTGCTCCTGAAAATCCAACTGTACGTTTTGCGACAACATCCCAATTTACTTTTTCATCAAAGGGTTTGTTGCGTCCATGAATTTTGATGATATCTTTACGTCCAACAATATCAGGATAATCAACGACAATGCGTCTATCAAATCTGCCAGGTCGAAGCAGTGCTGAGTCCAACAGGTCTCCTCGATTGGTGGCTGCAATGACCACAACTTGTTCGTTTACGGTGAAACCATCCATCTCTACGAGAATCTGATTGAGTGTTTGCTCACGTTCATCATGAGCAGGCATCACGCCAGCAGATCGAGCTCTTCCTATAGCATCTATCTCGTCGATAAAGATGATAGAAGGTGCGCTTTTTTTCGCATTTGCAAAGAGGTCTCGTACACGAGCAGCACCAATACCCACAAGCATTTCCATAAATTCTGAGCCGGCAATCGAGAAAAACGGTACACTTGCCTCTCCGGCTACCGCTTTTGCCAGGAGCGTTTTACCCGATCCTGCAGGCCCGACGAGTATGACTCCTTTTGGAGTGCGTGCACCCAGCTTTTTGTATTTTTCACTGTTTTTAAGAAAGTCAACCACCTCGGCGAGTTCTTTTTTTGCTTCATCTACTCCTGCAACATCATCAAACGTGACTTTTGACAAATCTTTGTTAAACCGTTTTGCTCTTGATTGGCCGAAAGAAAAAACTGAGTCCTGTGCGCCTCTTGCCTGGCGCATAATAAACATAAAAAGAGCAAAAAGCAAAATGGCAGGTACGATGCTTCCTGCAAGACGTAAAAGCTCTACGGTGATCGTTGCATCTTTATTTTCGATGTCGATCTGATCGAGAGGGATTTTGGCATCTGTCAGTATTTCTCTCAGACTATCAGAAGGCTCTTTATAAGTCACCGCATACGATCCATTTTTATAAAGAGCGGTAAGTTTGTTTTCTTCAACAGTGATTTTCTCTACTTTATTTTGTCTGATATCCCGCAGGATGCGACTAATATTGTACTCTGGCGCATTGGCCGCAGGTCCTTGCAACAAGGGAGCGAATATCGTGTATAAAAAAAATGCAGTAAAAATGACAATAAATATTGTCTTTATATCAAAGTTTATGCGGAATTCACGTATCTTGTTGATTCCGTCTCCGTTCTTTTTTTTTGGCATGGCCACATTTTATCAGATGAACTTCACAGATAAAAGTGAAATAACAATTTATTATAAATAAGTAGTGGGCTGATCGGCTCTCCACCGAAGCATATCTTCACGGGATGTATAGTTCACGTGGGATCGTCGATCTATCTGAATACAGTTTCCTGAATTTGCCCCATTCTCAAACGTGACAATGTCTCCATATAAAACCTGCTCACAAGTGCCATTAGGATTTATAATACAACCCCAATAGGCTGCAAGATCAAGATGTTGAGTAGAATTCATTAAATGAACAGAGGGGACTTTGCCATTTTCCAGTTGTGGGGGGATATGATCCAATGCTACTAATT
>CAZNUT010000040.1:0-10967 GCA_964576365.1 uncultured Gammaproteobacteria bacterium
TTTGAATCAGTACCACGTCACTGGAGCAAAGCGTAAGGGACGTGGGTATCTATGTTTATTAATCATAAACGCCGTAACACTTTTACTTTTTCATTCTTACCTATTAATTAACATCTACCACCTACCATCTGTATAATAAGTACTGTTATGTTTTCTCCGAAATTTCAGATCACCAACAAGATACTGAATTTCATTTCCAAAGTAGAAGCAGTAGAGGAGGTTATCAGACACGCGCCTATTCTACCTTTGTGGGAAAAAGAATTTCGTGAGGATGCGATAGTCCGATCTGTTCATCACGGTACTCATCTTGAAGGTAATATGCTTCAAAAAGATGAGGCGGCTGAGGTATTGCGTGGTAAAGAAGTCATGGCACGTCCACGTGATATTCAGGAAATTATCAACTATCGTCGTGTCATTGATCTTATCGATCAGGAAGTAAAGAAAAAAAATTCTGCTATTACGGAGGATACGATCTTCCAATTTCATCAAACCATTGTTTCTAAAATATTACCGCCAGATCAGTCAGGATCGTATAGAGCAAAACAGGTAGTGATCCGCAATTCTCAGACTGGAGAAGTCACATTTCGTCCTCCGAGCCCTCTTGAAGTGCCATATCTTATGAAAGAATTTTTGATGTGGCTCAATCGCATCACAAAAGATGATTTACACCCGATTTTAAAAGCTGGTATCGCGCACCACGAACTTGTGCGTATTCATCCATTTATAGATGGCAATGGTCGAGTTGCTCGAGTACTCGCTACTCTTATACTTCTTACCGGCGGCTATGATATCCGACGCTTTTTTTCACTTGAAGAATACTACGATCGTGATGCGGTAGCCTATTACGAAAATTTACAACGTGCTTCTGCGGGGGATATGACGACGTGGCTTGAATACTTTACCTATGGAGCATCAGTTGAGTTTGAGCGTGTTAAAGAGAAAGTATTACGACTTTCAAAAGATGCAAAGATGAAAGATAAATTTGGTGGTCAGCAGATTTTCCTTACAGATAGGCAAGTAAAGATCATTGAGTATATCCAGGATATTGGTTATCTCCAAAATCAGGCATTTGATACAATCTTTCCAAATGTTTCCGAGGATTCAGTGTTGCGAGATGTGAAAGACCTGATCGAAAAAAATCTTATCAAAAAGATCGGTAAAACCAAGGCGGCGAGATATGTACTTACTGGTTAGTTTATGAAGTAGCTATTAGCTTTTTGGTAATAAGTAAAAGTGAAAAAGTAAAGTTTCTTTTTTAAAAATTAAGAATGAACATTTCATATTTTTTTAGTCATTAACTAACTATACTAATCTAACCTTAGAAGATCCGCGGATGTAAGTCCGGGCGGTGTATCGGGTTCCTAATTCAGTTACTTAGTTATTGGAAACGAGTCGTCAGATATTAGTTTGTAGTTTTTATGAAATTCAGAGAGTGCGCTACATATATTCAGAAAATCGAGGCTGAATCTGCACGATTAGGTATTACACGTATTCTTGCAGAGCTCTTTCATTTATTATCTCCTGAAGAGACCTGCCAAGTTATTTACCTCGTGCAGGGTCTGGTGAGTCCGAAGTTTAACGCGATAAATTTTGGCATAGCAGAAAAAATGATGATTCGCGCTATAGCAGCAGCTTTGCAATTGGAAGTGAAACATGTTCAGTCTCTTGTTTCCACTTCGGGTGATATAGGAAGTACTGTTGAAAAGCTCAAAAAAGAATATCCGAGCATCACAGAAACCTCTCTTTCGATTACTGAAGTTTTTTCTTCCCTGCATCAGATTGCTATAGCATCAGGTGAAGGATCACAAGATCATAAAATTCAGCTTATTGCTCATTTACTTCAACAAAGCGATCCACTTTCAGCACGATACATTGTTCGTATACCATTGGCGCAGCTACGTTTGGGTTTTTCAGATATGACCATTCTTGACGCATTATCCTGGATGATGAAAGGAGACAAGTCTCTTCGACCCGCTCTACAGGCAGCTTATCATGTACGTCCGGATATGGGCTACATTGGTAAACTGTTGCAATCAGATGGTATGACAGCAGTAGAGAAAATAACACCAGAGGTTTTTACTCCAATCATTATGATGCGTGCTGAAAGACTTTCGTCTGGCGATGAAATTATTGAAAAGATTGGTGAGTGTCTTCTGGAGCCAAAGTATGATGGTTTTCGTCTTCAAGTTCATAAAAAGGGCAAAGAGGTGAAGTTGTTTACTCGGGGACTCGAAGATGCCACATTCATGTATCCCGATATTGTAGAGGGAGTGCGTAATGAAGTGACAGCGAAAACAGCTATTTTTGAAGGTGAAGCAATAGGTTATGATATACAATCTCGGTCTTTTCTTCCGTTTCAAGAGACTTCTCAGCGAAAGCGCAAATACGGAATTACTGAGAAAGTTGCCGAAATTCCTCTCAAGTTATTTTCATTTGATTTACTGTATTGCGAAGGAGAATCCTTTTTGCGTCAACCTTTCAAAACACGAAGACAAAAATTGGAAAGTACTATTCACAACTCCCGCAATCAAGACGCTGATACTATTTTAGTCGCACCAAGTCATCTTGTTAGGGATGGAAAAAAAATCGAGATGATATTTGATGAAGCGATAACAAATGGCTTAGAAGGAGTGATCGCAAAAAAAATGACTGGTTTTTATGAGCCAGGCGCTCGGGGTTGGAATTGGATCAAATTTAAAAAAAGTTACTCATCAAAAATAGAAGACACCATAGATTGTGTAGTGATGGGATACGATCTGGGAAAGGGTAAACGCACTGCATTTGGTATTGGGGCTTTTCTTGTTGGTGTTCTTGATGAGGAACGTGAAATGTTCGTTACATTCGCCAAAATTGGCACAGGTCTCACTGATGATGAATGGCGTGAATTAAGATCTCGTTGTGAAAAGCTGCAGAGAAAGCAGATGCCAGTGCAGTATGATGTCGATAAAATGATGGAGTGTGATGTATGGGTAGAACCCCAAATAGTGGTTGAAATTAAAGCAGATGAGATTACTCGGTCGCCAGTGCATACGGCAGGAAGAAAATTAAAACCATCAAAATCAGGCGCGGCATTTGAGGTAGATATTCCGGGATATGCATTGCGTTTTCCTCGATTACAGAGATTTAGGGATGATAAAACAGTCAATGATGCAACCACTTTAAAAGAAGTTCAATCAATATCTCAAATTAGCACTACTCATTCATAATATGCGTTTTTCTTTTTGGATTGCACTCAGGTCTCTATTGTTAACAATTGGTTTTTTTGGCTTGATTCACATTATGCTTTCTCTCGGGTTATGGATCGTTCGCAAAAATATAATGTATATTTTGCCCTCACATCTTATTGGTCTTGATCAATTTGCTACTTTTGGGAAAAGTATTTTAATATTCGATGTACTAATACCATTTGGTGTTTTATTATTTTCTTCATTTTTGTACTGGCACCAGGTTCGCAGTGGAGTACATGGTCATAAAAATACATAGTACGAATCCACTTTGGTAGATAATCCGTTACTATTGATTCCATGTTGTGATTTATTCTTCTGGCTGAAACATATGTTACAAGGTCTGGATCAAAGACGATAGTACCATATTTGGCAATATGCATAGCTAGATCAATATCTTCATGTATGTCAGTATCGAGTTCGCAACATTCATCCTGTACCTTCATCCATGCACTTTTTTTTAAGGCAAGGTTGGGACCTTGGACAATGTCGTGGCCTAGAAGTAATTTTGAAATTTTAAAATACATGAATGTTTGAATTTTTGTAGTAATGGCAGGAAAATACGCATCGTAAAAGTAACTGATTCCTGAAACAGCCTCTATATCTTCAGATAAAAAGGCTTCTTTAATTTTTTGTATCCAGTCATAAGGTGCTATGCTGTCGGCATCAATACGAGCTATAATTTCGTGACTGGCCGTATTAAACCCGGTATTTCTCGCTGGCGTAATACCAGGTTTTTTTTCTGAGATGACTCTGACTTTATATTTTTTTGCCACAAGGCTGGTATTATCGCTGGAGTTGTTGTCCACTACTATTATCTCGTCTGGAGGAGTAGATTGAGCGTTAAGACTTTCAAGACATTTGTCTATATATTTTTCTTCATTGTAGGCTGGGATGACGACTGAGATTTTCATACTCTTATTGTATCAAAATAGATATTGATAGTTATCAACATAGTGTGTATAACTCATTTATCATTGTTAAATCAATATAATTTGTTTATAATTTACTATAAGCTATGCTCTTTTTAGTTGTAAAAATATTATAAGACTTGACAGAAGAAAAAGAGAGTCTTAGTATTACGGTACAAAAAAAGAGGGCATAAAAAAAGAGCATCACTACCGCTCGTATAAAGGGGACGACGTGTAGTAATGCTCTTTTTTTCGTAAATAAACACTTCTATTTACGATGTATTACACAATATCATATCTCAAAATTATTGTCAAATGTAGGTCTTAATTTACTTTATACAGAGCCCCAACCCCATTTGTTGATTGAAATATCAAAGTACCTATTTTTGAGAATTTTTCTTCATTGATTTTGGGGTATTTTTCGCGCTCCATCTGAGAGATCACTACATACTCTACATTGTATTTTTTGAATAAATTACGTGTTATTTCTAGATCAGTCGATTCATACATAGATGATATATCAGGAATGCGATTTCCGACGGTATCAGAGGAGCCTCTCCATAACCATTCATGTACCCACCAGCCCGCAACAGTAGGAATGCCAGTGTAAGCAGATACTCTATTGTAATCGGTGTATGAGTCCCCCTGAGCTTCGAGTATCACAGGCTGGCCGATTATATTTTTATTGATGTAGTTGATAATTTCCAGATCTTGTTGATAAGTATCTTTAAGCCAGGCAATGCCGTCCAATTGAGGTGTAATTTTTGGCATTTTTTGGTCTGTTAAAAAAGGAAAATATGTTTGTGTGATTTTATCAATTCCCGGGTAATATGACGGGAACGCAAAATAAAAATAAACAGATACTAATAAAAAGGGAAGTGTATATATACTAGCCCAAATATATTTTTTATAGTTCTTCCAGTCGACGATACGCATGATCACGTAGGCGGACGCCATACTCATCATGATGTATGCCTGATATCCCATCTTAAACATAGTATTAGCTCTGAAATGGGCAGGATATATATCTTTGATATAAAAGAATTCAGGTATAGCGATAAGAAAAAAACCAAATAGAAATATGATGCTGACTAACGCATCAATTTTGTTAAACGCTTTTTTATTTTCTTTTTGTAAGTATAGAAGGCTTAAAAATAGAATAAAGCAGATTAAAAAGAAGCCCCAAAGTACAAAAAGCATCCACCACTCGCTCACTTGACAATTTCCCTTTTCAAACAAAAATGGACCAATTTTTTTCAATTCAACAAGAAATGAAGGGCTGCAATTTACACCGATACCACTTACAAATGGTGTAAAAAAAGCAGAAAAAGGAAGAGAAAATATCATATATGAAATGCCAAGGAGTATGACATGTAGGCCAAAAGTCAATGTCAGGCGGAATCGATATGCCAACAAAATCATGACAAGCAGGATATAAATAGGACCATCAAACGCATTTGTCATATAGTGCACTGCAACCATTGCGCCAAAAAGAATAGTCCAACGAGCATCAACTAAATCAATAAAAAGTTTTTTGTACGAGAGAAGATTTTTCTGGTTAGGATGAGTTGGAATATGTTTTCGGGATATATAGGCAAGAATAAATGCCAATGTGGTTAAAACAAACGGAATATCAAATACATGTCCGTGTAGGTCTGCAACAACATAAGAATAAGAAGGAAACTCGTGAATGGTATACGGGATGAAGCGAGTGGCATTTGGATACCAGTATTTTGCATTTTGAATCAAGGTGCTAAAAAAATTCATATTGCTCTCAATTGCTTGTTGTGCGGTTGCATCCATATCCTGCCAGATCGTCCAGAAAGGCACGGGTTTTTCATTTTCATACCCCTTTGTAAAAAGATAAATCATATGTAGGTTGCCAGCCAGGTTGACTAGAACACTTCCAATCAATCCGGTTGCAATAGTCCTTATTTTTGGAAGATTTTTATCAGTGTATCTATAAAAAAGTGCGCAAGCATTGAGACACCAGGAAAATGCGAGAGTCATCCCCTGTGCAAATATGGTGGCAAGAATCAAATTGTAGCTAATCGAAGATGGTATGCCGGTAAGCTTGGTAAGCATAGCTCCCGACAAGTGCCCGAAGTAGTAATAATTGATAGGATAACCATTCGGGCTTTGAGGATCTGCCGAAAGCCACATATCAAGAGGTGGAAAATAACGCGATCGGCCAATAGATTGCATAAATCCATAATCCATGAATTTTTCAAGGCCATGAATTGAAGGCTCCTGTGAGCGAACCAAAAAGAGACTGATGAGTGAAACCAAGAAAAAGAGTTCTTCGCCCAACAAAAGCATCCATTGATTAAAGCTGAGTGTACGAATGAGTTTGAGGACATGATCTTTTTTAAAGTAATAAATAAAGAAAGTCATTATTACCAGAAGAAAAAAAAGACTTTCTTGAGTAAAAGGTACTATTCGTAGTACGCCTAAAAGAAATGTAGTGTATGAAAGAATAATGATGCCTATAGTGCGGGCAAAAGGATATCCTTTGTCGATGAATTTACGAAAAATGATTGACGTTATAGGAAAAAAAATCAATCCAAGAACAAAAATATATATATGCCAAATGATCAACATCTGAAACCAGTTCATATCCATTCAAAGATACTCTTTCCAGCTTGAAAATTCAACACAATTTTGATATAAAAAGACGATTGTATGGATACAAAATTTGATTTTCTTCGTCATGAAGAGACATTAAGCCGTTTTTGGGAGGAAAAAGCTTTTTTTGAAAAACTTGATACGTCTTCTCATAGAGAGCCATTTACTATCATTTTACCTCCTCCAAATGCCAACGCAGATTTACATCTGGGTCATGCAATGTATGTATATGAAGATGTGATGATACGATATCATGCTCTACAAGGTAAAAATATATTTTGGCTTGCAGGCGCAGACCATGCAGGTATCGAAACGCAATTTGTCTATGAGAAGCACTTAAAAAAAACTGGAAAAAGCAGATTTGATTTTGACAGAAAGACATTGTTTGATGATATCTGGAATTTCGTGATGAAGAATCGACAAGGTATGGAAAATCAACTTCGCAGGCTTGGATTCGCCCTCAACTGGAGTCATAAAAAGTTCACTATGGATGCAGATATTGTCAAGATAGTTTACGGTACTTTTAAACGTTTGTTTGACCAGGGTCTTGCATATAGGACAAATAGATTAGTCAACTATTGTACTCAGTGCGGCACCTCATTTTCAGATTTAGAGGTGGCAGATAAAGAAATTGAAGGTGCATTGTTTTATATTCAATATCGATTTGTAGAGGAGGATGGTGGGATAGTCGTTGCGACAACCCGTCCGGAAACATTATTTGGCGATATAGCCGTGATGGTAAATCCGAAGGATAAACGATATAAATCATTTATTGGAAAAAAAGTAAGATTGCCTCTCACAAATCGAGAAATTCCCATCATCGCGGATGAATATGTAGATGAAAAATTTGGTACAGGTGCAGTGAAAGTGACTCCCTATCATGACGTAAATGATTTTGAGGTGGCCAAACGACATCATCTTGCAGGGCAGCAGGTGATTGGTTTTGATGGAAAGATGTATGGTACGGGAATGGTGGATGGTAAGCGTGTCAAAGCAGCCCGCGAAGAAGTAGTGACGAAGTTGAAGGAAGAGGGTCTTTTGGTCGATCTGAAATCGCACGCTATGATTGTAAAGACGTGTTACCGCTGTGGTACGACTCTAGAACCTTTACCAAAAGAGCAATGGTTTATCAAGATTAAGCCACTGGCCGAGCAGGCTGTCAAATTGGTTGAGAACGATGAAATCAAGATACATCCGTCAAAGTTTAAAAAACAACTTATTGGTATTTTTGAAAATTTTATAGATTGGAACATATCCCGTCAGATCGTGTGGGGGATCAGGATACCGGCGTATAGATGTGCGAAAGCAAGTTCATCAAGTTCGTCAGATTTATCAAGTTATAAAGGAAAGACTGCAATGAATGATTCTCCTCTTTCTGAGAGGAGTACCTCACCTCAGGTGAGGGGAGGTATTTCCGGTTGGTTTGTTTCTGTGGAAAAACCGGAGAAATGTGCCTTGTGCGGCTCGTGTGAGTTTGTGCAGGATGAAGATACCTTTGATACCTGGTTTTCTTCAGCGCAGTGGCCTTTTGCTACACTTCAATCAATCTCCGACGAGGCGTATCGTACATACTATCCTACATCAGTGATGGAAACAGGCTATGATATTTTACGTGCATGGGTAGCGCGGATGATCATGATAGGATATTTCTCTACTGGTCAGGTCCCTTTCCAACATGTTTTTTTGCACGGTATGGTGCGGGATAGGCTTGGACAGAAAATGAGTAAAAGCAAAGGAAATGTCATTAATCCTCTCGATATGATCGCGAAATATGGCGCTGATAGTCTACGAGCGTCTCTTATATTTGGTACACAGGAAGGTGGAGACGTAGTATTGTCAGAAGAAAAGATCAGAAGTATGCGCAATTTTGGAAATAAAATCTGGAATATTGGAAGGTTTATTCTAGTTAATAGAAAGCCTCAAAGTAAAAATACAGACCAATTGTCAGATGAAGCTAAAAAGCTTCTCGGATCACTTAAAAATGAGTATGCCGAGTTGGAAAAACAGTATCATATGTATTTCAAAGAGTTTTTATTTGCTAAAGCATTTGATATGACGTATGAGTTTATTTGGCATAGATTTGCAGATTTTTATATAGAGCAGTTGAAAGCATCGATGCAGAATGGTAATATAGAGGTGCAAAAAACGCTGGAACATGTGTATAGGCTTTTGCTAAAATTACTTCACCCTTATATGCCTTTTGTCACTGAAGCTGTGTGGCAAGCGTATGACGGAGAGGATGAAAGCATTTTAGATTCAGTGAAAAGTTAAAAGCCTGCCTGCCGCAGGCAGGTGTATAAGTTTGTAAGTTAAGCCGTCATTGCGAGGAGCAGTTAGTAAGCGACGAAGCAATCCGTTAACAATACGACTTACACAGTATATCCTGATATCAAACTTATTTTCAGCATCGGTGACCCGCAATTATTGCTGAGTGTTTGTTTAAAATGTAGAGTATTTCGAGAATAAATAGTTTTCTCAAAACGTTATTATCAGTTTTTAGATTTTTATGAAGCGTACTTATCAACCCAAAAAGAAAAAAAGACGTAATACTCACGGATTTTTAGCCCGCATGGCTACTAAGACGGGTCAAAGCGTCCTTAAGCGTCGAAGACAAAAAGGAAGAGCAAAGCTGACAGTCTAATTGTTTTTTTGAATTTAGTAGTTTTTTTATCCGTGGGTAATATATTTAATACTCTCATCATTGATCCGATACTCAACATACTTGTCGGATTTTATAAGCTGTATCTTTTTGTGGGCGTTCCTGGTGCATTTGGATTTGCCATCATTTCTATTACTCTTGCTATACGGTTTTTAATGCTGCCTTTTTTTCAAAAGCAGATTGATACTTCGAGAAAAATGCAAGAGATTAAGCCTGAATTGGACAAACTACAGAAAAAATATAAAAACGACCAAAAAAAACTGCAGCAAGAACAGATGAAATTGTATCAATCAGCTGGTATCAATCCAGCTGCTGGATGTCTTGTGGCGATCGTACAGATTCCCATCTTCATAGGACTTTATCAGACATTACAGCAGTTTCTTCATACAGGCCAGGATACTTTGTTAATAAATCAAATCAATAGCAAGCTTTATTACCCCTTCCTGAAAATAAATTCTGCCATTGACCCTCATTTTCTCTGGATCAATCTGACGCTCTCACCTTCAAAAGGCGGGAATATTTTTTATTACTTGGTCCCTGTCATCACAGCTGGTCTGCAATATCTGCAAAATATCTATACTATGCCCCAAATGCCAGTTAAACCAGCAGCGGAGGTAGTGGTGGAAAAGGATACAAAAGACCCGAATAAAAAACCAGAGGAAAAAAGTGTTTCTGATGAATTTCAGCAAGCAATGAATACACAGATGAAATATTTTTTCCCCTTGATGATCGGTTACTTTTCTTATACTTTGCCTATTGGATTATCTCTATACTGGAATCTATTTTCTGTTTTTAGTATAGTTCAGCAAATTATTGCAAATAAAAAAAGAGAACGAAAATCTTAGAACCGTTTAAAAAGTGTCATGCATCATCGCGCCCGCCTGCCGGCCGGCAGGAGTGACTCTTTTATTCGCAGGGAGCGTGGCAATCTGTTAAAATATCAACAGATTGCTTCGTCGTATTACTAACTACTCCTTGCAATGACGTGTTTTCAAAATTGATAAGCTAATTTTCAATACATTTGATTATTAATTTTTAATTACAATTTATGGATAAAATTGAGTTGATCAAACAGCAAACGCTTGATATCGTCAGCCGAATGGTAGACAATCCAGTGGTAGAAGTCACGCAGGATGAAGAGATGTTTCAAGTGAGTATACAGGTGGGCGAGCAGGCTCCCACTGTGATAGGTCGTCATGGCGAGACACTTCGTGCTTTGCAGAAGCTACTTGAAGTGGTTATTTTTAAACAAAGTGGAGAGCGTGCATCCCTCCTCATCAATGTAAATGATTATCGGGAAAAACAAGTAGAGAGACTTCATTATATTGCCGATCAAGCAGTGCAAAAAGTCAATGAGCGCCATGCGCCAAGTTATTTGAGAGGTTTTTCATCGTACGAACGTCGCATCATGCACGAATATGTTGCTAAAACGTATGCAGATTTAGCAAGTTATTCTGTTGGTGAAGGTCGTGACCGCCGACTTGTGATCGATGTGAAAGGATCTGAACCAAAAACAGAAGAAATGACTGCAAATTCACAGCCAACTGA
>CAZNUT010000041.1:0-3340 GCA_964576365.1 uncultured Gammaproteobacteria bacterium
ATAAAAGCTATCTTCAAATTGGGATCTGTTGATTGGGTGCCGGCTGCGTAGGTGGGTTCAATCTGATGATCTTTGTTTATTCCAAACTGACTTACAAATAAGATTGCAAAAAAAGCAAAAACACAACAGGCAAGAAAAAAATAAAAAAAACGACGAGATGTGAGCATGTTTTTTTTAACTGACCTTCGCTTTGTCATACAAGATATTTATACACTATTTATTCATACTACTGAACAAGAGCAGAAAGCGCAAATCCTACAAGCAGCAAAGAAGAAATTATCGGTGAGATTTCTCCAACAAAATGAAACCTCTCCATCATCTTGATTTTAAATTTGCCGACAATAAACACAATAAGACTTAAAGCGACAAAAATACCTAATCCAAAAGAAAAGATGACGGGAAAAATAACCCATATTGTTTTTGTGGTCAAAATAACCATAAAAATTGACCAACCAAATAGGCAAGGACTAAGCCCAGTTACAAAACCCAAAAACAACTGCTTTCTGATATCTTTTACATCAATTGCATGATGATGGTGATGTTCGTGCTCATGATCATCAGATAATACAAGGTGTTTGACATACTCACTTATGTGCTTCATGAGCATGTATACCGAAATGAAAAGAAGTGAATAATAAGAAAATGTTTGCAAATACGACAAACGGGCAAAAACATCTATAAATGAATTAGTGAGAAGCAAAATGAGACCGAGAATAACGATGTCAGCGATATGAGTAACGGTAAAAATTCCCGCAAATAAGAGTCCATCTCGCACCCTTGCTTTTTTTTGGATGAGAAATGAGGTTAGAATAGACTTGCTGTGTCCGGCTTCCAGTGTGTGCAAAAGACCCAGCAAAAAAACCAGACCAATTGCTGCAGGAAGAGACGTGGAGTGAGTATCCAGAAATCCTTGAGAAAGTCTCTCTAGTAAAGGTTTTTTATTTCCATACGTTGATTTTGTCGTACTCAACTGATTGAGTCTTCTCACATCAAAAGAAAAATCCGTACTCTGAGATGTGAGCAAAGCTCCTTTTACGGCAAGCTCCGGACCATTATAGATGTTTACATAATTTTGCTGAACAGGAAATTCTTGTATGAAAATTCTGTTTTCGACTGTCACTTCTTGTAAATTTTCAGGACATTGGTACCTCACGGGCATCATGATGCCTCGCCCAAATAATATCTCATTTTCGGGCTGAGCCGGTGGAATACCATAAATCGCCGGACACCTCTTACCGTTATTTGACAGTTGCAATTTTTCATCTAAATATCGTGAGTAAGATTTATGGTATTGGGGTAATAATTTTGCTTCAGGAGAAGCGATATTTTCGTATTTTTTGACCAAAAGTGACGCTTCAAACCAAGGTAAATAAACTTCTGCAACTGCTACATCAGGTGCAAGTTTTTCATTATTAAAATCATGCACAATATGGATGTCTGTGTAGGAAACATCAAGCGGATGAGCAAAGATGGGTCGAGTGAAAAATATGAGAGCAAAAAATAAAAAGAGAATAAATCCTACCTTTTTCATACGTATAAGATAACAAAAAATATCCGCCATGAATGACGAATTGCTAGTGACCAAGTAACAGTGAGCAATCCCTGCCAGCCTCTGGCTGGTTTAAGTAACAAATTCTAGTTTCCAAATAGTAATGTCTAATTACTAATGAATGATCTTTTTGTTACATGTTATATGCTACCTATTACATAAAAAGCTATTCACTCTCCGATTCGGAGGGTAGGCTTTTACTTATTACTAAAACCTAAAAGCTAACAGCTAAAACCTGCCTACGGCAGGCTGGCCTAACAAGCTCATAACTCATTTTTAACTCTTCTTTCTTAATTCATAACTGAGCTTCAGCGACTCTGACATACTGTCTACTGTTTACTGTCTACTGTTTACTGTCTACTGTTTACTGGTTACTGTATACTAACAGCATGACTCCATCAGCGTATATCTATGATCCATCTATTGCAGACCCGCAAAGCGCAGTGAGAGGTATCGGAAGATATATGAAACTTCTGAGAGACTCCTTTTCCACCCAGATTGTACAAGCACTTTCAGAATCCTCCACTCCTTTACCTTCACCTGTATGTAGCTTTGTGAGCAAACTTACCGATGTTCCCGCAAACAGTATTTTCATAAACCCTTTTATCAGTCCAGTAGCAAAACCATTACAAGTAGGCAGAATCGCACGAAAACAAATAGGAGTCATCCACGATGTGATACCGCTCAAATATCCCTCGCATTTCCCAGTGGGATGGCGCGGATGGTGGTATACATTTCTCACCAAGTGGTCGCTCAAAAACTATGATCTATTGGTCACTGATTCTGAACAAAGTAAACGCGACATCGTGCATTTTCTCAAAATTCCTCCTGCAAAGATTGTAGTCATTTATCCATCTGTAGAGCCCACATATCTTCCTCATCTTGACAATCACCCTGAATCCGTAGAACACCATCACCCCTTTCATCTTAATCAGGGAAAAGAAGAGGCAGAATTTAGCGCCATACAGGATAGATCGCTCATCGCCAATGAGCGCTTGAGAGATATTCGCGACTATGTCATCTATGTAGGCGACGGCACATGGAATAAAAATCTGCTTAATATCGCGTTAGCGGTAAAAATCGCCAACGTCCGTTGCGTATGTGTGGGTAAAATATTTGTGAGCGAAGAGACAAAAGTCCTTTCACAAAAACCAAATCCGTGGCTTGCTTCTTTCTACCGTTTTTTAAAAGAAACGCAAGATAATCCGCTTTTTATATTTCCAGGATTTGTATCTGATCTGGAACTTCTGGCTCTGTATCGCAACGCAAGATTAAATATGCTCCCTTCGTTTGACGAAGGTTTTGGTCTTTCGTATCTGGAGGCGGGCTATCTTTCTGTTCCATCTGTACTTGCTGATATTCCGGTATTTCATGAAATCGCCGGTAAATCTGCCCTTTACACAAACCCGAATGACCCCAAAGATATAGCTCAAAAAATCGCCACACTTTTTTATGATAATTCTGTACATGAAAAGTTGAGCATCGAAGTATTTGACCGGGCCCAACAATTCCGGCCGGAATCATTTAAGGTACAGTGGACTGAAGTTATCAGAAAGATGCAGGGCTAACTATGGATCTTTTTCTGTTTATTACTATCGCAGTAGCATACCTCATGATGATGCATATGGTCGTAGGTGTAGAAAAAAATTTCACCTACTGGCTCCATATACCCTGCTTTGTGTTCGGGTGGCTGATCGGCTGGTATATGGATTCATATATCACCGGACTTGTATTCGGTATGATATTTCACATGCTTCTCACGAGCGGCGCTTTTGGATAATGGCAGTTGAT
>CAZNUT010000041.1:3440-10118 GCA_964576365.1 uncultured Gammaproteobacteria bacterium
GATGAGTCAGATCGAAAATAACTTCATTGCATTTGTACTCGTCTGCTCTACTATCCGATCGCTTGACTCACCTGTCAATTGAGATACCATATCGACAATATAAGAAAGGTATCTTGGCTCATTGGGATATTTTTTTTGCGATCTCAACGGTTCGGGTAATAAAAATGGCGCATCTGTTTCAAAAACCAATAATTCAATCGGAACTTTTTTGATAAACTCTTGCTTTTCTTTTGAGTAAGTAATGTCACCATCGATACCCATATACATCCCATGCTCTTTCACAAAGTTCAATAATTCGTCATCCGGCTCGCAGCAATGAAATACAGATCGTCCGCGCAATTTCTCATCCCAGCATTTTTTGAGGATTGGCAATAAATCCTGTTTTGCTTCACGGTTGTGGATGATGAGCGATTTGTCATAAGAAATTGCCAATTTTATCTGCTTTTTAAAAAATTCTTTCTGAATATGTATAAATTCATCATTTACCGCATATTCACCGTATACCGTCTGCTTATACACATGTCTGTCCATACCGACCTCACCTACCGCCTTTACCTTGGGATCGTTCAACAATGTTTCAATATCGGCAATCTGGCTCTCAATCAGACTGGAAATAATATGTTCACGGCTCTGCTGATGTTTCTTCATTTCTTCGTCAGCAAGTGTCAAAATTTTATAGGCATGATGGGGGTGAATACCAACTGCTGCATAAAAATGTTCATACTGCAAGGCGATCTCTACTGCTTTATACGATGTTTTTACGTCGGTACCTGGTATCAGGATATGCGTCACTCCCGCTATCTGCGCACGTGAAATCACATCAGGAAGAATTTTTTTGTATGCTTTAAAATTCAGATGACAATGAGTGTCGAACATAGACAGTTAATCACGTTGTAAAGTTTGTCAAGTTTATAAAGTCGTGCAACGTCTCATTTCAAACTTTGACTTTTTCACTTTTAACTCTTTTACTCTTTACTGTAAGCTGTGGTCTGCTTACTGTATACTATACTCTATGACCATCTTCATTGGTGCAGATCATCGGGGTTTTCATCTCAAAGACCTTCTTATTTCTTATCTACAGGAAAAAAATATACGTGTTGAAGATATGGGTAATTATAGCTATGATCCACATGACGATTTTCCTCAATACGCACAAAAAGTGTCAGAAGCTGTTCTTCAAAATCCTGAAGAGTTTCTTGGTGTTGTAATATGTGGTTCGGGGGTAGGTGTTTCTATAGCTGCAAATAGATATCCGGGTGTATATTGCGCGCTTGGTTCAAATCCTGACCAGGTCAAAAGCGCTCGCGAACACGACCACATCAATATTCTTGCACTTCCTGCAGATTACATAAGCCAGGAAGATGCTCAGAAACTGGTTGACATTTTTTTGAGCACGCAAACAAAAAATGAGGCAAAATATCTCCGTCGAATTCAATCTCTTGAGCGAAAAACACATAGCGCAAATCAGTAATGCAAGCATCTATGGTTCAAATTCTCCGGTAGCCCTGAATTCACTTTACATATGAATGCTAATGGTGTATAATTGAGCCGTTCAATTTACTTATGACACAACCATCATCAGAAAATGAAAGACCGCCCCAGCCTGGAGATTTTGTTAACGCTCAAGTTGTAGGACAAGATGTTACAAGACAAGGTGTATATTTATATTCTGAACGTGGTAACAAAATTCGCGTGCTTGGTGAGAGTGGTACTTTTTATACTTGTCAACTGCCAGCTGCAATAATTCCAGACGAAAATATATTTAATCCCGATACTCTTCGTTTTATACAGGAAACTCGTCTCGCGTTGCCTTAAATGGATTGTTGCAGTAGCTTACCTGAAAAGATATCTCGCTTCTCAATTTATCTCCTTTTAAGCTCATAAACAAATCTGAATAGTACCGTTTACATTTCTTTTCACATATCCTCTGATCTCCATTGTTGAAATAAGATTAAGAATCGTTTGAATAGGCAAAAGCAATCTACGTGCCAATTCATCAGGCGCCAAAGGCTCATTTTGCAAAAGTTCAAAAATCAGTATTTCTTCTTCGTTTAACATTTGGGCGATATTTTGACTTTTTGCAGGCATAACGGCCATACTCAACTCTTCCAAAATATCATCAACCGATGTCACTAGGACCGCACCAGATTTCAAAAGCATATTCGGGGCTTCCGACTGAATGGATGTAATAGGGGCAGGTGGAGCAAAAACATCCTTGCCAAGATCAAGAGCGCAGCGAGCAGTCACCAACGAACCACTATTTTTCAACCCTTCGACCACCATGGTCGCCCGCGAAAGAGCTGCGATGATACGATTTCTGGAGACAAACAATCCTTTCATGACTGTTCTATCTGGAGGAAATTCAGAAACAATCAGTCCTTCACTGGCGAGAATGTCATCATATAGTTTTTGATTAGCCGGAGGGTATACTACATTTACTCCGCATCCCAGCACCGCAATGGTTTTCCCTCCTGCTTCAAGTGCTCCTCGATGAGCTTCAGAGTCGATACCAAGCGCCATACCAGAAACGATCACAAACCCTGCCTGGGCAAGCTCGCGGCCGAACTTCCGTGCTATTGTTGAGCCGTAAGTCGTAGGTTTTCGCGTACCGACAATACCAAAAAAATGACCGGATGAAAAATCATACTTTGCAATATCACCTTTAACATAAAGACATATAGGTCGATCTGTGAGGGTGTTTAATCCTTGAGGGTACTTTTTATCACATCGCGCAACAAGCGTGACTCCTGCTTTTTCTAAATATTCTGCAGATTTTTCTAGCGATAAACCCGAGCGAAAATCAACAAAATCTTTTGCCAGCTTATTGCCCAACGCCATAGCTAATGATTTTTCTGATGCATGATATGCCTTCTCAACAGTACCAAAGTGTCTTATTAACGCGTCAAATCGGACTGGTCCTATACCGACAAATGAAGAAAAAGCGAAATGAAAAAATGACTCATCCATATAAGTCATAAATAATGATTAATGACACATTACTAATACCTACTTGCCGCAGGCAAGTCTAATTGCCAATTACTAGTGTCTGTGCGAAATAGGTGGCAAGGAGAAAGGATCCAGGCAGTGTGCATATGATTCTGACCGAGAGCTCTTGGTTTAATATAAAGGTCTTTGTAATCCGTGCTCTAGCATCTTATCTTTAAGCCGCACACTGACAGGAATGAATCCTTGACGGAATCTATTTCGCACTTGCGTCATGCTAAACTTGATTCAATACGCCTTTCAACTTGAAATTCCTGCTTGACAGAAGATCTCTACTAATACTCAATGAACTAATTCGTCGCTAGTATACGCCTCAGAATCAACTATTGCAATACAAGGAAGTATGAAGCAGTCTAAATAACACTGTCACTGAGAGATTGGATATGTTTTTCTTTCAAATAACGATAATGTGAATGAGTAGTACCATGCACCATCAGGAGCTTCTTTGTATGACGCGAAGCCAACTCTGAAAATAAAATGACTACCGATGCACCCGCATCATACAAAGCAAGTGCATCTTTTTCATTTTTAGCAAGAACGATCAAAATTGCATGTGGATGAGCTTTGCGCATTCTTCTCACAAGAAAAAAATTAATTTGGAAATCGGAAATCCCCGACACGATATACTGCAGTTTTTCCCCAGCCAATTCTTGTAAAAACTCCGGATCTCTCGCATCACCATATCGTGCTGAAATATGTTTTTTTTCCAGCAAATGAATGATATCCGGGTCAACATCTATCACAGTAAATTGTGCACCAAGACTTTCATAAAGAGGTATGATTTCTTTTCCCATTGTCGAAAACCCAAATAAAACCGCGGTGAGGTAATGTCGTCTCATACGACGGGGATGATTTACGCGCAATTCAAAATACACCAGAAGTTTTTCAATATGAAAAAATAGTTTATCTGAATAGGTGATGAGGTATGAAGAAAAACCAATCGTGATGAGTCCGATAAGCGTAATGAGGGACACAACCTCGGGCGACAAGTGACCCATTCTCATTCCTACTGCAGCTAAAATAAGTGAAAATTCACTCACTTGTGCGACCACCATACTTGTCTGAAAACTCACCCTGCGAGTAAAACCCAGCATATTCATGATAAGCATCATGATGATGGGTTGACCTACGAGGACAAAGATAACAAATATGATCAATGCCGGAATCTGATCGCCGATATTAAAAAATGTCAACTGCGAGCCTAATAAAATAAAAAAGAGAAGGATAAAGAAATCACGCAATGGACGCAGCCTGGATGATATTTCGTATGAATACGGTGTCATAGAGAGACTTACTCCCGCGATCAATGCTCCAATTTCATGAGAAAAACCAATAAATTGAAAAAGAGCCGCGATACCCATACCCCACGCGAGAGAAAAAAGAAACAAAAGCTCCTGTGATCCGGCTATAAATACACCAACTGCGGGTATGATGAATTGCTGAAGAGCTATGATTGCAACTATTATCATCAAGCCATTTACCACCATGAGTATGGTGGGAATAAAACTGGATTGAGATCCATCTCCACTTATCAAGGAAATAAAAAGTAAAATCAACATAGCAACAACATCCTGTATCAAAAGCAAGCCTATGGATATTTTGCCATAGAGGCTTTGCAGATCACCTTTGTCTGCAATTAATTTGAGGATGATGATAGTGCTGCTGAAAGTAACTGCTAAAGCAAGGTAAATGGCAGAAATAGATGGTAAACCCAGTGCTATTCCCAAAAGATATCCTACAAATGTTGTGACAATAATCTGAGCAGATGCTGCATACAAAGAGATTTTACCCACATCCCGGATGACTGATGGATTGAGATTGAGTCCTACAATAAAAAGAAGAATGGTAATTCCAAGTTTTGAAAAAATCTGGAATGTATCATTATCATTCAATACATTCATACCATAAGGCCCCAACAAAATACCTGTGAGCAAATAGCCTATTATGAGGGGCTGTTTCAAAAGTCGCATCACACAAGCCACACAAAGAGCAGCGACAACAACAAAACTAATTTCAATAAATGATGACATAATCCTTTTAATCAGGAGGCTTTAATTTATTATGAAGGAGAACGTGTCGAGCGTCAAGGAAGTTTTATATTTCTTAAAATTTCAAGAGATTTTTTCCCGCGTGATTGGCGTATGGATTCATTTTTGTAATCGTACATGTCGCGCACAGTCCATATATGAAAAAGTAATCGATATTGATTGATATGGCGCAAATTATGGTCCTGTTTTTGCAAAATTGTATACCATTGTGATGCTGTATTGACATCTGATCGCTCTACCCATCCCCAAAAATACGCAAGATCCCACAAGGGATCACCAAGTCTCGCCCATTCAAAATCAATAATTCGCAACAAACTACATGCGTTATCTTTTATACCACAGGTAATAAAATTTCCAGTTCCTGCATCGCCGTGAATAGGTGCGAGAGTATATTTACCTTGAAGCAAGTAAGAAGATAAATGTGACACTTCCTGGTACAAATAATCCTTGATTTCATCCTGCAAATCGCACAATTGTAATTTATGGAGCGAAAGATTGATGTTGTATTGCATAAATGTCTTCCAGTCCAAAAATACTTCCTCAATAGAAGGTATCCAAAACGAAGAGACTTCCTCCACTGGTAATGAGTGTATCTGATTTAATGCAGCATAAATACTTTCAAGAAGAGGTTGACATGTACCCTTCGATCGCTTAAAACAATCGCCTGCCGTATCTCCCTGTATGTAATCTTGAATAAATACATCGTTTTTATAAAATGCATGACTTGTATCATATTGTTCTATAACAGGTGCGTGAATATGTTTCTTTTTCAAATATTCATATACTTTGCGCTGTCGACACGCTGCCTGTGAATCGGTACCCCTGAGGACTTTGACCATTCGAGATGCTGTGTCAGAAATTTTGACATGATATACCGCATTACCTGATGCAGTTTCCATACGTTTTGCTTCAGGTTCATTCTCTGTCTCCAGCAACCCATGTACATACCAGGAAATATTATTATGCCTTGGTTTTACGTTCTCATATGGCTCTATTGAAGTTGAGTCCTGCTTTTTATTGCGTGTAGGTAATGAAATGAAAAATCCAGCATTTGGAAGCTGTATATCATTCAAAAACTGCACATACTGTTTTTGAGAGACAGATGAGTTGATGAGAGCAGGATCACCGTATTTTAGCCCGTATCGGATGCTAGATATGACTGCCTGATGTGAAACAAAAAGCACCGTTTCATCTTCTTTCACATTTGTTAAAGTGTTTTGATAACCCGCCCAGACTCTGTGCGCGAGATCTTCCATACTTTCTCCCTGAGGAAAAGCTGTTTGATAAGATCCATGCTGCTCTCTCCATTTGACAGGTACTTTGTGTATGACTTCCCACCAACGTCGCCCTTCAAATATGCCATGATCAAGTTCGGTCAACCATTCTGCGGTTTCGAATTGAGCCGAAGGAAAATAGCGGTGAAGGATGCGAGCTGTTTCCTGTGCTCGCGCAACAGGACTGACGATGATTCTGTCTATTTTTTCGTCATGAAGTTCCCAGGCGCTGCGGATGACTTGTACTCTGCCTTTGTGAGTAAGACCTGCAGGATCAGAACGACCGGAAATAAATCCGTACGTGACATTGCCTATGCTTTCCCCATGACGCATAAATATCAATTTCATGGGAA
>CAZNUT010000042.1:0-9745 GCA_964576365.1 uncultured Gammaproteobacteria bacterium
CCCCCATCCCTTGCGCTTCGCTCCAGTGATGGGGAACTCTGCTAGCGCAATAGATATCTATTAAATTCTTTATCATTTTGCGACCCTGATCCTTCTGCAATATTTATACAAATCGATGTTGAGGCTCTTTTTATCTGATCTTTTAATGTGTAATCTTTAATGTTGTCTGAAAAACAATATATTTCTTTGACGAGTACTAAAGCTTTTTGCCAAACCACTAAATTTTCAAATTTATACATACCCATCAAAAACATTTATTTTGCTGCACTGATAGCCAATCCCCATTAACGAACCATGTTCTAAGTCCGCCAACAACTAAAAGCTAATCGCTATCAGCTAATCATATATCACATTACGCTAATAGCTAAAAGCTAATCGCTATCAGCTAATACATGAGGCGCGTGCCGGAATCGGACCGGCGCAGTAGGTGTTTTGCAGACACCCGCGTTTCCACTTCGCCAACGCGCCATAATAACTCTCATACTCATAACATCATATCTATCGTTCTTCTCTGCGTTTCTCCCGATTCTACACTATTAACTCATCGGGACTAAGCAGCAGTAAGACTCGCTTCGCTTCGTCAACTGCTGACTTGAGCACTTCGCCAACGCGCCAAATTTTAAGCTTAGACGTTAGACTTTCGACTTTAGACATGTGGGGCAAACTAAGCGCGTAATTTACCCACACTTTCATATTTTAATCGTCTGTCCACGCTTCCGACTGGATCTATTTTACTCGATCAAAGAAGAAAAATCACTATTAAAGCGGTGGTACTGAAGCTTACTTTTTTATAGCACATCATCAATAAGACCGTTGGGGTTGGCTTTTATTAGTGCATCCTGTAGTTGTTGCAAAGCATTTTCTGCCTCATGTTCAGCAACCCACTTCGGATCAGGCTGCCACTCCTCATTAGTAGTATCTATCGATACCATTCTCCCACCTGTCTCCGGTGATCCTAAGATAACACGAAAATTGTCTTTTCTATCAGAATAATCAGCTGTCATAGGTCGCTCCTATTATACCTGAAGTTCAAACAATTTCAAATCAGATTAAAGCATCAATCCGACGCCGATAAGGACAGCGGGAGCGATCCACATGAACCACGAAGCTGCAGAACCTGCCTTAGGTAGCGGTGCTCGTGTGGCCTGAGGGGGTTGCTGTGGAGGATTGGTGATCACCACAGTAATCGCAGGTCCGGCTGGACTGGTGATATATACGTACTGTTTATTTGGCGGTTGTTGGACTTGTATCACCATAGGCGTATTGGTCGGCCCATAAATATATGTAGGGGGAGGATTCTGGGGAGGTGGATATGGTGTGTATGTCGGATTTGGGGTATAAGTAGGTTCTCCGGGTGGTTGAGATGGATATGGTGTGTATGTCGGGTATGGCGTATAAGTCGGTTGGGGTGTGGGGTAAAGTGTATTGGTCGGATACGGGGTTGGTGACGGTGTCACAGGACAATATACTGTGCCAGTTGGAGGAGTCGGTGTCGAACAGGTAGCGCTACTATCCGAACCACCACACGTGGGAGGAGGGACGCAGGTAGGAGTTGGTGATGTGGTCACCGAAACAGTCGGTGTGGGTGTTGTCACTGTTCCTACACAAAGATTGAAGTGAGGACTATCACCGCCATTATCAAACTCGACCGAATTCGTCGCCACCTTTAACTCAAAAAGATCGGTTGCCCATGTATCATTTTGGGTTGTCGGCAATTCAATACCATTTACAGACCATGGCTTTTCTCCACTCTTGGGATCATTATCATAAATAATAGCACTATCAAGAACTATGCTCGAATCAAACGAAACTTTCAATTTTGTACCACCTTCCGCCACTATATTTGCCCCTCGTGAAGCTATCTTCCATCCTCCATCGAGCATGTCGACCACACCGGAAAGCGAGGTACTATCCCCGACTGACATATCCCCCTGTGTCACAAAAAGCAATTCAGTATCTTCTGGACAACTGAGACCTGGAGGTTGAGTAGTAGGCGTCACAGGTATTTCACATTTTCCAAATGCGGTTGTTTCTTCTCCTTTTCCACAGCTATTTTCAGGAGCCACCTTACACTCATATTCATGTCCAGGAATACTGGTAAACGTCACCTGCTTTTCAGTTGTTTTTTTACTGATAACTGCCGTGTTTGATGTAAGATCTTTCACGGTTACATTGTATGTCAAACCTTCTTCATCACTTTCCCATGTACATTTTGCTTCATCAGCTTTACATATATCAGTAGCACGACTTCGCACATCTTGCTGTCGACCCTGAATCAAAAATATGGTAATTCCCAGACCGATCAAGAGAATCAGTCCGTAAATCACATATGCAACTGGTATAGATTTATTCATAAGTACTACTGCTTACAATTGGGACAGGTAATTTTTATATTTTTGACTTTAGCTGGGACAACACAGGCCGAGGGGGTAGGAGTAGGAGTTGCCGGTGATGGAGTAATTTCCGCACATTCTTTTTCAAGTACGTCTATATAAGCAGCCTCCCAATCTGTACTATTTGGCTTGTACTGATAACGTGTTACATCGCCTGCAATAGCTTTTAATGTAGTATCATCAGGCGAAGTTCCATAACCAAGAACATAATGTTTTATTCCTGCCGTTCTTCCTTTTTGAGCCTCGGTTATCGCAGTTGCCTTGGCGTTTGATGTAGCACCGGTCCATGTATGATTTGCCTGTCCATCTGAAAGCAAAATAGCAAGACGATTACGGGTCTGCGTGGTTAACTGATCATTAGCAATTCTCAAACCACATTCGATACAAGTACCACTGGTCGTATACTGTACTGCACTGATAGCAGTACGCACAGCTTCCCAATCTGCCGATGGTTTAATATGTAAAGTTGAATTACGATCCGCACTTAGTGTTCCTGTACCATCATTACCCTGTGAACCGAACGATACAACACCAATTTTGGCTGTTAATCCAGAAGTAGCAGCTACTTTATTGGTGAAACGCAAAGCTGCTTCTTTTGCCCATGCAAGTTTGGTTCTACCATCAGATTCTTTTGAATTCATACTTCCAGATCTATCAATGATGAGTACGACATCAGCATTCAAAGTACAAAGCTGAGCTCCTGTCGGGGTAGGTGTCTTTGTGCTCGTAAGAACAGTGGTTGGAGTAGGAGTTTTTGTTGCGGTCGGCGCCGGACAATAAGTTCCTCCCGACGTTAGAGTAGGCAAAGTACAGGTAGTGCCCGTCGGTAATTGAGGGCAGGTTGGACGCGGTACACATGTAGGAGTTGGTGTTTTTGTTGGAGTGCTTGTAGGACTAATTGGAGGTGTATTTGTAGGGGTTTTGGTCGGCGTTTTAGTTGGTGTTTTTGTTGGGGTATTTGTCGGCGCCACAACAGCCACGCATACATTAAAATGAGAACTATCTCCATTGCCGTTGAATGTCATCACGTCTGATTTGATTCCAAGAGGCATCAAAGGTGCCCATGTTTCATTTGCGGTTTTTGTGAGAGTTTTTCCATTGATTGTCCAACCCGGATCATGATCATTGTCATAAATAATAGCCGAATGCAGCGTGACTTCCTTGGTAAAACTCACACTTATCATTTGTCCACGTTCAGCCACCATGGTTCCATTTCTTGCAGCCACAGTCCAGGGTACAGATCCTGTCTTCACGGAAATTACTTTTCCTCCTGCTCCCACGAGTGTATTTACTGCAAGTGTCGTAGCTTGAGGAAAGAGTAATGTAGTACCACTTGGACATGTAATGGCATTTGAAGTAGCTCTGGTCAAAATAGTACGAAGATCTTCTTTGCCAGAAAAACTGAGATAAGAAAAAACAACTGAACCAAGCAGAAAAATAATCGAAACCGCAATACTTAAATATTTTCTTTTTTCCATAAAAGTCTTATTGCTGAGGCTGGACACGATACTTCATATACGCCCTCCGCAACAGGGTTACTTTATATACTATGTATTCTGCTAAGAGATTGCAAATGCAATTTCATAGCGTGTAACGTGGAGCGTGAAATGTGTAACGTATTCTAAGATGCAACAAAATGCTACACGCTATTGCGAGAAGTAATTTGTTTAGTATTTAGAGTTTAGAGTTTAGTATTTAGAGTTAACGAGGTTATTTCGTCACAGTAACGAATCTCTTTTCCTCGAAAAGTCTTTCCTGTAAAATCCTTCCCGTTTTCTGTCTGAAGCCAGAAAACGGGTATCTTCCCTCCCCCATTTTCTGTCTCAACTACATATTCGGGAAGACACGTACCCGAGATATGACCGCGCAATGCACGCATAATTTCTTTTCCTTTCTGGATACTGACTCGGAAATGATGTGTTCCCTCTGCAGGATCTAGATGATGTAAGTAATAAGGTTTAACTCTATTTAATAACAGGCCTTTGAATAAGTCAGTAAGTACTTTTGGATCGTCATTCACTCCTTTCATCAGCACCGTCTGACTGAGAAGCATTGTGCCAGACTCTGCCATCATCCGTGCTACCGCCGAAAATTCGGGAGTTATTTCTCGAGGATGATTGATATGAATAACTATATTGATCGGATTTGCTTTGCTTAATATGTGTACAAATGAGGGGGTGATACGAGCGGGGTATACAGCAGGCGTACGTGTGTGAAATCTGATCATTTTGACATGAGGGATTTCCCGCAAATGCACAAGTATACTTTGCAACACGTGATCAGTAAGCACAAATGGATCACCACCTGAAAAAATCACCTCCCATATCTCCGGATGAGATCTGATATATGCAAGACATTGCTGAATATTTGCGTGTTTTTCGTGGAGCAATGATTTACGGAAACAAAACCGACAATGCACCGCACATGCATTGGTGAGCATCAGAAGACAACGGTCTGGATACCGGTGGATGATGCCCGGTACTGGAGCGAAATGGTTGTCGCCGATGGGATCTGCGACTTCATAAGATTTGATATCTTTTTCGCGCTGATCCGTGACCACCATAAGTCGCAATGGGTCAAAAGCGTCGTACCAATTGATCAGGTCTGCATAATATTTCGGGATCATCAGAGGAAAAGGGTGATCTACCTTTGGTAACTTGATGCGTGCAATATCATATCCTTTTCCTGCTAGATAACTTTCCAGTTGAGGATACGACTTCAAAAAATCTGTTGATTGCATAAGAAGAGGAAACTCAAGCAGATATAATCCGAGCTCCAGCCCCAGGATGGTTAACAAAGATATTTTTAACTTGCTTCTCATATGCAAGTTTTGCTTCTACTTTCGAGACAGAATCTGACTGGCAGAAAAGGTGAATATCTTGACCAGTATTGATGGTGAAGTACACCTCTAGTCCTTCATTGCGCCACTTTTTTACTTCTTTCATCAAGTGAAGAGTACCTTCACTCCAATATATGAGGGAAGGTGTTGATGTAAGCATAATCGCGTGCATCTCGAGGGCTTCAGCTTCAATAAGTTGACCAAATAAACTGAAGTTGCGTTCTTTAATATATTGTTTAGCTAATACTATTTTTTTATTCATGTGCTGACGGCGAACCTCAAAAAATGGACTCGTGCTCGCATATGTTTGTCCTTTTGAAGTAGAAACTTCTTTTTTTTCGGTACTTACTACTGCAACGACATCTACTATGTCCCAGTAATCAGAGGGAAAAAGTGAGGTGGCATAAGACTCCTCACTTGTCGACCCATCGAGCCATTCTACAAACCCGTCCGGTATAGATCTGCATGCCGAACCAGAGCCTTGCCTGGCCAGGATCGAAAGTTCTTTTTCAGATAAATGAAGTCCTGCTGCTTTTGTTGCTGCTAAAGTAAGAGCTGCAAATCCTGAAGATGAAGAAGAAAGACCTGTGCTTGATGGAAAGTTGTTTTCTGAAAAAACACGAGCATGATGAGTAATATTTGCAATCTTTCTAACTCTATCTAAATGTTTTATGACTCGTTCAGCACTTTCAAATTCGTGCTGACCGTTAATTGCTATTTCATCCTTCGATAATGCAGGAATAAATTCAACAGATGTGGTTGTGGTACATTTACTCAAATTCATAGAAATACTGCCATTCGTAGGCAAACGGAGTACTTCGTCCTTTCTTCCCCAATATTTGATAAATGCTACATTCGGATGAGCTTGAGCAGTAGCTTTCATATATTTATTCAATAGTTACACCGGGAGCACTAGCCTCTACAGGTATTACTTCTCCACCTGCATTGGTAATTGCGGTATTAATGTTTTTTAACGTTTGCACCGATCCGATAGCAATCATACAATCCCCGCCTCCTGCACCTGATAATTTTGCCCCTATGGCACCTGCCTCTCTGGCCGCATAAATAAGTGATGATAATTTGCCTGTACTTACCCCGAGTAATTCTAGATATCCTTGATTCATATTCATAAGCTGACCGAAAGTCGACCAATCATTTTTGATGAGTGCGTCTTTTGCCTGCATCACCAATTTATCTATAGATTCATATGTACTTTCAACTACATCGCTATATTGATTTGACAAAGCAGAAACTTTTTTTATGAGAGTGACAGTATCGGCCTTGATACCTGAATAGCCAACAACGAGCGGTAACGGGTCACTCAGGATAGGTTCAATTATCTTTCCTGCAGTATAAAAAAGGAGTGTTCCTCCATACACGGCAGCCGCGATATCAAATCCCGATCCTTTTCCTTGTACTTTCAGGACGACCTTATAAGCTAAATCAAAAAGCGTACGGTTATCTATATTTATAGAGTGAAATTCGGTTAAAGCCTTGAGTACGCAAACGGTGACAGCAGAAGAAGAACCGAATCCAAATTTTGAGGAAAATTCTGGGTGAGTTGTAATTTTTACACCCTTTTCTACCTTATATGTTTCTATAAATAAGTTGAATGCCTGCTCGATAAATGCGACTTGTTTTGGGATATCACCCTTGCCTACTGTTTGAATATTTTTTTCATAATGATCTATGCCCACCTCATTTGCTTGAACAATAAGACTAGATTTCGCATTTTCTTCAAGAGAGAGCTTCATGCGCTTATTTACTGCTGTTACTAAGCAGTGATGATTGTGCACGACTGCGTGTTCGCCTAGGAGCATGAGTTTGCCAGGAGCTGAAACAGTGATTTTTTTCATATAATTTGTATCCCTTCAACTCCTAGCCGAACAGAATATGATGGTAATTTATAAAGGTTAATAATTTTTTGTAATATATTCAAATCTTGATGGAATGCTAATATTATTCCGACGCTTTTTGTTTTTCCACCACCTCCGCATATCTTTGCTGCTCCGCCTGAATTTTCAATATCTCGTATTATTTTTTTGGCAAACAATGAAACTACGTCAATACTTTCTAAATTTGATTCTCCTTGTTTTATAATTTGCTTAACTTCATGAGTTTGTGCATTTCTAATGCTTGTTAAAAGTTGTCGGGTTAGTTCTTCTTGATCATTTAAAAACCTCTGGATTTTGTTTGGATTTTCCTGATAGAGCTTCCGTACGCCAGCAACCATTTCGCCTGTTGTTTCGACTGGCTTTCCTGTATCAATGAGAATAAAATTTTTCGCAAATGAATCAGGTATTGAAAAGGGTAATGGTTGAATAATTTTAAAATTCGGATCTTCCTTACGAAACCAAATGAAGCCACCAAAACATACGGCGGCATTATCACCACCGGACGGGTATCCGTGTATTTTTTGCTCTGCTGAATAAGCAATATTATTAATAACTGATTTATCAAATGGCTCTTCAAGAAAACTTGAAACGACAGCAGTAATACTAACTGCGAGAGCAGCTGATGAACCAAGACCTGCACCCATAGGAATTTCTGAATTAATTACAAGGTCAAAACCGCACTGAATAGACTTTTTATAATGGATAAACGTTTCACCAATAACAACGCATGGATATGAAAGTGGATTTTTGATAATAGATTTTAGAAGCTCGGTATCATTTGTTTTTGAAAACTCCAGCCAAGTATTTTCAGCATCTTGTGATATCTTTTTAACTTCACTAAATGTAGTTGTAACTGACATGCTGAGTTGTTCTGAAGAGATAACAATCTTATTATCTTTTCGCGGATGAAGACTGATATTACAGTACTTGTCAACTGTAGCCAATATGGCAGGTTTTCCATACACCGCCGAATGTTCCCCTAGTAAATGGATCTTTCCTGGGACAGATACTGTAATTTTATACATACTGTATCAATTAGTCTACTAAATTATAATTATACTGAAATTCTTCCTATTGACAACTGTCTCACTTTCTCCGTATTCTAAGTAAAGAACTTATTATCAATTTTATTTAATATGGCTGCTAAAAAAACAAAATCAAGTAAAACAGCGAGTAAAACCACTCATCATCGTGCTACAACTACAAAAAAAGCGTATGATCCGCATGAAAGTCTGATCATTCAAGGTGGTATCGTATTCATTATGGTGGCTGCAATTGCGATATTCAGCTATGTAATGTCTATGTACGGTGTGCTACAATAAGCACTGTGCAAAAACCTCCTGTGCTTAAATACGAACTATCTGCAGGTGGGATAGTATATCGTATAATAAATAATCAATATACGTGGCTGCTGATCCGTCATAGTAAGGCTGGACATTGGGGCTTCCCAAAAGGCCATGTAGCAGATAAAGTGGTAAATGAGACGCTGGAAGCTGCCGCTATACGTGAAGTGCAGGAAGAAGGAGGAGTTATCGCAGAAGTAGCATGTCCTCAAAATATCCCTACAAAGTATTATTTCTCAAGCAAAGAATTTCTCCATAAAAAGACTGTGCATTATTTTTTGATGAAATATATCTCCGGCTCGACTGAAAACCATGACTCAGAGGTATCGGATGCGCGGTTTTTCCCCACAGAAGAAGTGGAAAAACAACTCACCTACAAATCCGACCGCCTCGCCTTCCAAAAGGCACTAGATATTCTGAAAAAATCATCCTAGTTTAAATTCTTTTTTTAGAAACCTGTCTCTTGATGTGTGATCATCTCTATCTCATCAGGCATGCTTCCTGTAAATATAAGCTGTAAATTTTCCTTGAGTATCTTGCAAATATATTCAACATCTCCCTCATTGCCACCGAGCTCTGTAACAAATTGAAATGTATCTTGAATTAATTTATTAGTCCTTGTGTCAAGACTTAGTAGTTGTGCTTCGGATAACATATGAGAAATAAATTTAAACTATATTAGCACGGCGTATCTGGCATACAAGGGATGAGGCCAACATCTTGATGCTCATACCCTTCAGGGAATGGAAGTCCAAACTCCTGCACAGCTTCTTCAACAACTCTTGCTTCCATTTCGATTCCATGTCTCGCTAAAGTCCCTGCAGTATACTTACTGAACCTAACTCTCTTGTTTACTGCTTTTTCCAAATCTAATTTTTCAGAAGCCGTTCCAAAGAAACTGGATCTTCCTTCAACACCTGCTATTCGAGCAGCTCTTGTCCATACTGGAACCATATTAATTTCATGAGCTTTTTGCGACTCAGGAGTTGATTGAAATTCATTTATTAACTCAAAACGTATATCTTCCATAAGTATTATTATTCAAATTTAGAAGAGACGAAAATCTTCATTCATCACCATGTCAAAACTAAAGATCTCGAATTCCCGACTCTGTCGAGGACCAGCCTGCCGGCTGGCAGGTGCTCGATAACAATCGGCACAAGTTCGGGATGACAATAAAAAATACTGTACTGTATTTTTTCCTGCTTGCTATAAAAAGTGGCGCTGGTCTTACAAACAGTTGATATTAGGGGGATTTAGGTTGATAGGAGAGAT
>CAZNUT010000043.1:0-9304 GCA_964576365.1 uncultured Gammaproteobacteria bacterium
TCGCTAAAGTTGATGGTGTAAAGCTCCAAAGGGTCTCCCTGTTGTTGTGGTGGCTGGTAATTCATTTGCATATATTGGCAATTAACATCTAACTCTGCTAATTATTATAGTATATATTATCTTGCTTGCAAGATAAAGTATTTGTGTTTAGGAGTTTTGTTGACAGGGATAGAACAAATTGTATAATACATATTTATTATATATTGAATCATTTATAACATATGGAACTTACACCTGAACAAATACAAAGAGCTAAGGAGATTTATGAAAATAATGAAAGACAATTTGGCGGTTCGAGTACAGGGGATAACTTTCAAATTTTTGCAACTATTTGCGATCTCGCAAAGGAAGGATTAATTAATGAGAAGCAGTTGGAATTAGCTGATGCGTATTTTATGCGCAGTATTGTGGGCGGAATGGACAATGAAGACGCACAGCGTATAGTAGGCGAGACAAGGAGAGTCGGTCAGCGATACTTGGACGCTCATCCGGAGGACGGTTCAGAGGACGGTTCAAATGAGGGACAGATAGGCGTAAGTGTTTTACAAATATTTGATTCTCCAGACGTACCTCAAGTTTCTCAAAAACAAAGCTGGGCTCAGTGGCTTGGTATTACAAAATAATTAACGCTATTTTCCATTCTGGATCTCACTCTTCATCTTCGCCAGTTTGGGCGCGATGACATGCTGGCAATAGGGGGCTTCAGTATTTTTTTCAAAATAATCCTGATGGTATGATTCTGCAGGATAAAAGGGTGTCGCGGGCAGAATTTCGGTCACGATAGGATCATCATATTTTTTCTGAGCCTCTATTTTACTTTTGATCGCACTTTTCTTTTGCGCTTCATCATGATAAAAAATCACTGAGCGATATTGGGTCCCGTGGTCGGCTCCCTGTTGATTGAGGGTTGTCGGATTGTGCATTTTCCAGAAAATCTCAAGGAGTTTAGGGTAGGTGATTTTTGTTGGATCATACTCGACTTGTATCACTTCAGCATGACCTGTCGTGCCTTCACATACATCTTCGTACGTAGGATTTTTAGTTGTCCCACCCATATAACCGGAGGTGATTTTTGAAACTCCACTCAATCGCTGAAAGATAGCTTCGCTGCACCAGAAGCAACCCATACCAAATGTGGCCAGAGATGTTTGCATGATTTTATTATAACAGCAATCCAACGACACAGCAGTCCAGTCGGTTAGTTATCGTTATTAAAACAATTCCTGTGTGTAGGTTCGAATTCCTGAGTAGCTGAGTGGCTGAGTTGCTCACTTTATAATCTGATAAACTTGATACACTAAATCATGCGATCTACGTCTATGGCATTAAGTCTTTTGAGTTCTCTTTGTATGCTCTTCATTTCTTTCATGAGTGTCGTTGTAGCAATTCATCACGACAAAGCGCTCCAGTCTGCCATCATGCCAAAAGAGGCAGTGTCTAGCTACGACACAACACGTGTATTTGCAAAAGATCCTTTGAGTATGAGCAATCTCACTGGATCGCTCGCGCGTCTTACATCTGATCCCTGTACGGTGACGGTTGCGGCGGGTGCTTTGATACAAGATGCTCTTAATCAGGCAGCAAGTGGAGCAAATGCAAGCACAAACCCCTATGTGATTTGTGTCTCCGGAAGCCATCAAGAAAGTATTTCAACTACCCGTAACAATTTGATCATCCGTGGACTTGGCAACCCGGTATTAACGCAGGGAACAGATAACAAAATAGTCACTATAAAACATAGTAATGTGACTTTTGAAGGATTTACGGTAGATGGCCGGGTAGGGGGGCAGCCAGCTGATAATAAGCTTGTATGGCTGCAAGGGGCAGTAAACTCCGTTGTGCAAAATAATATATTGACATACGGTGGAGGAGAATGTGTACGCATGCTTGCCAACTCGAAAAATAATGAAGTGCGTTACAACGATATATTGGGTTGCGGGATTTTTAAATATGGCCCCACCAAAAATGGAGAAGCGGTCTATATCGGCCTTGACCCAAGTGAGTTAGCTACCGCGTCGGGATGGCAGAAATATAAAGTAGGATATGGTGTGCAGTGTCCCGCAGGAAGCCAAATCTGCTATGACGACACAGGAGGGAATAAAGTACATCACAATCGCATACAACCTGCATATGCTCCATATACAAACAAAGGAAATGAGTGCGTAGATGTCAAAGAAGGAAGCAGAAACAATATTATTTCTTATAATTCCTGCACCGGCCAGCTCGACCCTGAAAGTGCTGCTCTTGATACACGCTCAAGCAATAATACATTCAGCCACAATACAGTCACCGGAGCAGTCACTGTCATCGGAGCGGGTATCCGTATTGGTGCGACAAATAAAGATGCAGCGCGGCCAGATGGAAGTGTGATTCCCAACAATCCCTGGAACGCTGAAAACAACACCATCGTAAAAAATGAACTACTTTCCTATAGCCATCCGTATGCCGTCAAAATGGCCAATACCACAAGTGGTCTTAAACAAGCTCTTTCATGTGGTAACGTGATCAAGACAGGAGGCACTTTTTCCCAGGATACACAACTTATCGATAATCCACCATGTGGTGCATCTGATGATGGAAAAGTCGCTGGTGTGGGTACTGAGTGCACAGGCGTGAGTTGTAATTCTGGCTCTCCTCCGGTTGAAGTAGTGCCACCTACAGCGATACCTACTTCTGTTTCTGGAGTAACGACAACTCCTGTCAATACCCCCACTGGAACTCCTGTCATAACTCCTGCCGGTCCAACTGCTACTCCCACTATCACACCAACCCCTTCAAATACTCCGACGCCAACACCTACTCCCGGACCTCGATTTGCGGAATGCAATGCCTGTGGTTACTGTTTGCAAAAAGAGCCACCAGAAGGAGTTGAAAAGTGCATGGAATGTCTGTATCCAGGTTTAACTCTTGAAGATTCATTGAGAATTGATCCGGATTTAGGCAAAGCAGCTGAGGCAAAAAAAGGAAAATATTACACACAGCTTGGATGTATAGACACAGGAACCGGTTCTTTTTCATCCGCTGAAGGAGCGGGTGCAGTTCTCAATTTTTTCCTCAGTAAACTTGTGTTCCCGATTACGGGTATTCTGGCACTTCTTGCTCTTATTTATGGCGCATATCTTCTTATCACTTCACAGGATAATCCTGAACAAATACAAAAAGGAAGATTGTGGATCATTGGTGCTATAGTAGGTGCGGTCTTTGTCTTTTCTGCAGTACTTCTTGTACAGACAGTAGGAAAGGATATCCTTAAGATTCCAGGGATAAATTAGGAATGAAAAAAGAAAAATTAAGAATTACGAATAGTTGTACGAAATAGATTCTGTCACTTCGTTAATCCTCCCATCCGTACTTTAATTTGCCATTTGTTATTTATTACCACCCATTGCACATAGAATTTAAATCAGATTTAGTCCAAAAATCATTATCACGAGCTTGATTCGGGATCTTTAGTTAAATGAGATACAGAAATGAGATCAGCATGACCTGATAACCTATTACCTAAAAACTGACCAACTGAGCAGCTAGACACATGGTGTATAATTTTTATTATAGACGCTATGCGTAGATATACTCTTATTTTTATTCTCGGTTTGGTTTTTATCATTGGAGTAGCTGTTTTTTATTTTAAAAATAACCTTCAAAAAATATCAGTCGGAAATAAAATAGCCCCCGTAATCCCACTCATCACTTCTTTGCCGGCGATGTTTGAGCATCCACTCAGTATTGAAAAATTGAGATCCCGCACCTATCAAGCTACTCCCTTGGTGAGGGAGTCTATAGTTGCGCAAAATGCGGCATATACAAAATATCTTATTTCCTATCAATCTGACAGGCTCAAGATTTATGGTGTTATGGCAGTGCCTCGATCTGCCGACGGAGGTCAGAAATTACCGGCTATTTTATTTAATCATGGATACATACCGCCAGATCAATACATAAATACCGAAAAATATGTTGCATACATTGATACATTTGCGCGGGCAGGCTATGTTGTATTGATGCCGGATTACCGTGGTCATGGAGAGTCACAAGGCAATCCGGAAGGCGGATACTTTTCTCCCGGTTACACTATAGATGTCCTCAACGCATATGAGTCTTTAAAAAAAGATTCTACCGTTGATCCAAAGCGTATTGGCATGTGGGGGCATTCTATGGGAGGACATGTGAGCGTGAGGGCAGCAGCTATAAATCCAGATATCAAATCTATTGTCATCTGGGCTGGTGTTGTAGGAAGGTATGAAGATATTTTTAATCTTTTTTTTCGCCGGCCTTCCCGGGAAGGAACGCAGCAACAACAAGCACGTTGGCGCACTACCCGTTCTCAAATTGTGGGCCGATATGGAGAGCCAGATGAAAATTCTGAATTTTGGACAAGCATAGATGCGGTGAAATACCTCGCAAAAGATCAAGAATTTCAAATTCACCATGGTGCAGTTGATAGTACGGTGAATGTGGAAGTATCTCGCGTATTTCAGAAATATCTACAAAGCAAAAAATTTACATCAGAATATTTTGAATACCCGTATGAAGATCACAATATAAATGGACCTTCTTTTGTTGTTGCTATGCAACGAGCGATAGACTTCTTTGATCAAAATCTGTGATTTTTTTCTTTCAGTTGGAATTCAGTTTGTTTCATATAATATTGGTATGAAAATACTACTGGTCGAAGACGAAGAGCGTCTCGCTCGAACTCTCAAAAAAGGACTTGAGCTAGAGCGTTTCACTGTAGATATCGCTCATCGAGGAGATGAAGGATATGATCTTGCAGCGACTCAAGAGTATGATTTGATTATTCTAGATCGGATGCTACCTGGGATGGAAGGACTGGCTGTCTGTCAGGCTCTCCGGAAAAATCATATTTCTACTCCTATACTTATGCTGACCGCCAAATCGACAACGCTCGACAAGGTGGAAGGATTGGATACAGGAGCAGATGATTATCTTGCAAAACCATTTGAATTTATTGAGCTGTTGGCTCGTATCAGATCGCTTGTACGGCGGCCGGCCACGTTGACAAGCAGTATACTGCGCATAGATGATTTGACCCTTGATGCTTCGTCATATCAGGTACAGCGAGCGGGTAAAGCTATTACACTCACTCAGCGAGAGTTTGCGCTTTTGGTTTATTTGATGCGGCATCAAAATAGAATAGTGACCAAGGATCAGATCATTCAACATGTTTGGGAGTATGACGCTGATATTCTGCCAAATACGGTAGAGGCATATATTGCACATTTACGGCACAAAATTGATGAGCCATTTAAAAACAAGAAAAAATTGATCAGAACTGTGAGAGGATTTGGTTATCAATTGGTATCAGGTCATGTTTAAATCTGCGCGTATAAAACTGACTCTTTGGTATTTATTGAGTATTATGACCATCAGTCTGATCTTTAGTGGCGTGATATATCATCTTATCGTGCGGGAAGTAGTGCGATTTGATAATCTGCAACGTAATCGTATTGAACGAAATATGCAGATGAAGATGAACCCTGCGTTGAGGCGAACTTTGAAACAGGTGTCACCTCAACCTGTACCTCAGTCGGATCTAGTCGGAGAGGTAAAGCAGAGAATATTTGTTGGCATACTGCTCATCAATAGTGCTATTTTTATCGCTGCTTTGGGTCTGGGTTATTTCCTGGCGGGTAGGACATTGTCACCCATTCAACAGATGGTAGAGGATCAGCAACGTTTTATCAGCGATGCATCTCACGAGCTCAAGACTCCTATTGCCTCCCTCAAAGCAGCATTTGAAATCTATCTTCGTGAAAAAAGTCATACAAAAAAAGACATGGATCTTCTGGTCAGGGAGAGTCTAGTCGAAACGAACAGGCTTCGTTATCTCACTGAATCGCTTTTGCAGCTGATACGTTTTGGCTCACAACAGGGACATGGGCATTTTGCTCTTTTTGAGATGGGTCACCTGGTGCAGAAAGCAGTTGATTCTATTCAATCATCTGCACGGTTAAAGAATATCGTTATTCGAACCACGCTGAACACACATATGGTGTATGGAGATGAAGAAAGTCTCAAGAAACTCACACTGATTTTACTCGACAATGCCGTGAAATATACACCTTCCGGCGGAGAAATCGAAATTTCTTTGCATGGGTCTGATAAATCGGTCAATCTCTCGGTGAGCGATACAGGTATCGGTATTGCAGAAAAAGATACAGGGCGGATTTTTGACCGTTTTTATCGTGCTGATTCTGCGCGCCATCGCGATGGAGGAGAGGGTGGATATGGGCTTGGCCTTGCTATTGCCAAGGAAATTGTGAGTGCTCATAAAGGAACTATAAAAGTTCAGAGTAAGCCAAATAAAGGGACAAAGATTATGGTAACACTTCCTTGTTGAGTATATATTTCTTCATCAGCTTTTTTTCAGGTTGATTTATTATTCTTACTTTTATGAAAGGAGGTGACAAACAGTGAACAATAAAACAAAAGCGATAGCAGTTTTGCTTTTTTCAACAGGCATGATCTACTCAGTGCCGCTTGCGCATGCACAAACTCCGACACAAACACCTGTCCAGTCTTTGATCGAGCGAATTGCTTCTCGGTTTGGTCTTGCCAATCAAGATGTTCAGAATGTATTTGTAGAACATAAACAAAATATGATGAATGTCAAAATGGAAAGGTACGAGGAGTTTTTGACAAAGGCTGTTCAGGATAAAAAAATAACTGAAGCACAAAAAAAATTACTGATTGATAAATACAATGAGTTTGCTGCACAGCGTAAAAACGAAATGAATACGTGGCTCTCGATGACTCCACAGGAACGAGCTGATGCAATGAAAAAACATCGAGAAGAGCTTGAATCATGGGCAAAATCCCAAAATATCGACTTGTCTTTCCTTTGGGGAGTAGGCGGACCGCGCAAAGGTATGATGAAAGGAATGGGCGGTATAAACGGAGGTCGAGGTATGCATATGTGGTAATGGCACATATATATTACACATCCAGTCCCGGACGCGGGACTGGTTTGTGTTATCATAGAAAAATGGTTTATATCGAGAAGGGAACTCGTCCGCGCGATAGGCATAAGTTAGAGAAGGGTAGAGGTGTTAAAAAGTGGGACATTGGTGAAATTGTTGCTCTACCAGAAGACAATCCGATCAGACTGGAATTCGTTCGTGCAAATAAAGAATTGCTTGCTGTAGTACCTGAACTTGCTGCAAACTTTACATTAATGGATTTAATTGCGGCAGAAGCAGATTTACAGAAATCTAGCTCACCAACAGCCGCAATTGAAAACGATCCTTCGCTGCTCTCTACTGTTTAGTTCAATAAATGGGAAATGAGTCATTGGTAATTTGTAATTCTTACTTTTATACTAAGAATATTATTCATTCAACGTATCTATGGAAATTGAAGTCAATTATATTGCAGTTATATTAGGCGCAGTGCTCAGTATGGCTCTTGGGTTTTTGTGGTATTCTCCCTATTTATTTGGAAAAGCATGGATGAAATTGATGGGATATACACAGGAAAGTCTTAAAAAAGCGCAAAAAGAAATGGGGCCAATGTATGGTGTGAGTTTTGTCGCAACTCTTGCGACAGGTTTTGTGCTCGCACATATGATGGAAATATCAGAAGATTTTTATGATACATCAATGATGATGACCGGGATCACCACTGCATTTTGGGTATGGCTTGGTTTCATACTTCCAGTGCAACTTACAGAAGTATTGTTTGGTGGCAAGAAGTGGAAGTTATTTGCGATCAATACAGGGTATCAGCTCGCATCTGTGATTGTCCTTGGCATTGTCATTGCGCTATTTGATTAAGTGATTAGAAGTAAAGCTCAGCATTGAATCCAGATGATTTTTCATATGAAAAATCATTTTTGAGAATAAGATACTCAAAATCCGCTGCTGGCAGTAGTCTTTGTGCATGAGTAAAAAAAAGAGCTGTCGCAAGTGCATCAGCTATCAATGCCTGCTTTGCGATGACCCAGGTAGCTATCACCTCCAGCGGAGGTCGGAGGGTACGGGGATTTATGATATGGTGAAAATCTCCCCATTTTCTTCTGCTGCCAGCCGAGGCGCAAATACTTTCATTTGCTATATTTACTACTCCGATAATTTTGTCAAAATCCTGTGGGTGTTCGAGTCCAATGCGAAGTTGCTTGTCGTGAGAAGTCAGATGTCTGATATCTCCACTCGCGTCGACTGTAGCGTTGCGAATGTTTGAATATATCAATATGTCAGTGACAAGATCTATAAGTTGGCCTTTTCCACCAGCGCCAAAATCCAGTAAAACAGGTCGTGTGCATTTCAATACTCTGTCTTTGTATTCCATTACATCATCCCATGCTGGAGGTGCCTGAATCACGGGCTTATGTTTGAGAGAGTATGTGCTGTCATAGCCTGCATCAACAAGTGTTTGTCCTATGAGTGGTGTAAAAAGGCCGTTTGTGAGATTGTAGAGTTTTCGATATATATCAAGGAGCTTGTCAGCTTCTTCAGGCAGTTTATATACACCAGCACGCTCATTGATTTTTGTTATGAGAGAGTCTGGGCGAAAGCGAGAGTACGTCTTGTCATAAAGTTCTATACGCTCTTCAATCTGTTTCCAGATGTCCTGCGCGATGAGATGGTCGATGTCATCAAGTATATCGACTTGCCACTTTGTGCCTATACCCTCTGCGTGAAAAGTGATTGGCGACATTATGACTGAGCTTGCTGTATGATCTGTTCAATGGCGTTGTTAAATCCTTGCGGTGTGAGAGATGAGCCAGCTACTTTGTCCAGTTTGACTTCGCTGATTTTTTTTCCAACAACCATTGCCTTATACGCAGAAATAAATTTATCCTGATATTCCATAGAGACTGGCTTTGTTGCCATTTTTTCGACAGAGACATCGGCAACAGTGCCTTTTTCAAGCGTGACGATCACTTTTATTTTTTCTTTATCATTTGGTATGGTGTAGTTACCAACAGCTTCATATTTACCATCTTTAAATTCACTACTTTCTGCGACCATTTTTGTTTCTGTAATGGTACCGCCTTGAGCAGTTTGTTGCGTTTGAGTTTCTGTGGGTGCGTTTTGTGATTTGGATCGTGCCTGATAAACAAATATACCTATCCCCAAAACAACGATGAGGACGATAGCCATGAGGCCCATAGGAAATGATTTTTGTGTTGTTGTTGCATTATTTGTTTGTTCTTCCATAAAAAAATGACTGTTAACAGGTTAAATATACACTACATAAAGCCGTGTATCAAGTTTATAAAGGAGGTGTTGGGTTTAAGGTTTTAGGTGTCAGGGATTCAGGAATTCAGGTCAGCATGTCTGCC
>CAZNUT010000044.1:0-8748 GCA_964576365.1 uncultured Gammaproteobacteria bacterium
TCTCTCCTATCAACCTAAATCCCCCTAATATCAACTGTTTGTAAGACCAGCGCCGTAATTTATGACAGATCAAGAAAATCTAAAAGTTGTAATTATAATAAGTTCTTCTCTCGGAATAGGACTTGCAGCAAATAGAGCTGCAGTTTTGGCGACTGGTCTTGCTATGCATATTTCCAACTTACCTGGTCAAAACTTAGCCACAAAAGATGGAATTGAACTGCTGGGGTTCACACAGATTCCTATCCCTATATTAACAGCTAAACCAGAAATATCTTTTCTGGACCTATGCAAAAAAAGTGAATCATTAGGTTGTAAAACTATTGTTTTTTTAACTCGTGCTCAAGGAATGAGATCTTATGAAGAGTATAGAAATTCAGTTGCTCAAACTAATTATAACGATTTAGATATTGATGCAATCGCCATCTATGGAGACAGAAAATCTGTTACAAAAGTTACAGGCAATCTACCTTCTTTGAGATAAATTTCTTTAACTCTATTCTATATTCTTATAAGATAAGGCAATTTTTGAATCTTGATATTGCTACACAAAGTTCACATTTTTCTTTGATATCAATTATTATAGTAAGATAGGTTCGAACATCGTCCCAGATGGTGCACAACACATCTTTCAGGAAACGGGTTCGTTTTTTTTAGAAGATATAAGTTGGCTTTTGAATAATGACCAAATTATCTATTGAAGCGGACAGTGGAAAGGATTCCGTAAAACATCTCGTATGAACGTCCGTCCCATCGCTTTGCGACTATACTCATATATTTTGATGCGTCTGGGCTATAGGGAAAAATTGCATATTCTTGCCTCCCTCCTATAAGATCAAATCTTCGAGTCGTGTAGAATTCGGGAATATATTCAGAAGAGCGCTTCTCTATACTTTGAACGGTTGCGCCATCAAGACTTACTGCTGCTTCTGTAGGTGTGGCAATAGTTTGTGCAATTGTATGGATAGATTCATTCTGCCGGAGACCATCAATTTTAATCTGGAGCAATTTTGTACTTATCAAAGCACCGGGTGGGCCTTCTGCACCACTTTTTTCTTCGCTACCGATATAAATAGACCCATCACTCTGAGAGATAGTAAATGATGAAGGATATGAAATTTCAAAACCATATTCTTCGCTTTTATACGTCGCCCATCCAACAGTCGGGTATTGGGTGGGAGATACAACTAAAGTTATTGGCTCAGTTCTTGTTTTCGATGGTTGAGCATTGATGGAGGATGGTTGGTCGCTATGTGTTGGTTCAACTGATACCTCTACAGTTTTTTCTAATTCGTTGATCTCACTTGCTAAATCCTCAATTACTCTTTGAGCCTGCATATTTTGATATGCCAATATTCCGGTTATTACAAGAAAAATTGGTATTATAATAATAATGGCGAGTTGAAAGACTTTACAGGAAAAAGAGGGTTGATTGGAGATCTCGAGGGTAGATTTGAGTTGAGAAGAAGTTGAAGATTGTGAATTCATCATGAAAGTTTAAACAATTTTTGAAAACATGTCAATCAAAACCCCAGTATTTGGAAACTGAAAACAAATCATAAATCGTTCTCTTTTTTGAAGTGAGAGATAGAAATAAGATGCGCATTCAGTTCTTTTTCGACAATTTTTGAATTAAAATAGGTTTGATCATCGTCCCAGATGGTGTACTGGATTTAGACGCTAGACATTAGAAATAACTTTTTTAACCTGTATGAGCAAACAAGTAATCGCTTTTGAATATTTAGCTTTGCGAGATTTGAAGCTGAATATAAGAGATGGAGTTCTTGAATTCAATGGGCATACTACTGATCCAGCGACAGGAATAACGGAGGGTCTTTACTTCAATACAGATCAATCTCTCGAGGAGGCGACACAGAGATTAACGGAAATGGGTGTTAAATTTCCTGCTGGTTCAGAAATAATGTGACTTCCTTCGGTTGCAGTCGATTTGCAGATTTTATAACCTCGATGCACCCGGGCATAGGATTTAGTTTTGCGATTTCAGACCTCGGTTGCCAGACATACTCTGTTGCTTCTTCATTCAGAACAATCTGTTGATTTGGCTCAGGTGAACAGAGAAACGACAAGAATACTCCCTGCCAACTTCCTCTGGTTTCTGTATGGATATAGGGGATAAACTCATAGCTTTTAAGCTTTATACCAAGCTCTTCTCGCACCTCGCGTTCCAGTGCCTCATGCGGAGCTTCACCAAACTCAAGTCCTCCACCTGGCAGTTGCCATGCGCGATGAAATGATGATTCAGGATCGTTGCGGAGTGTGAAGAGTATTTTATTGTGCCACTCAATGACCGCGAGCAATACAATCTGCGTATTTTTTCTTACTATGTTCATGGCATATTATAGCAAACAGATATGAAAGCACGCTGCATGTACTTGTGATATGTTCAGGAATATCATACATGATATGAGGCACTTCAATTTAGATCTTAATGAGTATGTGCACATGCAAAAAGGCCCAATTGACGAAATTGTAAACGGCTTATCTATGATGCCTAAACCGGTTCAAGAGATTTTACTTGATGATTTGGAGGCCCATGGTGGTTGGCAAAATCATGTAAGAGAGGGTGAGATCATACATGCACTTCACGAATTTCAGCTACATAACAACAATACCAAGAGTAATTGATATCAATTAATACCCCTTTTTTAAATAGTTTGATATACTATTTTTTTTAATTCAAAATATAAATATGAAAATAGTTACTCGTGGTCTTTTAGCTACTATGGCTGCTGTTACCTTAGGTCGCTCTGCAGAAGTGCCACCGCAGGGGGAAATAGATTTGGGCATCAAGTTTTGCGGCTACGTCACAAATGCACCTAGATATCCTGAAGTTGATGGAATAACTATTTCTGAAATGTATAAATTGGGTGAAGTGCCATTAGAGACGATCGATACACATGTACAGATCGGAGATGATGTTGTAAGGGTAGAGGAAGAATTGTTACATGAAACCGATCCAGAAACAGGCGAAAAAATACCTAGCTGCTCTAAATGATTACATTGCGTCTCTGGGGTGATTTGAACACCCAACCTACTCCTTAGAAGGGAGTTGCTCTATCCAATTGAGCTACAGAGACAAATTATCGCGTAATCTTCTGCAAATGTTTAATTTCCAAGTAATAATTACCAATATCTAATTAAGCTGCCCAGCGACTCCCGTCTCTTCGTTGGACAAGCAGCAACTCAGCATCTCAACTACTCAGCGATTCTTTTTTGAATTAATTACCTGCCCCGACGCAGAGCGTCTAGGTACCAAATGTCATTCTGAGCGTAGCGAAGCCTGCCTGCCGGCAGTCAGGATGACGAAAAAAGAATATTTCTCGTTTCACGATACAGACCTATTACCTATTCACTTTTAACTATTAACTAAAAAAACATAACACCTTACACTTAAAACCTAATAGCTAATCGCTAAAAAATGAGCCGCCTGTCGGATTTGAACCGACGACATCCAATTTACAAAATTGGCGCTCTACCACTGAGCTAAGGCGGCGATTTAGATTTGACGATAGACATTTATAGAGTGTCTATCAACTCCAAATTAAATGAGTTGTTTGCTAAGAGTTATCAGCTGATCACTCATTCAGTGCCGAGGGTGGGAGTCGAACCCACACGCTGTTGCCAGCACCAGATTTTAAGTCTGGCGCGTCTGCCATTCCGCCACCCCGGCTCTTTTTTGCTTGTAGCTTTTAGCTGTTAGCTATTAGGTACAAAAGTTAGCTTATTATATTTGTAAAGTACAATAACTCTGGAATTTATCGTTCTTAATTCTCAATGCGTAATTAAAAATACATCATAACGATTGATGATTTATCAGTTCAGATTATATCAAAGAAGCGACTGTTGATCTACCTCTGTTATTTTGATGCCTAAATGTCTACAGCCTTTTGCAGTGACCACTCGTCCCTTGGGCGTTTTTTTAATAAAGCCAATCTGAAGCAAATATGGCTCGATAAATTCTTCGATAGTACGACGGTCTTCTGAGAGAGATGATGCTATAGTTTCGATACCAATTGGGGAATTTTGAAATTTTTCTGCGATAATACGTAGATACTGTGTATCAATATCCGAAAGTCCCATTTCGTCAATCTCAAGCAGAGAAAAAAGTTTATCAAGTAACACATCGTTAATTTCTTTAGCTTTTTCAACTTCCATGACATCCCTTGCACGCTTAAGGATACGATTAGCAAGCCGAGGAGTGCGTCTTGAGCGTTTAGCTATCGCTACAGCTGCGGAAGGAGTGATTTTTGCCTGAAAGGTGCGAGCTGATCTTGCTACAATGTCCTTCATTTCGTCATTAGTGTAGTAGTCGAGACGGAGCAACAGTCCAAAACGGTCGCGAAGTGGTGCAGAAAGAAGAGCAAGTTTCGTCGTGGCGCCGACGATCGTGATTTTGGGCACAGGTAGACGCACAGTACGAGCTGAAGGTCCTTTGCCGATTATGATATCAAGCGCGTAATCTTCCAGCACTGGATAGAGCATTTCCTCAACAGGTTTTGGCATCCGGTGTATCTCGTCTATGAAAAGAACATCATTATCTTTGAGATTGGTGAGTATGGCGGCAAGATCGCCGGATTTGGTGATTGCTGCGCCGGATGAAATTTTGATCGTTCCCTGCAGTTCATTCGCAATGATATAGGAAAGAGTAGTTTTGCCGATGCCAGGCGGGCCATAAAAGAGGATGTGTTCGGTAGCTGCTCCGCGCTGTTTGACAGCATCCAGAAAAAGACGCAGCGTTTGTACAATTTTTTCCTGACCTACATATTCGTCAAGTGTTTGAGGTCGAATAGATGTATTCTGTATTTGTTTTTCAGACATGTTGTTATTATAATATCAATACTTCACTATTTTTACACGGATTGTTACAAAAAAATATTCTTTTATTCTCAAAAACTATGGAGGTGTCTATATTTAATTATGCACAATTTGTCGATGAAATGCATCGATGGGATGCAGCTGACGATAAAAGACTCGAAGAGTGTTTGAATCGTTCAAAACAGATGATAAAAGATTGGCAAGTAGACGAGAAATTGAAAGAAGCAGCGATTAGACAAGCAAAATATTGCCTTGCCATGGAGCCAATTATGCCTTTTTTCTAAAGTTAGATTAACATATCATCAGCTATTTTGTACATGATTCAGGCGTTATGAACGATTCGACATTGTTTTTAAAACTGCAGTAATTTTTTCTTCTGTGGAAAGTGCTTGATCCAGTTTGCTTATAGCGAGCTTTGCATCCTGCGTCTTGAATCCGAGAGATACAAGTGCGTCTACTGCAGTGCGATCAAGAAGATCGTCAGAATCATCTTCGAATTTAAATTCGGTTTTAAATTTCTGTGAAAGCTCTAGAAGTATTTTGAGAGCAGTTTTTTTGCCCAATCCGGGAATATGAGTGAGATAACCGCTATCCTGTTTTTTTACTGCTTCGATAAGTTCGTCAGGTTTTGTAGCGGAGATGACTCCAAATGCCGTTTTTGGCCCTACACCCGAGACACCAAGCAATAATTGAAATAGTCTGTATTCTTGTGGATCAGCAAATCCAAATAAAATGAGAGCGTCTTCCCGGACCTGAAGATACGTGGTGACACTGATGAGATCTCCAATAGTGATCTGATCTAAAACCCGTTGTGTCAAATAGACACGATATGAGAGGCCGCTTGCAGTCTCGATGAGTCCTTCATTGCCCTCAATTGATACTATATTTCCCTTGATTTTCCCGATCATGGGTATAGTATAATAGTTTTTTTAAATTACTGATACATATGAGACAAAAAGAAATAGACCCTGCCTTGCAAATAGAGCAATTGCAACAATATCTTACTGATCAATATACAACACGGGAACACTTGCTCACATCACCAATTCCCTATATGGGAGGTAGCGAACAATTAGGGGAACGTACAAGAGAAGCTTCTCTGGTGTTAAATCAGCAATTTATTGATGAAGTTACTGAGAAGATATTTGATCTAACTCAATAAAAAGCTAAAAATCTTCATCATCAATTCCAAAATACCTATCATCCCTCTTTTTGTTATTATCGGGTGGAGTCCAGATGCCGTCAATTTGCTCAGTAAGTACTCCAATTGTGGCTAAATTTGCCTCATATAAAGCAACTATTTTTGGTTGAGATTTGCCTGCATTTAAAAGCTCAGCCTGAAATGACTTTCCTACCTTGTTTAAATAATCAATGGTTACCATATTATGTATATAAATACTTATAACTTTTTTTCAATTGCATGGATGAGGGCGCGAGTACGGTGTACAGCATCAGGATTGACTGAGACTGACGTGATACCCTTTCTCACCAGACGCTCTACGATCTCCGGGAAATCCGAGGCTGCCTGACCACAGATTGAGCAAGTCACTCCAGCTTTCGCACAGGTGGTCACGATATGATCAAGCATCTGCAGCACCGCTTCATGACGTTCATCGTAAATATGAGCGACTTCTGCACTATCCCGATCTACCCCAAGAAGCATCATAGTGAGATCATTGGTGCCTATAGACACGCCATCGATACCTGCATCTATAAATTCCTGCAGCATGAGGGCTGCTGCCGGCACCTCCACCATGATCCAGAGTTTGAAACCATGGTTATTGAGTAGTCCATGGTCACGTACCATATCCCGAATTCTCAAAAATTCCCATGGCACACGGACAAACGGTATCATAAGGTGCAGGTTGTTCAATCCCTGATCCCATATATTTTGAATGGCATCCAGTTCCAGAGAAAATACATCAGGATTGGCAATATAGCGCGATGCACCCCTGTATCCGATCATAGGATTTTCTTCATGTGGCTCATATAGTGCGCCACCTTTGAGATGACGATACTCATTGGATTTAAAATCTGTTGCACGGTACACGACTTTGCGTGGATTCATCGCAGACGCGAAAGTGTGAAGACCTTGTGTCAGTTTTTTGACAAAAATATCCTGCCTGCCTTGTTTGATAAATTCTTTTGGATGTGTGCCGATTTCTGCGATCATAAATTCTGCGCGCAGGAGACCGATACCATCTACATCCATGTTGGCAACTTCCTTCGCGCGTTCAGGCTCAGCCATATTCACATACACCTTTGTCATGGTTTTGATCGGTTTCACGTCTTCAACCTTTTCATTTTTCACTTTTACCTTTTCACTTCCTTTTAAAATATTCCCAGAATAAATCTCACCTGCTGCTCCATCAACTGAGACGAGCATGGCGCTTTTGAGTACTTTTGTTGCCGTTTCGGTCCCCACAACAGCCGGAATTCCGAGTTCTCGGGATACGATAGCTGCATGTGAAGTACGACCTCCTTTATCTGTCACTATAGCCGCTGCTTTTTTCATGGCTGGTACATAGTCTGGATTTGTCTGTGGCGCTACAAGGATATCGCCCTGTTTTACTTTATCGATTTCCTTGGGGGAGAAAATGACATTGACATGGCCCACACCTATACCTGGAGATGCAGGTGCACCAGTGACGATCGGCTTTTGAGTTGTTGCGGCTGCACCACCTGCACTTTTAACTGCATTTATTGTTGTAATAGGTCGCGATTGTACGATAAATACACGACCTTGCTCCATAGCCCATTCGATATCCTGAGGAAAAAAATAGTGATTTTCTATATCCTTCACCAATAACGCAACTTCCCGAATATCATTGTCGCTCAATTTTTGCTGCGAACCTTCGCGGTGGGAAAGCTTTACTTCATGGTTATATTGGCCTGCTTTGACAAATTTGAGATTTTGGTATGCCGTCTGCTTTTTAGTAATGACAAAGGATTGTTTTTCTACCTCATAATGATCAGGTGTCACTTTGCCTTGCACGATATATTCACCAAGTCCATACACTGCCTCGATAACTATTTTTGATTTGTCGTTGGTGACTGGATCGATGCTGAAAGCTATGCCGGACTTCTCCGACTGTACCATGCGCTGTACGACAGCCGCAAGGCCCACTTTGAAGTGATCAAATCCTTTTTCATGTCGGTAATAAATCGCGCGGGCGGTAAAAAGTGAAGCCCAGCATTCCTTTATCATGTGGAGAAGGTGTGCATCGCCACGTACGTTGAGATATGTTTCCTGCTGGCCAGCAAAAGATGCGTCAGGCAAATCCTCTGCAGTTGCCGATGATCGTACAGCTACAAGAGGAAGATTGTATAAAGACTTCAATCGATGGACTGCATGTTGAAGTATGGAAAATTTATTTCCCAGATATTCGTGCTCTTTAGCATTTAACTGCTCATAAAAATGCAAAATTTCGTTTGAAAGTTTTGCAGGTACATCGCCCTTCATGATGATGTCCTGGATATGTTCAGATGCCTGATCAAGCTCAGTGGGATTGTCGTAATTTATGATCGAGAGAACTTGTTTGATGCGTGGTTGCAATTGGGCATGTTCGATGAAGTCAAAATAAGCATATGATGTCACGACAAACCCGTAGGGAATAGGCAGATGCGCACGTGTCATTTCGCCCAGATTTGCGCCTTTGCCACCTACCAGTCCGACATCACCTTTTCCAACCTCTTCAAACCACACGATATGTTTTTTCATATGAATATCACTATAAATGAAAGAGATAAATGAATGCAAGAGGTAAAGAAATATAGTATAATAGCGGCACTAACAAATGAAGATGAGGAATAAACTGCACGCGCAGAGGATCGGGCTCAAGAATCGTATCAAGGAGGTGACATAGATACCCACGTCCCTTACGCTTTGCTCCAGTGACGTGGTACTGATTCAAA
>CAZNUT010000045.1:0-8022 GCA_964576365.1 uncultured Gammaproteobacteria bacterium
ATTCCGATGAGTCCGGCTATGATAACAAAGCGATATCGATTGGTGAGTTCGTGTAATATGTCGAGATTCATTTAAGTTGTTATGTCATCCTGAACTTGATTCAGGATCTTTCATTTGATGAGATGCTGAATTAAATTCAGCATGACAAAAATATAAAATTATAATTTCTACTTCGTATATATAAAAACTACTTGAGTGAACAGAGATATTGGACTTGCTGACAATAGGTTCTTCGATCAAACTGTGGGTATATCAATGTACAGTTGCCATGATAGCTTCTCACTGCAATATCTATCGTTTCTTGAGTCCAATTTACATCATTCGCTTGTGTCTTACTATTGATTTTTAGTTTTTTAGCACCTGCATAAGCTTGATCTCTCAAATTGCAGGGATTTGGATTCCATGTGACGTTTTCGTAGCTCCGAATCGCATCTTTAAAGCTATTCCACGTACTTGAAGGACAAGCATCGCGACATTTACGCACACCAGCATTATCTTTCCAACAGCAATTTGCACATCTTGTTGTGCCCAATTCATCAATGCCAGTTGTCATTTGTAGATGACCTTTTTCAGAGCAGGTGCCAAGAGCGCATTTAGGATTTACTTGCCCTGGGCTTGAATACTGTAATATTTCACCAGGGGATAATTTCCACGTGCTTCCCGATTCTATTTTTGAGACGGCATTGAGAACACACAGTGGAATATTTAATTTTGCTGATACATATTTGTGTAATTCGTTAAGTGCGAGGAAGCTTTGATCCGGTGGAAGATTAAATGGGGGAGTAGGTCCACTAGTCACGATTGGTGTCGCTCCGGTTGGCTGACTAGGTAGAATGGGCTGAGTAGGAGTGTTTTCGCGAGGTTGACCAAATCCAAATATTTCATAGATTTTTTCTATCGCTTCAGCATTTTTCTTTCTGATATGAGCATCGTACTCAGTTTTATGATAAGGAGATTTTTCTCCCGGCTCCCATGCAAATACTGTTGAATTGAGGAAAAGTAAAGAAATGGTTATGGTGAAGAAAAGAAATTTCACATCAGTTTATAAAGTTTTTAAAGTTCATAAAGTCATAAGGTAGTTTTCAAGTTTGTCAGGTTTATCAAGTTGTCTGTATAACGTTTTTTTGCTGTCATGCTGAGGTGAAACCGAAGCATCCAGGATTAAAAACACTGGATTCTTCGCTTTGCTCAGAATGACAATGAGGAGATTGCTTCGTCACACAAACACTGCTCCTCGCAATGACAACTAACAGACTAGTTGACCAGATCCTGAAACCCACCTCATCGGCGGACAAGCAAGTTCAGGATGACGTATACAAAACTGTTTTCTGTCGTCTGATTATCGTTTTGGCTACTCCACTACAACAAATCTCGTCAAGCCAATGGTTGGATAGTTCGTTTGCAGCCAGCTGGTAAATATTTCTCGAGATTGTTCTTTGGGTTCGCTCAGTTTCACCTCAAATACGTCATCCGTATAATTGTAACTCAAAAAGAAAGTGCCACCATCAAATGGCAGTCTGTTGCGCAGTTCAAAAGCCTGATTTGTTTTCTCCAGCTCTTCTGCAGTGGGATTGTCATCGCGAGCCCCGGTCTGGACTGCAGGCTCGAGGGTGATAGTTGTTTCTTCAGGAGAAGAAATAGTAGGCGAAAGATTATTTGTATTATTGGGGGGTGCTGATGTTCGAGTGAAGACGTATAAAAGGATCAAAATCACTAGGAGTGAAATACCAAGAGAAACGAACAGGATTTTTTTGTATTGATGTATGAATTCCATTTTAGTTTTTCAATCATGTTTGTCGCTCGCTTCATACCGTCAGTGCTCGAACCGGCGGCAGGCTGGAAAAATTCTGCGCGCTGCCGGTGCCCTTCACTCGCGACAGTTATATATTAACAGGACTTACGCAGAAATCGTCATCCCGAACTTGTTTCGGCCTGCCTGCCGGCAGACAGGGATCTTTAGTTTAACAGGATGCTGAAACCCTCCAGAGGAGGGCAGGCGAATTCAGCATGACGATGAGCGTGACTTCTGATTCGAAATGAGATATTTATAATTATTTAATTGATCCGTTTGACTCCAAAAGCCGCCCTATAAATCGCATCAGGCGTCTTGTACCTCATATAGTTTGTGTTTGGCTGTGTTGTCATATTTGATTCGTAGTAGGGATCGTACACCGTGAAATTATTATTGCCATCGACATTGGTAATCACTACAAAGTGGCCGATATTATTAAATTTTGCGAGCATCACGATCATCCAGCCAGCATCTGTATACTGTTTGATATACGGAGCAGCCTGATGATATGCAAAAGCCTGGCCACGAAAAATATAATCATTTGTGGTTTGAATTTTTAATGCTCCCTGTGTCCCAGAACTGCTTAATTTTTTAAAAAATGAGAATGAATCCACAATCGATGTACCATCACATTGGACATAATAATTATTTGCCTTATATATGCTTAGCATCCGAATAGGTGTATAAGCAGGATCATTCAGAAGAGTGCTTGCGATGGTTGCTGTTGCTGTTATGCCACAGCCGGCATTGCACAGTGTACAACCTTGACGCATTACTGCGTTTTTATTTTCCGGCGAGCATTGACGATAGTAGCGAATCTGGCCGAGATAGGGTTGAGGAGGAGCATAGGTGGGAGTCGGAAAAATACTTGTCGGGCTGAGTGACGGAAAAACTGTTAGTGGTACGGGTGAAACAAACGGTGTAATTGAAGTATTTGGTACCCCTAAAAATATATAATAAATTTCGCCAATCGCTTGTGCATTACGCTTTCTGATTGCTTCCTGAATTTTTTTCCGTATCTCTTGCATTCTATTTGCCGATACTCCATCATTTGTTCCAGGATCTTGAGTCATGCTGTCAGGATTACCATTATTCTGTATCTGCGCAAATGTATTCTGATGGACAAAAAGAAACAGCAAAATAACCATCATAAAAATATAAATCCCTTTCAATGTTGACTTTTGATTCATACTTCCCCATAATGATTTTATGGCCATATTTGATTTTATACGCAAGCAGCCTACAAATGCAAACGGTGCTGCAGGGGCTCCTGTAAACTCTCAAAACGCAACAGGAGACAGGTACAATCCACCGGTGGTGGCAGGTCAGGCTTATGGCGCTCCAACTGGACAACAACATACTATGTCAGCTGTCGGCAATCCTGTCATGCCATCTTATTCCGATGGTGCGGTTTTGTCACAACAACAATCCTATAACGGAATAGGCAATCCTGGTTCAGGACAATCATACAATGGTATTGGTGCGACTCCAGGTGGTGGTACACCATATAATGGAATCGGTTCAACGCCATCAGGAGCAGCTCCTTACAATGGGATTGGTTCTCCTCCGGCAAATGCAATGTATACAAATAATATAGGTTCTCCTGTTGTCCCTCCTATGCAACAACGGGTATATAATCAGCAACTCAGCAACTCAGTGCCTCAGCAATTCAGCAATTCAGCTATTCAGAGTGACAGAAGCTCAATCTCTCAGCAAGCTGGAAATACAGGGGGACAGGGTGTTGGTCAGCAGACTGTTGTAAATAATGGTTCAACTCCTCAGCAGCTTAATAACTCAGCTATTCAGAGTGACAGAAGCTCAATCACTCAGACAGTTGGAAATATGCAAACTCAGAACGTTGGACAGCAATCCAATCAATCAGTGCCACCTACTATCAAACCAACGGCTTTGCAATCAAATATCACCAATGAAAAGCGCAATGAGTTAGATGTCATGACGCATCTCACTCAAAGATCAAATAAAGTTTTTCTTGAGGCGGACAAAAAGGCCAAGGAATTAAAAAATACGTATACCGATAGCGAACATTTGTTGCACGGATTAACACTGGATGGTGAAATATTTAAGATTCTCACTGATTTAAAGATCCAGCCGCAGATTATTCAACAGGAGCTTGCCAAATTATACAAAAAAGAAAACAGTATAGCGCCACCTCAAATATCACCTCGTGTCAAAAAAATTACAAGTGACTCATTGCTGATCGCTCGCAAACTCGGTTATGAATTTATTTCCCCTGAGCATTTGCTTATTTCGCTAGTTGAAGAGGGAGAAGGTGTAGGCGCCAGAGTGCTCACCAAACTAGGGTTGCAAAAACAGGAGTTGTACAAAAAAGTTACTGGAAAATCTGAATCTCTTGCATGGAATGGCTCGGAGGCTTCAAAAGAACACGCAAAACAAGAACGTACCGCGCTACAGATGTATACGATCGATCTTACCCAAAAAGCAACAGAAGGACTTCTTGATCCAGTTGTCGAGCGATCTGATGTTATCGAGCGGGTTGTGCATATTTTATCCCGAAGAATCAAAAACAATCCTGCACTCATTGGTGAGCCAGGTGTCGGAAAAACAGCAGTAGTCGAAGGTCTGGCTCAGCGCATAGTTGCAAAGCAAGTACCTGAGAGTTTATTGGGAAAACGAATAATGGTTCTTGATCTTACTAGTGTGGTTGCAGGAGCTTCTCACCGAGGTGAGTTTGAAGAACGCATGAAGGCTCTTGTTGATGAACTTAAAGGAGCAAAAGGTCAGATCATCATGTTTATCGATGAAATGCACACTATGATGGGTGCAGGGAGTGGCGATGGCGCTCTTGATGCTTCTAATTTCATCAAGCCTGCTCTTGCACGAGGAGAAGTACAGCTCATAGGAGCTACAACTATCACAGAATATCGTAAATATATTGAAAAAGATGCTGCGCTTGAGCGGAGATTTCAGACAGTTGTTGTGCCTGAACCATCCGTTGAAGCAGCTATCAAGATGCTCAAGGCCGCACGTGATAGATATGAGGCATTTCATAAGGTCAAAATTCCAGATCCTGTTTTGGAGCTTTCAGTCAAATTGTCGAAACGTTATATTGGCGACAGATTTTTGCCAGATAAAGGTCTCGATCTTATGGATGAGGCTGCAGCATCAGTACGTCTTCCTCTTATTTCACTACCTGAAGAAATAAAATCCATTGAAGATCAGATAGCAAGATTAAAGCAAGAAGCGCAGGAGCATGAAGCTCAGGGTGAAAAAGTCCGTGTACGCATCATCAACTCAAAGATTGATGAAGCGACGGCAAAACTCAATGAAAAAAGAGATGAATATAATATGAAAAAAGCTCAAGCCACAACCGAAGTTACTGAAGAAATCATAAAAGATATTATTGCCCGTCGTACAGGTATTCCTATTTCGCGAATTTCTACTTCCGAAGGCGATCGGCTGGTGAATCTTGAGGATATTATTCATGGGCGTATGATTGATCAGGAGAGAGCTGTGAAGGCAGTTTCTCAAGCTATCCGCCGAGGAAGAGCTGGTTTAAAATCAAATAACAGACCTATTGGTAGTTTTGTATTTTTAGGCCCTACTGGTGTAGGAAAGACCGAACTTGCCAAAACATTATCCGAAGTACTTTTTGATGAAGAAGATGCAGTCATCCGTTTTGACATGACTGAGTACATGGAGCGACACGAAGTAGCAAAACTATTGGGTCCACCGCCTGGCTATGTAGGTTTTGAAGAAGGTGGTAAGCTGACCGAAGCAGTGAGGAGAAAACCATATTCCTTAGTATTGTTTGATGAAGTCGAAAAAGCACATCCAGACATTTTTAATATCTTGCTGCAAATTCTTGATGATGCCAGACTTACCGATAATAAAGGCCGGACAATTTCATTTAAAAATACGGTCATCATCTGTACGTCAAATATCGGCACCCGTCTCATTCAAGAAGAGTTATTGAAGAGCGGGAAAAATGAAGTCAATGAACCCACAATGGTTTCTACCTATGTATTTACTCCTCGAGGACGTGAAATTCTCAGCATCGGCAATAAATATTTTGAGCGTGATGGAGTGCAGATAGCTCAGATGAATCAGCCACAAGCGACTCCCTCCTCTTCGGAGGGCAAGCAGCAGCTCAGCGACCCAGCGACCCAGCCGTCATCAGAAGCCAATCAGCAAGGCCAAACTTCGACTACTCAAGCAGTATGGAATGATCATATGATGTCTGATTATTTTGCTGGGCAAAAACTTGAAGGAGCGAAAAATGAAGATGAGGAAAAGCAAGAAGGTGAAAAGCAGGATAAGCCTGCAGATTCTGAAGAGAAAAAGACAGAAGAATCCCATAAGGAAGGAACTGAATATCAGACAGCGGCTACTCATTTTCCCACATTTGGTTATGATACACATGCTATTTCTCCTCAAGGACTCGAGATGATTACCAAAGGAAATATAGTATATGTCCGCAGCGCAACAACAGCGAAGGTATGGAATACGCAGGGGTTAATTGAGTATTTTAAGGATCAAATTGTGATAAATGCTTTGCCGGATGCTCCAGATGAGCAATTACCAACGATTCGCTTAAAAACACATACGTTTACACCGGATGAAAAAGAGATAGTCACCTACAAGGAACGTTTTTGGAGAAGAAAACAAAATTCTGCCGATTGGGAGACCGGTCTTTTAAAAGATTACTTTGCGGGTCAGACTGTTGAAAAGGAAGCGCAATTTCCAGTGACTCACTGGGATATACATACATTTTCTCCAGCCGGCAAAGAGGTTGTAATCGTCGGTAACGATATCTGGTGGAGAAATACTACAGAAATTATTTGGCATAAGCAGACCTTAAGTGAATATTTTGGTAAAGATTTCCCACTTGAAAAAGAGCTAGCCGAAAAAGAAAAAGTAGAGCAAGAGACCGATAAGAAAAAATACGACATCATCAAAGACAAAGTGATGAGTGAGCTTCTTAAATTTTTCCGTCCTGAACTTGTGAATCGTTTTGATGAGGTAATCGTGTTTGAGCCACTCAAGTTTATACATATGATCTCGATCGTAAAACTTCAGCTAAAAGGTTTGAGCAAATTGCTTGAAGAGCAGGAGATGGGTTTTTCTATCACAGATTCGGCAGTGAAACAGGTTGTTCGTGAAGGATTTGATCCTATTTTCGGTGCTCGACCATTGAGGCGCGCTATTCAAAAACAGATAGAAAATCCGATTTCAGAGTTGATTATTTCCAAAAAAATAAAAATTGGAGATACACTCATCGTAGATTATGACGGAGAAGAATTTATTTTTAATGTTGAGAGAATAGAGCGTGGTGTAGGCAAAAAATCAGACGAAAAAAGAAAAACATTTTTCTGCGAAAAATGTGCAAACAGATTCACGACAGATATCATAAAAAATGCAACTATAATCTGTAGCAAATGTGCATCTCGAGAGCTGCAAGAAGTTGCTGGCGATGTAAAAAAAGAAGTGATGAATGATAAGGGTCAGGTGCAACCTGGTGATTTGAAGCCTGAAAATAAAGCAATACTTGATAAACCAGTGCAAACAAATCCAGTCGCTCAGGCAGGAGCAGTAGCGAATACAAACGGAGGGCCGACGGGTCAGACACCAACTCAGGCACCACTACAGCCTGTACAAACCCCACAGATGCCTCAGCAACAATCTTTTCCTCAGCAGCCACAAACGGGTGCAAATGACTCATCTGGAACACAAATGACAAGTGTTTAATATATGAAAAAAAATCATACTCCTTTAGATCATGAGCGAATTGTCAGATATCATAAACGACACATATCCTCACGACTGATATTGGGAATGATTAGTATATTTTCGTTTGCAGTTTCTCTATTAGTTTTTTTCAGATTCACTGGAGAAGTTTTTGCAAAATAAATTTAGTTTATGCATCCATTAGCCCAATCTTTTAGCATAGGTAATCTTGGTCCATCAGGTTCGATACCAGGAAAGCCAGTGACCATAAGTGGACCACTGGTGGGCATAAATAACATCACTGACCTTGTCGGAAAAATCACCACGTTTCTTATCCCGCTTGCGGGAATTATTCTTTTTGGTATTATCGTTTGGGGGGGATATGATGTATTGATGTCTGGTGGCAGTCCAGACAAAGTTTCTGCCGGAAAACAAAAAATTACTGCAGGAATTGTAGGTTTTGTACTTCTTGTTTCTTCTTATTTTATGGCCAAACTTCTTGGCTACATCTTCGGAGTTGGAGA
>CAZNUT010000046.1:0-3732 GCA_964576365.1 uncultured Gammaproteobacteria bacterium
CTCGTTATCCTCCCATCAGTGCTCACTTCGCTCCCGCAAGCTCGCTCGATTGCGCACGTGATGGGAACCCTCCACTCGTGACACCTGCCGAGTCGTTAGATATTAGAGACTAGAAATTGTATATTGGAAATTGTCATTTGAAAATTAGCAACTACTCCTTGAATCTCTTCATTTATACTTAATAGATATGAAGGTTTTTATGGCTCTATTGAGCTTCAATATTATTTTTATCTCACTGTTAACTTTTGTCCCTTTTACCAAAGCGCAAGACATTCCCAACAATAAGTTCGGCATACATCTGGCAACACCCCAAGATGAAGATATTGACCGGGCGCTGGATTTGATTAATAGCAATGGAGGAGAATGGGGGTATATCACATTGGTCATTCAGGAGAATGACCGGAATGTTGATAAATGGCAGGGTATTTTTGATAAACTGCGTGAAAAAAGACTTATCCCGATCATTCGACTGGCTACACAGCCTGAAGGGGCTAGTTGGCGTCGTCCCAAAAGTACAGATGCCAATTCCTGGGTAGATTTTTTGAACAAACTCAACTGGGTTGTCAAAAATCGTTACATAATTTTATTTAACGAACCCAATCATGCCAGCGAGTGGGGGGGTGAAGTGGATATTGCGACTTATGCGCAGGTTGCAGAACATTTTGCCCGACAGCTACGAAGATCGCACATTGATTATGTCATCATGCCTGCAGGTCTTGATACAGCAGCTCCTTCAAGACTACCTATTTATGAAGATGCAGGCAATTTTATTAAGGGGCTTGTTGAGCGGGTAGGAGCAAGTGATATGAATGAGTTGTTTCATGGATGGAGCTCTCATTCATATCCTAATCCAGCATTTGCCGGTCCATCCAATGCTTCCGGCCAGGGAACGGTACGCAGTTATCGATGGGAGATGCAGCTTCTCAATAAGCTGAGCGTGAAAGAGTTGCCGGTTTTCATTACTGAAACGGGATGGGATGCACACAAAATAGGCGATGATGCCGTGGCTGCCAATTTTCAAAATGCCTTTCAATATGTGTGGCTTCCTGATCCATTGGTGAAAGCGGTGACTCCCTTTATTCTCAATTATCAAACAGAGCCTTTTTTGCAGTTTTCATGGGTCAGGCAGGGCAATGGAGGGGTATATCCTGTATATGAAACGGTTAAAAACATGAAAAAAGTTACTGGTGAGCCGGTGCAAGACGAGAAAGGCTTGTTTACTTTTAATCTTCCGAAAGAAATAGTACAAAACTCTACCTATCATTTTCAGTTTGAACTCAAAAATACCGGCCAGGGAATCTGGGAAGACGGGCGTGGATATGAAATTGCTATTGAAGGGCTTGAAAGAACTGCATATCTCATTTCCGATTTAGGCCGCATAAAGCCAAATCAGGACAGAGTTTTTGATGTATATATAAACACCTCTTCAACAAGCGGGGATAAAGTTGCGAAATTTACACTGTTAAAAAAAGGAAAGCCTGTTTTGCAAAGTGAAAATTGGGAGTTTTCAATAGTTCCGTTACCATCTTTAAGTATTAATGCATCACTTTTTCCAAAAATCCAAAGCTCAGGAGATGATTTTGAGCTCCAGCTTTTTGATGAATATGAACAACTTGTGTTTACGTATACCGGTTTGCGTATCATATCAGGGGAGGGGAGAATCGATGAAGTTGAGAATATTGCACTTGGAAAAAAATACCGTGCAGTTTTATTGAAGCCGAATTATTTGCCCCGTCAGACTTTTGTTACATTTGCGCGAGAGGGAAATGAAGTAGCATTTGATCGGATGTTACCGTTTGATTTTAATGGAGATGGAGCGTCTACTTTTGCAGACGTTTCAGGATTTTTTGCCAAGCCTTCACTCATCAAAAATCTACTTCCTTAAAGTCAAGCATGAACTAGGAGAAAATTCTATATTTATGCGAAATAGATTCTGTCAAGGATTCATTCCTGTCAGTGTGCGCCTTTTTGTGCAAAGTACATAGTACTTATTTACAACTGCCTTTTTATTGATAGACAAAACTATACGTTCAGAATCATATGCACACTGCCAGATTCCTTTCTCCTTGCCACCTATTTCGCATAGGGTTATTAGTCGTTGGTAATTAGATATTAAAAATGAGAAGTTGGAAATTGTTACTTGGAAATTTGTCATGCTCAATTCACTGATTCATTAGTAACTGAGTTACTGGATGACTGAGCACTCGATCATCTGACACATAGACGTCGTTAAATATTTCGGGGGAGAGGTTGGGGGAGTGCGGGGGAGTGGAGAGATTAGTTAAAAGTGAAAAGGTAAAAAGGAAAAGTTTAGGCTGTTGTAGAAGTTTAAAATAAAGATTAAAAAATATTTAATAAAAGCTCAGTTCGTAATAAGCAAAATAATTATACGTCGTTAAAGGTCAAAAAATGAGGTAAAATCGGGATTTATGCGGGAATTTTTGTCTCATTTTTTTCTTTATAAATTTTGCCGCATTTCACATTTTTTTCAAACAAGAAAAAATATATTTGTGAAGTTATTTTTTTTAAAATAAGAGTAGGGGAGAGGTGGTCAATCTCAAAATACAAAGCGGGCGAGAGGACTCTACCCTGTCTACTCTACCTTGCTTCTCTCAGCGCAAAAGATATAATATTCACTATTCCCATGATTAAATGGCACAAAACATATCAATCCTCTAAAAACCAGGCTCGATGTGGTATTTTTAGCTCAGGTTCTCGTGAGATTGAGACGCCGGAACTTGCGATCGTGGCTACCGAAGGGGAAATACGCTGTATCCCCCGTGAACTCTGGCCAGAACTTCCCTGTCCTTATCTTATTGTAAATACCTACCATACTCTTACTCAACAACTGATCCCAGACATTGTAAAAAAAGGAGGTATTCATAAGTATATGGGACTGCAAGGTAGGCTAATCGCGACTGACAGTGGAGGCTTTCAGGTTTTTTCTCTTGGATTTGGCAAAAAACATCATGTGGGTAAGAATGCAGGAAAAGTACCAGGTGCTGATATCGCGATTGATGATATAAACGAGGAGGTTGTCTTGACAGAAGAGGGTGCGTCTTTTACTTTTGATGGACGGCCGGTGACTCTCTCCCCTGAAACCTCTATGGACTACCAGCACCAAATAGGCGCAGACATCATGTTTGCTTTTGATGAATGTACTTCTCCTTTTAATTCAAAAGAATATACGCGTCATTCTATGGAACGTACACATCGGTGGCTTGACAGGTGTATAAAAGCTCATAAAGGCTATGAAGACCGACAAGCTCTTTTTGGTATCGTGCAGGGTGGCGAGTACCGTGACTTGCGGGAAGAATCTACGAGATTTCTGGCGACTCGCGATGTGCCCGGGTATGGACTTGGCGGAAGTCTGGGCAAATTCAAGGAAGAGGTACACGCTATTTTAGATTGGATTATTCCAATTTTGCCTGATGAGAAGCCCCGACACTTTCTGGGTATTGGTCAGGTGCGGGATATATTTGAAGGCGTTGAGCGCGGAGTGGATCTGTTTGATTGTGTCATCCCGACGCGCGAAGCTAGACACAGAGTGGTATATACGCAAAAAGGCAGGCTTTCTTTGCGAAAAATCAAGCATATTGATGAAGTGTTAGATGTTGATTGTTATTGTTTCGGTTGTCGGGAAGGTATCACAGCATCCCAGCTTTGGCAGCTCTTTCTTCTTCGTGATCCACGTGCGCCGATGTATGCAACTGCGCATAACATCTGGTTTTA
>CAZNUT010000046.1:3832-7542 GCA_964576365.1 uncultured Gammaproteobacteria bacterium
GGAGCTTTTGTCAGGTAGCTGCCGACGCATAGAAGATCAGGTGGATATTTTTTACTTTTTATGACCGGGATACTCTTCTCATTTACTCCTCCGTCTATCATAATTTCATGGTTATAGTAGTGATTTCGAAGTTGTTCTATTTTTTGTAGCATTTCTGGCAAAAAAGGCGATCCCTGAAACCCAGGATTTACGGTCATGATTTGCATTGATATGATACGATTTAGATCGTATTGATTGACTATCTCGTTAATCTGAACCTGAGGGAAGATATCAAGGCCGATAGTAAATGGACATGTGTTTTGTATTTTTTCAATATCAGGGTGCAAGCCTGCATTCAAAAGGGTTAGATTTACTCTCATACCTAAGGATGTCAGTTTTTTAATATTTTCGAGTTCTATCTCAAAATCTTTCACCATCAAGTGAAAATCAAAGATCACATTTTTTTCAACATTCACTTTTTTATCAGAAATGAGAGATATCATCTCCTCTATTGTAGTCGTACAATTTGGGACAAGAATGCCATCTGCGACATCGAGCTGGATACGATCGAAGTATTTTTGGAATACCTGCATTTGCTGGATAAATTCTTCGGGGCTGGTAGTGAGTAGAGTTGGAATGATTTTCATGCTGATATAATAGCAAATATGTCAGACGATCACCAGAACGCTTTAAAAATTTTCGCAAAGCTTGTATCTTTTCGATCCATTTCTTTGTCTGCTGAATATCACGATGATATGGATAAGACGGTCCATTTTTTACAAAAGTTACTAAGCGAGGCAGGATTCAGTGTCAAATTGATCGACAATATACATCGTCCTCACGCCCCACTCATCATTGCTACATACACACCATCGTCATTCACCCATACGATTGGTATATATGGGCATTATGATGTACAGCCAGCTGGCAATGAGGCTGAATGGAACTCTAAACCATTTCAATTTGATGAGCGAGATGGAACATTTTTCGGGAGAGGTGTGGCGGATAATAAAGGACATATAGTTCAAAATATCACCGCTTGCAAGCAACTTATTAGTGAACGTGAGTTAAAAAACCGAATTGTCTTTATTCTTGAAGGTGAGGAGGAAGCTGGAAGTTCAGGACTTGAGACAATGTTAAAATCAGAGTCAGAAATTCTGTCTGCATGTGATGTGTTTTTGGTCACTGACACTGAAATGTATGCAAAAGGTGTGCCACAGATCATATCCAGTTTGCGGGGACTCGTGTATTTTGAACTTATCCTGAGTGCAGGCAAGCGCGACCTGCATTCTGGTGTATATGGCAATGCTGCTCCGGATGCGAATATACATATGTTTCGGTTGTTATCAAAAATGGTAGATGAAAGTTCGGGACGCATACGTATTCCTGATTTTTATCATGATGTCAGGCGGTACTCCTCAGACGAGCTATATCATTTTGCCAGATTTAGTCCAGAGGATGCGGTTCTTCAAAGCGAGATGGAAACATTCGGAGTTCAGAAGATTGATGGTATATCAAAAGTCCATCTCGCCACTACTCTTTTGCCGTCGTTCACAGTTCATGGTATCGAGTCTGGTTATACTGGTCCTGGTGAGAAAACAGTGCTTCCTCATGAGTCTCGTGTCAAATTTTCATTCCGGTTGGTAGCAGATCAAAAAGCGAGTGATATTCAGCAAAAAGTCATCCGATTTATCGCAAAAAATGTATCAGATTGCATGAAATATACACTACAGACTCTTTCGGCAACAGATCCATTTTCTGCAGATTTTACGCAACAATGGACGAAAAAAGTGAGTCGGATATTGGCTGATCATTTTGGCCAGGAGACGGTCATTGGAAGATCGGGTGGATCTATCCCGGTAGCTGAAATCCTGCAAAGGCTTTTTGGAAAGCCTATTGTTCTTACAGGATTCACGTTGTCGGACGATCACATCCACGGACCAAATGAAAATATGGATGCAGATATGTTTTGGGAAGGAATTAAAGTCCTGAAGAAGATCTACAGCGCGTGAACATGCTACTTACGAAAAGGTAGTATCAAATCAGGTGTTAGATTTAAGGTGTAAGGCGTGAGGTGTTTGGTTTTAGGTGACAGCTTTTAGCTAATGCGCTTCTAAGTCATAAACGTTATACTGCCTGGATCCTTTCTCCTTGCCACCTATTTCGCACAGACATTAGTAATTGAATATGAGTGGTCTCTTTTTTACACTTTCAGTTTGTCGGGATTGGAGGATATGATTTCTTTTCCTTTCACCTTTCCTTCGGAGTCAATATCGTAGACGTATACCTCACCTGTGCCGATTTCAATCTTTGGTATATCTTCATCGGAAATATGTTCCAGATATTTCACCAGCGCTCGAAGACTATTGCCATGCGCGGCTATGAGGATGTTTTTTCCTTGCTTGAGAAGAGGTTCAATAGCTTTTTCATAGTATGGAATGACTCGTGCATAGACATCTTTGAGTGATTCACCATTTGGGATAGGATAATCCCAACTTCTTCTCCACTTCATAAACTGTTCTTCTCCATATTCTTCTTTCACTTTCCATTTATTTTTTCCGGCAAGATCGCCATAGTGGCGTTCTTTGATTTGGGAAGCGATAGTGACAGGAATATCCTGCCAGTTATTTTTTACTTTTATTTCTTCGTAGGTTTGCTGTGCACGTTTGAGATCAGAGACAAAGACCTGATCTGGCTTCAGATCACGCAATACATCAGCGGCTTTTTGCGCCTCTTCACGACCTTTTACATTTAGGTCAATATCAGTCCAGCCTGTCCAAAGGCCAAGATCGTTCCATTCAGACTTTCCATGACGGATGAGAATAAGGTTTGACATATGGATGTTATTATACAGTACTTTAGCTCTTCAGGGACTTAGCAATTCAGCCCGTTAGTTAGTTTATAAAGTTTTTAAAGTTATAAAGTTTATAAAGTAGCTCGTTAGGTCTAGTTAATAGTGAAAAGATAATGGGTAAAAATCTGTTTGTAAAGTGAGTGAGTTAGAAGTTCAGAGTGATAGACCAGTCAGTAGGTGGGATTGGAGGTGTTCAGTTAAAAGAAGTGTTTGTTTATTATAGAGAGATTATTTTGAGAATAGATTTATTGTGTCGACAACAAGAAATATACAATATTTATTTGCTCATAAACTCTTCAAGTGTTTCGGATGGGATTACTCCTGTTATCTTTAATTCATGAACTGTTTTCCGAGTTGAGCGTAATAAAGAACGGGGCAGTTTTCCATCAGGATTTATTATGTCATTTAGCACATAATAAAAAGAATCTTCGCCTAAAATATCTACACATATTCCTTGCAAGGGTGTTTGATCTGCATAGTGTTTAGTGCTGAGTGTATCTCCAATTTTATACTTAGGTGATTTATCCATATATAGCAATGCAATAATTGATATATTTTATCATATATTTATACACATGTAACAGTTTTAAATAGAAATCCAGAATTTTTTTAAAAAACATTTGATATATCGTAATTGATCCAGAATAAATGTTTATGTGATATTAAGGAATTGGTGTTGGTGTTGGTGTGTTGGTTGGGGTCGGGGAAGGAGTAAATGTAGGCGTCGGTGTAGAGGTCGGGCAGGTACCAGTTGCGCTCACCCAGCTTGTGGAGTGGGAATCTGTCCCATACGCATCCTCAGCTCGTACTCGACAGGTCAGACTTGCACCATCAGCAGGTGTTGGAGCTCCATAACAAGGAAAATCTCCATAAGGAT
>CAZNUT010000047.1:0-7468 GCA_964576365.1 uncultured Gammaproteobacteria bacterium
GCGTCCTACCAGTCATTTTTTAAAAACTACCAACCGTTTTGTGAACGGTACCAAATCTGTGCACGCATCTGGACTTGAACCAGAGACCTTTCGAATGTGAATCGAATGCTCTACCAACTGAGCTATGCGTGCTGCTTGACAGTCGAATGTGAATCGAATGCTCTACCAACTGAGCCTAACAGCCAAGTGCAATTATTATACTATATGCTCTGGTTGTTTTTAGACACCAACTTCTCTAGAATGAAGGGATGTGGATTTTAAAAGGCATAATTGTCTTTCTGATGGAAATCATGGAGACAATAGTATTTGTAGGGTCGCTTTTTATAGTCGTATACCTTTTTATTGCACAACCAAATCAGGTGCAGGGAGCATCCATGGAGCCCACGTTTCATAATGGCAACTATATTTTTACAAGCAAAGTGACGTACAGATTTAGATCACCTCAAAGAGGAGATGTAATTGTGTTCAGATCGCCTCGAAATCCAGATATCGAATATATCAAACGAATTATAGGCCTCCCTGGCGATAGGATCATGATTTCTGATCGAGAAGTGTATGTAAATGGCATTAAGCTGAATGAAGGATATATATCCGATGCTACACACGTTATGCCTGAAGGATTTGTAAAAGAAAATCAACCAGTAGAGGTCCCCAATGACTATTTATTCGTGATGGGAGACAATCGACCTCGTTCGTCTGACTCACGGGAGTTTGGACCAATCAAATTTACAAGCGTAATCGGACAAGTATTTTTCAGATATTTCCCTGCAGATGAAGTTGGTTTTATCAAAAATCCGTTTCCGTTAAATTTACGCAATGAAGAAACGCTTTTGCCGCACACTCGCATAGCTTTATTCAAGAATCATCAACTCTTGAGGCTGTAAAACCTCTCCTTTTTGTGTATTACCAGTGATTCGTCTCAACATCTCCTGTATAAACTCACTCGATTTCTCGGCTTCACCCCGATACTCAAGTATTATTTTTCCTCGTATCTGCGACTGATAAATATGTACCTGTATGCCTGGGTATTGCTTTTTTGCTTGAGCAATAAGCTGATCACATATGTTTGATGAAAGCAATGATCCAACAGTTTCAGTTTTATGCTTCATCCTGCGAATCAATATTTCAGTTTGGGCAGTTGACAATGACTTTGTCAATATTGCTTCATATGCATCAACTATCTGATCATGTACATCAAGTCTGGATAATATGATCAAATGTGCAAATGAAATCTGATTGCTATAATACCCGTCAATAACTATCTCAGGTAACTTGACGACACGAAGCAAATGCGAAACATGTGTCGAATGTTTTTTTATTTTTTGAGCAATTTCTTTTACGGGAATATCTTCCTCTTTGCGGAGTTTTTCAATAATGAATGCTTGACGAAGACGATCAGACTCCTTATTAAATGATTCAAAAAGCGCTTGAACGCGTGTGTTCATGCAGATGGTGTGATTTTCACGTATTTCTTACCTTGTCGTTGATAGTATGTCACGATACCTTCTTGTAACGCAATGAGAGTAAAATCAGTAGAAAGCAAAACGCCCTCTCCAGCGCCAACTTTGGTTCCACGTTGACGAACAATAACATTACCTGGCTTTGCTGCTTGACCTCCGTAGAGCTTTACACCAAGTCTTTTTGAAATAGAATCTCTATTGCCTTTGACTGCGCGCTGTGCTTTGGTATGTGCCATAACTTAAAAACTTACAATCTTTAATTTTGATAGACTTGGACGATAACCATTTACTGTTCGATAACGAACTTTTGCTTTAAATTTTGCAACACGTATTTTTTCGCCCTTCATATGCTCGATAACATCAACTTTTGCTTTTGTTTTTAATTCTGGAGCACCAATATCGCATACATTTTTTTCGATATCGTAGGTCATCAAAACAGGTACCTCAAATGAGGCGTTTGTTTCATAAGGAACCTGATCTACGACCAATTCAGCTCCTTTTTTGACGATGTACTGCTTTCCACTTATAGCCACTACTGCGATCTGAGACATTCGCACATTATATCGAATCTTTAACTCAGATGCAATGGATAAAAGTACGCATTGCATGTTGAGCTAGATTAAGATATAACAAACATTAAAAAAACACTATTTGGACAACCTGTGGTATATGGGTCACAATTTTTCCGTCAAAAAATGAACAATCTCTTGTTGAGCTTGCAGATCGTTGAGTAGCTGAATAGAAGCGCCCTAAGGAATAAGCGCAAGGCCTAAAATCGATATGAGTAGAGAGGATCCTCCGTAGGAGATGAAGGGTAGAGTGATCCCTGTAACAGGCAATAATCCTAAATTCATACCAGTATTAATTATCATTTGAAAAGTAAAAAATGCTGAAAGCCCAATGAGATAAAAAAATTGGTATTTTGAGGCTTCATCCTGCTTGCCCCACACCTTTGTGATAGACCAAAAAAGATTAAATAAGAGAACCGCATATAATATAAAAAGCAGTATCCCTCCTAGAAATCCAAACTGTTCTATAAGGGATGAAAATGCAAAATCAGTATGATATTCGGGCAAAAACGACAATTTAGCCTGCTTTCCCAACCCCAGCCCTTTTCCTGTAAATTTACCTGAGCCAATAGCAATTGTTGCCTGAACCATATTGTACGAAGCTTTTCCTGACGATTTAAACGAAACAAATGAAGTAATACGATTTTTTTGATAATCATGCAACCCAAACCAGCCCAGAGGAGCAATGAGTATACCTATCACAGCCAACGTAAGAATAATTTTTTTTGGGATTGGAGAAAACAAAACAAGAGTGGCGATAATAAGAAAAAGAATGATTGCGCTGCCTAAATCTGGTTGCAGAATGATGAATGTAATAGGGATGAAAGCAATAGTGAGGATTTTAACGAGAAGGGCATGTGGTGATTGATGGGGTCTGAATCTTGCAAATAAATCTGAGATAAAAACAATACTCATTATTTTTATCACCTCTGAAGGCTGAAATCTGAAAAAAAATACATCAATCCATCTGGTAGAACCCTGAACCTCTACTCCCCAAAAATAAGTTCCAACCAACACAAGCAAAGAAATGGAGTAAAAAACAAATGCATTACGTTTTAAAAAGTGAGTTCTGAATGGTCTGACAAGTGTATATAATACAATACCCACAAGCAATATGACCAGGTGTCTACTCAATAAGTCTGGTCTGATGCCAAAGAGATTGACACAGCCAAATATAATAAGAAAAAGAGATGATAGAAGCAGGGCAAGATTCATATTGACAGCTCTACTTTCAGCTCGGTTCCCAACGACACTTGAGATGCATTTACCTGCTTTTGTATAAACGAACGATAAGAATCAAAGCGCTCTGGCATGGTAAGCGAAACGGTATCTGACATTTGGGCACCCATCGATTTGCGTTGCTGCTGTATCGTACGAATAAGATCGCGTACCTCACCCTCAAGTATCAGCTCGGGGGTAAGAGTAGCATCATATTCGACCTGAATTGCTTCACTTTTTTTGTCCAGTTCGTACCTGATCTTTTTCACATTTAATTCTGATTTCAACAATTCTTCATACTGTGGACGTAAAGATGCACTTTGAAATAATCGTTCATTATTACTTGTGATGATAATACACGGCAAAGGCTGTCGCAACTTCATTTTAATTTCTTTTCGGCGTCTATTACCTCCTTCAGCGATCAAACGAACGATCTGCATATCTGCAATCACTCCTTCGTCGGCGGACACAGTATGCTGAGCTGGCCACTGTGCGAGGTGAACCGATTCTTTGGATGTGATATGCGTATAGATCTCATCTGAAAGAAATGGCAACATGGGAGACAGTATAATTGAAAGCCTCACCAAAACCCAAGACATCAGATCATAAAAAGCATCTTTATCTTTTTTATCTTCAGCCGACGGCCCTACTCTATCACGACTCCGCCTGATATACCAGGTAGATACATCCTGGACAAATGTCTCCAGAGTAAGAGAGGCTGTTTTAACATCATAGGTGCGCAAAGATGACTCAACTTCTTGTTCGACACACATCATGCGTTCTCTCAGCCAGATATCCAACACATGGGTAACTGCAGGAAAATCGATCTCTTTCAGAGCATATCCATCTGCCAGTGCATAATCACGGACAAATTTGAAGCTGTTCCATAAAGGAAGATAAAATAATCTGCGCACTTCACTCGCTCGTGTATACCCAAACAGAAGATTTTCTGCTGGATTGTGACGACAATACATCCAGCGCATCACATCAACACCTATCTGATCTGCACCTTCATGAAATGCGATCGAATTTCCCCAACTTTTGTGCATAGGTCGTCCATCTTCTCCCAACAATGTACCAAATCCTAAGACATGCTGAAATGGAGGAGCGTCTTCAAGTACAGTTGACATGGCGATCATAGCATAAAACCAGTTTTTGAATTGGCCAGGGAAAGACTCTGTGATGAAGTCTACTGGAAACCACTTTTTCCATTCTTCTCTATCGGTGAGATACAGCGGCGCACCTTCATTGTGCTTTGTGATGGTTGAATATGGCACGATGCCGGCATCAAGCCAAGGATTTCCTACATCTTCAGTCCGTGAAAGAGTCGAGTTACACTTTGAACAGGCAATTTTTACTTTATCGATGTGAGGCTTGTGTGGTGTGTGACCTTCAAATGTATCCCAGCCTTCGACTGCACGCTTTTTCAACTCTTCTCTTGAGCCAAGCACCTCGAAGGTACCGCACGTCTGACATTCATAGATAGGAAGAGCCAAGCCCCAGTACCGGTTTTTCTTGCTGATGAGCCAGTCATGCATGTTTTTGAGCCAATCAAGTTCACGGTCAAGGCCAAACTCCGGCATCCATTTTATTTTTTTTGCTACTTCTATCATCCGCTCTCTAAGGGTCCTTTCATCAGTCTTGTTACCTTTTGCCTTTTCATTATTCACTGGTTTTGAATCCATCGCGATATACCATTCGTCTGCCACCTTCCACACAAGTTCCGCTTTACATCGCCAGCATCCAGGATATCTATGTTTATAATTATGAATTTCAAAAATCCAATTCTCTCCTTTTTGCTCCCTCTCTTTTAGGTAATCAAAAATAATTTCTGGATGTTTTTTTGCATTTTTACCAGCAAGAAAATCAAGTGTATCAAGATAATCAGCATTATCTGCTATTACAGGTATCATTGGAAGACCATATTTTTTTCCGAGCCTGAAATCCTCCGTTCCAGCACTCACTGCAGTATGTACAAGCCCTGTTCCTTCTGTGGTTGATATGGGCATGATCGTATCATCTGTCGCTATCACAGTATGAAAATGATCAGGATGCGTTTTAGCAGCTTTTTTAACTACCTCCAATTCGTCAAAAGGCCCTTGATAATGCAAACCCACGAGTTCGCTTCCGTTTACTGTCTTGATTATTTTTTTGTAATTTTTCTTAAAAACAGATTCAACCAAGTCCTTCGCAAGCCAGAAACTGTTACCTGACATGCCTTCGACAAGTGAATATTCGATTTTTTTATCTACTGCCACTGCTATGTTGGCGGGAAGCGTCCAGGGTGTTGTTGTCCACACAAGCAAATATTCATTTTTGCGTCCTACGATAGGCAGTTCGAAATAAATAGCCTTGTGAACAACTACTTTATAATCTTCCGTCAGCATTTCGTGCTGAGATATGGCCGTCTCACAGCGGGGACACCAAGGAACCGATTCGTGACCTTTATATATCCAGCCGTTTTCATGACAAGTCTTGAGGAAGTGCCAGATCATGAAGTTATTTTCTTCACTCATTGTGAAATAAGAGTGATCCCAGTCCATGAAATAACCTAGTCTTTTGGATTGATCTGTCTGGATAGCCGCGTATTTATGGACGCGATCTTTACAAAGTTGCACAAATTTTGCTATGGAAGCAAAACGATCTCCAGGCACGAGATTTTCAATGTCTTTTTTTGTTTTGAGACCAAGCTCTTTTTCAACCTCGACCTCAACCCACAACCCCTGACAGTCAAAACCGTTCTGGAATCGCTGGCGATAACCGAGTAGATTATGAAATCGTTGCCACAAATCTTTGTAGGTTCTTCCCCATGCATGATGTACACCCATGGGATTATTGGCAGTTATTGGCCCATCCTGAAAGGAAAAACATTTGTTTGAGTCATTATTTTTCTGTAGATATTTTTGAACAATGCCCTCGCTATACCACTTCTCTAGCAACCTCTTCTCCATGTCGACAAAAAAGGTGACTATTTCGTTTGAACTACCTGTCTGTTGTTTCTCTGCCATGAAGATATTGTAATTGAAAGAGTTTTTTTTGCAATCCTGGCATTTCAAATTAACTTATAGTAAAATATACACATTATTTATATATTTATGACCGAGACTTATTTTTCTGATCATAATAACTACTCAAAAATTTTAAGCCATCTACAACATGAGGCTGAATATCAATCAGCGCTTGAATCAGCTCAAGATAGAGAGGATGTTGTACAAGAAGCTGCAAAATCCCTTTGGATGAACCGAACCAGATTTAGACCTGAACTTTCAAATCAGAATACGTGGATGAATAGGGTGATAGCTTCCCGGACAGATGACCGCACTCAGGCAAATAAAGCCAGAGAAAAAAATCTAACAACTTTACAAAGACAATTTCTTGAGAGTGGAGGAAATACACCATTGGGTGTTGATGAAATTGCAATCGCTCACGTTATAATTGAGAGTATTGATTTTTCACAACACCAAGAACTTGGATTGTATGTTGAAGGATATAGTTATCAAGAAATTGTTGATCAAACTGGTCAATCAATGCCTTATGTAAAAACTCGAATAAGAAGATCGAGAGAACAACTCAAGAAAGAGTGTAATTTCGAATAAACACTATATAATTCTTCCTATGCAAAATAAAGTAGCAGAACTTTTGGAGAAAAAAACAGATGATGTTGAAGCTTATTTACGTAAGATTTTGCCAGATGCGGAACCTGATGAAATTAAGTCGCTTTTGGGAGATGTTTATATGGCTTCACATCACTATGACGATTTAGACGGAAACGGCAACCCACTCGCATGGACTGGTGTCACTGCAAAACATAAGCACATAGATGCAATACGAAAAGAAGTAAATCCAAAACATGGTTCAGGAAGGGTTGAACCCCTTAATGAAGGAACTGCATTTCTTGATTCGACTTTAATTCCTGGATCAGATGAACACTTAGATTTTTTAGAAACTGGACAAAGTATAAGAAATCTACATCCAGATTTTAGAAACGCATTGTAAACCCAAATCATTGGCTACACAGCAGAGGAAGCTGGAGAGATGCTCGGAGTACCCCCAGGTACAATAAAAAGTAGACGATCTCGTGCAACAAAATCAATAAGACATTTTGTATACGGAGAAGAGGATGATTAAACTTTACTTAAAAACTATATTTTTATTTCTTCCTCAAAGGCTAAATGGTAAAAAGTGTGTTTTTCATTATCCTTTTCAATATACTATACGGTC
>CAZNUT010000048.1:0-7359 GCA_964576365.1 uncultured Gammaproteobacteria bacterium
ATAAAAGCTATCTTCAAATTGGGATCTGTTGATTGGGTGCCGGCTGCGTAGGTGGATTTGACGTTATAAAAAGAAGAGGAAAATTGAAACCATGCCAATCCGATAAATAAAAAAACAAAAATAAATCGTGCTATTAACCAGCGTTCCCGTTGATATAAAAGCATATCGCTTATACAGCCAAAGTGTTTACCGGTGCACCAGAAACAAATGATTGGATATTGCCAATAGTTGTTTGCACAATTCTCATAAGAGCCTCCCGGCTATTAAAAGCATTATGTGGTGTGATAAGTACCCGTGGATGATTAATAAGTAAATGATTCATCACGAGGGTTTTTAAATCTACCTTATTTTGATAGTCCTTGGTAAGGATAGCAGCTTCTTCGCCAAGTTCATTTTCTTCTTCCAACACATCCAGACCAACCCCAGCAAAAATATTCTGTTCAAGGCCTTTCATCACTGCGGCAGTTTCAACCAATCCACCACGAGCTGTATTGATAAGATAGCTTCCTTTTTTGCATAAATGAATATTGTCGATGTTGATCGTATGTTTCGTCTGTGGAGTAAGTGCCAAATTTAAGGAAATGATATCAGACTGAGCAAGCAACTCTTCTAGCGAGACGTATTGTATTTGATATTTATCAATAAGATCCTGCCTCTGAGATCTACTTGTGGCGAGAATATTCATCTTGAAGCCATGCGCTATACGGGCAACACGATGACCGATTTTACCAACTCCGATGATACCGATAGTCTTATGAGCCAAATCAACTCCTCGTATTTGATCATGTGCAAAATTTAACGTCTTTGATTGATTAACCGATTGATATATCTTTCTTGTCAAACTCAAAATGAGACCAAACGTATGTTCTGCTACCGTGTCGCTTCCATACTCGGGGACGTTGGAAACGGCAATATTCTTGGTTTTTGCATGAGCGATATCAATATGATCATAACCTGTTGATCGAGTCGCAATGTATACAAGTTGTGGTAATTGATCAATGACCGAACTGTTGATTCTGGAAGAAATAAAACATGAGACTATTTGAGCATCCTGATAAGAAGAAACTGTTTCTTCATTCAGTTTGTCCGAGGTCATAACGCAATCAGGGAACTGACTCTGTAAAATCTCACGCTCCCATTCTTGTGTTTCGAAAAATACAATTTTCATACTTTTGATAGTACCATAAATTTATTTTTGATGAAGTACAGGCTTTAAAAATTCCTTTGTAAATTTTTCTATACCTTTTGTATTAAGATGATCCACATCGTAATAAAAAGACGGATCTGTGATAGCTTCAGAAAAATCATACAATTCATATCCTTCTTTTTTTGCAGCGTTTTGCAGAGCTTCTGTTACCCGATAATCATCTGGTTGCGGTGGGATAAGAGTTGCCGGAATAACAAATACGACTCGTGCACTATGCTTTTTAGCTTCTCGAACAGTCTTAGCTAGTTTGTCAAATGATTTTCTGAAATGTTGTTCGTTGTATCCATCCTGATACAAAAAGGCTATTCGCGCATCAAGTTTTTCTTGATCTATTTCTGTCATCGCCGCATCCTGACGTTCTTTAAAATACATATCAAACTCGGAAGGGGAGAGTGGGGTGTCGCCATTGCCTTGATATACCTTCAATGCATCTTTGTTTATACCTTCGTCACGTGCAACCCGATAAAAATTCCGACGAAATGGCTCATTTGAAAGAATATGTTCGCCATCATCTAAATTTCGTCTAAAAAAGAAAAAAGGATCAATGAAATACACCACTGTTGCAGCTGTATTACGATTGAAATAAAAATAAGATAAATATGTATGTTGACTTATGATGCCGCCACGCTCTGCACCTTGTGATAAATTGATGATGGACTGACCAAGTATTTTCTCGACACGCTGATGATTGTGAAAACGAGAAAAGATGCGAGCATGTGAACTACCAAGAAATAATAAGTCATAGGAATTATTGCGACCGATGAGTGGCAAATTGGTTTCTGTTTCCCAATTTTTCATTTCAGGTGGGACTTGGCTGTGTTGATAGTAATATAGCGCTCCAAATCCAACGGCTATCAGAAAAATAAAAACAATTGTAATTTTTTTAATCATGTACTTAATCTATTAATAATAGAAAGGAAAATGGTTATGGTAATTATCGATTATACGATAGCAATCAAATAAATACATTCTGATTTGAAGTAAGACAATCCATCTATCTGATAAATCAATTCGCGCAGAAAAAAACTCAAAGCATCTGAATGGCATTGACCAATTCCGGAAATTCTTGCTGATTAAAATGTTGTCTGTCTGTAAACGTCATCAATTGAGCTTGAGGCAACACCCGTTTGTACTCGACACTTTCAGTATACGGTACTATTGGGTCATCAACACTGTGAAATAAATATATTTTTTTTACTTTGTCAGAAAGCGACTGCAAAGAATGAGAAAAGGTAAAAGTGCCGATATCATCAGTGTGAGGACCTGGAGTAGCCACTAAAAATAAAGAGTCTATTTTGTTTTCTGGCAACTGTTCGCTTATGTATTTTACAAGAAAAATAGCACCTAAAGAATGTCCTATCGCTATAATATTTTTTTGGAGCAATGGTAGTAGCCGTGAAAACCATATACTCCAGTGCGCATATTGGGCATTCTGCTTGCATGGCATCTGTGGCTGAATAACGTCAAAATCATCACCAAGCTTTTCCTGTAAAGTAGATTTCCAATCTGTCCTGCGACGAAATGTATCAAGGCTCACCGGACGATTTTTAAGAGCAGAAATAAATTCAGTTTCTGAAGTATATGAGTCGCCACCGTGTATAAGCACTATTTGACGCTTGTTCATTTTGTATCCGAATCAACTGTGTCAAAATCAAGATTGACTGGGCCATGGGTATAAGTTGGCGTTTTACCAGTAACTGGAACGCTGAAATCAACTTCATCAAATGTGATAGTATCAACCCACACCTTTCCTTTTCCGACAAGCAATACACCAAATGCTATATGCTCTGCGGTGACTGGCACATCAAGAACAATGAAATATTCTTTCCAGTCAACAGTTCCTTTTATAGATCGTTCGTGCATGTTGTCAAAACCGAGCTGTGTATCGTGAATACCATCAATACGCATCCAAAGGCCGCACCATTTTTCAACACCCGCTGTTTTGACCCACGCAGTATATCGCAATCGCTTGCCTCGATACACATCTGCTCTAAAAGTCTGCATAAGAGTCCCAAACTCATCCGAAGCGACAGAAGATTGTAAGAGCCCTGATGTTCCTTTTTGATAAAACGTTTTGTTGTCGACTGAAATAGAATAATGTTGAGGTGCATTGCCCGCAAGCATCCATCCAAAAGGTGTAGAAGGTTTCATTGAGATTTAAACAATGAGGCTATTATAACAAATAGAACATACCAAATCAGAGACCAAAATGGGAAAAAATACTCAGCAGGCCAGACTCATCGATGTGTTCACCGATATAACCATGTGGATGTGTTTTTACCACACGTTTAAGTTCTTCTGACGCATTACCCATCGCGCCACCATATCCACATCGTTTTATGAAATCCCAATCGGTAAAACTATCTCCAACACCCAACGAGGAGTCAAGAGACAAACCATAATGTGCGGCTACTTGTTCTACCGCTTTTCCTTTTGAGATACCTTTTGCGGTGACCATGCCAAATTCATACCGTCCGGCTGCTGGGTGGGTACCCCACTGAAGAGTAAGCTTATGAGTAAATGGCTTAAATAACTCAGTCACTTTTTCTTTTTCGCTCTGGTTTTGAGCTATAGGCATCAATTTGATGATGGGGTGTTTACTATAAAATTCTTCGTAGGATGTAAGCAATTCGGGTTTATGATACAGTACTTTTGCATGTTTTTCTGTGATATCACACACAGTAGAGGAGAGTGTGGCATATGTATGAGCCGAATAAAGTTCTACATACACATGGTGTTTCTGAAATAGTGCAATAAGCTCAATAATATCTTTTTTTTCAACTTCAACCGTTTGAAAAATTTGATCTTTAACGACGTTTATTATCTCTGCGCCACCATCTCCAATCTGTAACGTATCCAAACCAATTTTCTTGACTAAATCAGCGATAGCAAATATACCTTTTCCTGTACAAAGGGTAATAATCACTCCGCTACCCCTCAAGACTTTCAGTTTTTCTATAACGGCAGAGTGGGGGAGAGGCCAATTGTAACCCTCCTTGCCTCCCACTAAAACCCCATCAACATCAAGAAATATGCCTTTAATCAAATGATTTACCAAACGATTGATTATAAACCTGATGACGGTTGAATTTCCAAAGTAGCAAAATGCTCATAGGCTGCCTTACTTGCTGCACTCTGCAAATCTGGAGCTACATGGAGATGCATAGTGAAATAGGATTTACCCGTTTTTGAATCTTTACTTGACACATTTCCCTGAATTACAGTTGATTCCGGATGCACATCCAATAAACGTGTCGCATCCTGGTGTGGTGCACTTCCGCAGCTCAACTCCCTATTTTCGACAAAAGCAGTCGGCATATATGTGTAATAATGTATAAATTTGATAATCTACCTCTCCTTTATTTACCCTTCCACGGACTCATGAGTTGAAAAAAAATACGATCTGGATCAGCAAATGTAGCAATCATCATGCCGCCCATATCATAAGGCTCTTTGATGACTTCGGCTCCTGTCGCTTTAATACGATCAAATTCTTTTTGAACATCTGGAGTTTCAAGATTAAACATGACTCGTCCTGAATCCTTGCTGGGACCTGTCATTTTACCATGTTTTCCAACACTAAAAAAACAGCTGCCGACTTGCCAACCATACCATCCTTGCTCCTGCATGTCTGGCTTTCGATCAAATACCTTTTCATAAAACTCAGCCATTTTTTCAGGCTGCATCGTGCCGATCATCAATGAATTAAGATTTAACATAATCAGATGTATAATAATGTAATAATTCTATGATACACGAAAAAAGGCTTCTCAGCTATATCAAAATACTTTCATGTATTGGCATACTTCTTTCTATTTATCTTCTATGGCAACAGATATTTCGACCAGCATTCCAGCCATGCAGTATTAATAGCTGGGTGAATTGTGATGCTATCGTCTCGGGCCCGGTCGCATATACGTGGGGTATACGGACACCGCTTATCGGTCTTACAGGATATATCGTGATTTTCTTTTCTGCTCTTTTTGTGAAGAAAAAACTTCTGCTCGGTATGGCAGCTTTTGGTCTCGCATTCTGTCTATGGATCGCGTATATAGAGCTTGTTCAGCTTCGTGTCATCTGTCCGGTATGTATCATGTGTCAGGCAGTGATGATTGGCGTATTTTCTCTGGCCGCAATAGTGAATAAAGGTGCAGATCAAAAACAATCTACCTCTTCCACAGAGTCAATGTAAATTGATAGCGCTATACCTTGATGCGAACAAAATAAAACTCCCAGTAGTGTATTTCTAATATAAAACTCAATTTGAACTTCTTTGCGAAATAGGTGGCAAGGAGAAAGGAATCTGGCAGTGTGCATATGATTCTGAACGTGTAGCTTATATGCAAAGGAGAGGTATTTGTAAACAAGTACTGTGTATTTCACACATAAAGGTGCACACTGACAGGAATGAATCCTTGACGGAGTCTATTTCGCCTAAACACACGAAGGGTAATACCTATTACCTAAATCTAATAACTTGCCTACTGGCAAGCAAACTTAAAACCCGTACTACTAAATCTAACAAGCTAAAAACCTGCCTGCCGCAGGCAGGGCTAACACCTAACACCTTAAACCTGACTAGCTGAGAAGCTAACCAGCTAATAAGCTACTTTATAAACTAATGAACTCATCTACTAATCAGCTCGTCTCACATACCTCTTTAAGTTTTTGAAGTGCTTTTGGCCACATCTCTTCAAACATCCCTGCATATTCTTCATCCGAATCCATATCCACGAGTACTTCTGTACCACCGTCTACATCCCGAAATGTGTAATTCTCATATGAAGGCGCCCATTTTTTTACCTGTTCGCTTGTCGTGTCTTCGACACCATTTTCGATGATACCCATGTGTTCAATCGAGATATATTCATGCGGTCGGTTTGCTTTGATGCGACTGAGCATGCCACCATCTTTTTTTCCTTCTCCCGATGGACCAAGAAAGCGCATCTTCGAACCTTCGCTCCAGTCTCCTTGAAAATACGATCCTTCGTGAAACGCAGCAGTCCACTTGCGGTAAGTCGCGTCCTGAAGCATACAGTCCCAGACTTTCTGGCGAGGCGCTTTGATAATGATAGAAAAATGAAGTGTTTTCATGGTTTGGAAATCAATTTATAAATAGCATCATGGATCTTTCTGTCTAGATCTATTGTACTGGTTTATACATAAAATAACATCTCGGAAACCTTTTGAAAAAAATCAATTTTTAAATGGGAAAGTTTCCAGTTCTTTCCTCCTTAATTCTATGATTCTATTCTGTTTTAGTTTTAGAATTCGGACCTAAGTTTATATTTTAGTTAATTTTTTAATTCGTTTTAACACGCGGATGTTATCAATTTTATTTCTTTCGTAAAAATTTAATAACTCATAATGAAAAGCATTGTGTATCAATTTTTGTGAAAGGGAGTTGAGTTTTTTGATAAATTCCGGTTTGTCATTTTTGTTGAGTAATTTGTAAATTTTTTCAAAATGAGTTGCCCTAGCGTTTTTTAAATACTCATCGTTAAGATAACAACTGATCAATTTCACTTTTTTTGAAAAATCTATGTTTTTCAAAGCCGGGCAAAATAAAGCTTTATTCAATAGCGGCGTTCCGTTATCCTTTATATTCACCAATCCAGACCTATCAAGCAAATCAAGATAGTAATCAACAAATTGCTCAACTTTATTTACGTCCTTTCTATTTTTATCTTCTTTTAGCAAATCAAAAAAACTGAAAGAGCGGTTATTGATTAAGTCTCCGGTTGTTCTAATTTTTACCTTTTTCTGATTGACCGACAAACCAAGTGAATTTAGCTTTTTTGAAACTTTAAATATCAAAATATAAAGTTTGTTTTTGTCTTCAGCAAAAAAAAACTGATCATCTGCATATCTTAAGTATTTACATTGATTTTGCCTGCATAAGTCGTAAACAATTTTGTCGTATGGCTGTAAATAAAAATTGGCAAGAATGCGTGAGCAATCTCCCATTGCGTCTTGAGGTATACCGACAGTTTGTTTATTGTATAAATTTGTATTTCTGTTCCAATAGTTCAAAAAGTGAAATAACAAACTTATAATATCCGCATGTTTTGCGCTTACGATCTCTCTGATACGCAGTTCTAATGCGCTAGCAGAGTTCCCCATCACTGGAGCGAAGCGCAAGGGATGGGGGT
>CAZNUT010000049.1:0-6884 GCA_964576365.1 uncultured Gammaproteobacteria bacterium
GAAGCCACAATATCATAAAACTCCTGATCCAGTTTTCCCATAGGAAATAAAAGTAATTGGTAAGGAGCTTCGTCAAGGTGCCGCCCGTCTAGATTTTTTATCCAGACTATATGGGGCACAAGTGCCGGAAAGAGGAGTTGAACCTCCACTCCCTTGCGGGAACACGCCTCTGAAGCGTGCGCGTCTGCCATTCCGCCATTCCGGCTCTAGTTAGGTTTAAGGTTATTGGTTTTAGGTGTTAGTACTTTAGATTTTGTTAGCCTTATTTGAGGGTTTAGTCTCTTTTAGGGTTTAATTCCCCGACGCTTGCTGCGAGGAGAATCACTACATTTTTTGCTTTATCTAGCTATTTTTCTTTAACAAGTATTATACTGCATTAAAGCATAATATCAGTCAGAGGAGCTAAATAGATATTGATGTATCTACTGTATTTTCATTGAGATCGCATGATCGACTTCCATTTCCTTCGCAGCGATAACAGGCGCGTATTCCGGATGTCGCTTCATCAATAGTATGGGTGCCAAGTATCTGATGAGTAGGTTGTCCATTTACCGCTGCAATTGTCACTTCTCTACCTGATGGTCCAGAAAAACCGAGATCTAGAGTGATTGTTCTTTCCGCTCCGCATTTGACTTGTGGCATTTTTGATTAAAAAATGAATAATAGGTCATGAAATCATATCAATTTCTTCATGTATAAACCAGGTATTTTTTGCGTTGACAAAAAATCTGACAGGTCTAGAATAAATATATCTATGTCTGAAATCAAAAATGCGCTTATCTCGCTTGGCATCAGCGAAGAAGAAATACGCATCTATTTTTATTTGCTTGAGCATGGCGCTAAAACCATTCTGCAACTTTCCCAGCAGACGAATATCCCGCGTACGAGTGTATATGTAGCAGTTGAAGCTCTCTGTACGAGAGAGTTGATAGTTCTGGAAAATAAAGACGGGAAAAAGATATATGCGGCAGCCGACCCTCAGGTGATTTTGAAATATGGGCAGAAAAAAAGAGAGCATCTGGTATCTGCTCTTGAGGTGGTGGATGAGGAAGTGGAGACTCTGCGCGCGCTCTATAGCAAACACGCCGGCAAGCCCGTGATCCGCTATGCTGAAGGTGTGACGGCTGTTGTTGATTTGTTGACACAAGGCATAAAAGAAAAGGAGTGTTTTTTATACAAAACGACCGGGACGGAAGAAAAACATATAGGTGATGTCTATCGTCGTTGGCAGACATATATATCAGAAAAGCAAATCAGCGTCAAAGCACTTTTGGTATCATCAAATAAAAAACCAGCGACAAGTTTTCTATTTGAGTTTCGGCCACTTCCAGCACGTTTTGCCGGAAGCACAGACGTCATCATTGCCGGAAGTACGGTGACACATGTGATTTTCAAAGAACAATCTGTCTATGCTGTGCAGACCACAGATGTCGCACTTGCCGCGGATGAAAAGAAACGATTTGAGATGCTCTGGAATCTTCTCGATATGCTCCATCAGTTTGCTTCGTAAGTATTTTACGATACAATAACTCAATCCATGAGTGGTATAGTCTTGTAGTGATAAGCTGCTGAATAGCAATATATCTCTTGTATTAGTCTATAAGGCTTCGTTTATTAGAATACCAATTGGTCAATTCAGGATCATTTTCCTACTATGTTTGAGCTAGATAAAAAAAGAAAAAATCAATTGCTTGAATTGGGAGCAGATGCAGTTCATATTAGCTCAAATGTCATGGCCGATACTCTTGAGGCTATGGCATTTGCTGAGCAGGCTTCGGGAAATATCTATACTTCAATGCAAGTAGCTTTTGTTTCAACTTATGTAAGACACAGTGGTCAGCAGGTGAGACTTTTTTTACTGGATAACACTTCGCTGGTTTTGAATTTTGATTTCTCTATGCCCGGAGATTTGTCCGACGATTCTTTAGTTGATTGATGCCAGGAGTTTTTCTACTTCTTTGTCATTGATGCGATGATATGGGCCTTTGTGAGAAAGCAAAGCTCCGGAAAAAGTTTTGGGGATGTGCATCAGTTCGTGGATGAGTGTTTTGATTTTCTCCCGTTCAGATTGTTTATCAAATTTTTTTGCATTTACCTCGATGATGTAGTGAGGATGAATACCTGCGACTTCTTTAAACAGACGAGACATACCCCATATGCGGGCGATTGCACGGGTTTTGGCATCAAAACTGCGGATACAATGCACATATTCGACCTTCACATGATCCATGCGAAGCGCCTCGACGAGACGGACTATTTCCTGTTTGATTTCGGGGGCGGGGGAGTAACGCATATTGGACTTTGGACTTTAGGCTTTAGATTTTAGATTTTGGACTTTAGACGTTGGACTCTGGACTTTAAATATGAGGTTAATGCATAAGTTGTTGCTTGGAAAGTATATAATAAACAGCATGAAGAGTGTTTTAAAAATCTTGTTTGGCTTTTTATTTTTTTCTGTTCTTCTTATTGTGCCGTCTGTTGTTGACGCACAGGAAGTTATCTCAGATTTTGAATCTCACATCAATATTAATCAAAATGGCACTATTGATGTTGTCGAGAAAATTACATATGATTTCGGGAGTGAACAACGACATGGTATTTTCCGCTTTATTCCTACAGTCAAAACAAATCAGGATGGCAAAAAATTTGCACTTGGTATTTCAAATATTGTAGTGCGTAATGCGGAAAGTCAGGCTTATACGTATACACAGGAAAAAAAAGGTGACGATGTTTACCTCAAAATCGGCAATGCAAATACATTTGTTACAGGTGAGCAAATATACATCATTTCATATCAGGTGAGTGGAGCACTGACATATTTTTCCGATCATGATGAGCTCTATTGGAATGTAACGGGTAATGGGTGGGATGCTGCCATAGAAAAAGCTCATGTATTAGTGGCACTTCCATTTGATATTGAAGATCAGGCAGTGAAGAGTGTATGTTTTACCGGCGCACAGGGCAGTGATGCGACTCAGTGTGCTTCACAGATAGTGGAAAAAAACTCCGTGGAAGTAGCGACCACCCAGGTTTTGCAGCCAAAAGAAGGACTCACCTTTGCAGTACGTTTTCCCAAGGGACAGGTGGCGGTTTTGGAGCCAAAACCCGTAGTAAATTTTTTTGATACATGGCTCGGAAAGATAGCAATTGTTCTTATTTTATTAACAGTGATAGGTTGGTATTTATTGTTGCCAATCTGGATTGTGATAAGGTGGATAAAGTACGGAAGAGATCCAAGATCTGCCAGGACGAAAGTCACTGCATGGTATGATCCGCCTAAATCTGCATCCGGTCGAGAGTTGACTCCTGCAGAAGTAGGCACGCTTGTAGATGAGTACGTGAATGTACAGGAGATTTCCTCTGTGATGATCCGACTTGCTCAAAAAGGTTTGATTCTCATTCATCAGAAAGATGATAAGACGTTTGAACTTCACAAAAAACGGGAAGTGCTAGCAGCGGACAAATTGATGCCATTTGAGGAGGATTTTTTGAAAACGATATTTGGGGCTTCTCAAAAAGCATCTCTTGATACGGCAAAAGCATCTGATGCGGCAAAAAAAATACAGAATGAGCTGTATGAACATATGGTCAAAGAAGGTTTTTTCCCTGATAATCCACAAAGTATACGTACAAAATATATGATATTGGCTGGAGCAGGAGCCTTCACGTTTAATTTTTTCTTACTTATAGTGGCAGGAATATTTGGCTGGATAATGCCACGTAAAACATTGCAAGGCGCACAAGCTGCAGATGTCGCAAATGGCATGAAATCGTTTCTGACATCGCAGGAGAGGCAACTCGCATTTCAGGCAAAAGAACAGATGATGTTTGAGAAACTGCTCCCATTTGCGGTCGCGTTTGGAGTAGAAAAAATCTGGGCGGATCGTTTTAAAGACGTGATGCTCCAAAATCCCGAGTGGTTTGAGGGGACAAATCCTGGTAGTATCCGTACGTTTGCATTTGGGCGCGCAGTGCAATCGTCTTTCGCTTCGTATCAATCCAGCACACGCTCCAGCAGTGGTTTTTCTTCGGGCTTCAGTGGTGGCTCTTCAGGTGGCGGTGGAGGAGGAGGTGGGGGAGGGAGTTGGTAGTAAGTTCATCAAGTTTGTAAAGTTCATAAAGTTATAAAGCTTATAAATCCTACCGGCAGGCAGGTTTTTTTACTATTAAATAAATCTAACATCCAACATCTAACAGCTAACACCTAATAAGCTACTCAACCACTTTACAACCTGACAAGTATGGGAGACTTGATAAACTCATTCGTTATTGCGTAGGCGTGGTACAATATACAAGTCAATTTGTCCTCGTAGCTTAATTGGATAGAGCATTGGGTTGCGGACCCAAAGGTTGGAGGTTCAAGTCCTCTCGAGGACGCTCTATTTTCTCTCCTATATTTACTCATCGATCGATATAGTGCACAATATAGTATATGGCAGATCTTCTTTTACATGCAGAGGCCAGACAAAGCTCAGAAGGATTAAAGATACAAGAATGTTTTGATCGTATACATCAATATCATATTCAGACCGCAAATATAGTAGCATTGCCTGGTGATACCGATACAGTAAAAAATAAAATTTCTGTCTTTCCTGGTGATGATATAGAACAACAAACAATTGTTATTGCTTCGCGTTATGGAAAAAATGATGCAGATCCAGGCTCGATTGATACTACTATTGCATTATTTGATTCTGTTCATTCTGTTTCTGAGCAGAAATTAGTACTTTCTTCATTGTATCCTTTAAATGTTTCTGATGAATATCCAGCCCCGAAATGTATTTTTGAACTTACGAGCGGAGAAGGCGAAGAAGATCATTTTCTTAAAATGCAGGTAAATAGCGATCGTGATTTCCGAGAGGAATTAACTTTGTTAGGTTTTAGTCATAACGATATTGAAGTTTTGCAGGGATTGGAATTGAAAATGGTTGCCGAAAGGGAAGAAAATTCAACTCATATTTATAAGACATTTATGATACCTCTCAACTTAGATAATCCTATTTTAGGAAGATTTGCTTCTGCATCAGGGCTCAGTCGATTATTCGCTCAAATTGAGACAAGAGTGAAGCCAAAAATAATACATAGAATTGAAAATATGTTTAGACGTGAAAAAATTAGCAGGAGGTCGATTATGACAGGTGCCGCAAAAATAGGAGCACTTATGACAATTGGGGCGACAACAGGCATACCTCATGTAGAAAATGAGCGTGCAAGCGAGCATTTTGAAGAACATATGTCAGAATTGACACAAGAAGAGCGTGAAATGATGAACGAAATTGCGCAATATCGAAAAGGCTATGGACTAGAACCTGTACCATACGAACTTTCCGTTATGTTGCAGGGAGTAGAACGGCCACCTATTTCAGAGAAAGAAAAATTGCAAAACAAACTTCCGGCCTACAATACTGCTTGTGGTATAGTGGCGCAGGACACTGCCAATTTACTCTTTGGAGAACGTTCAAAAAATGTAGTTCACAGTGTAGAAGAACGAGAAGAAAACCCCTATGCTATATCATTTCGTGGAGAAGAGGAAAAAACACTTTCAATACCGGTAGATATGCATAGACAAAGTCGAACAGTATTTGACCAGGTGTTGTTACATGAATTTGGGCATGCAATAGATCCAAGAGTAACAAAAAACGTCTATAATCTGCGTGAAATGATACGGGCAGAACATGGTAAATGGAAAGCAGTATCAATGGCAAATCAGTTTGATGGATTATTTTTTAAGCATAAAAATGATTTGACACTGGTGTCATTAGCAAAAAATATAGGTAGGGCTGTAGCAGTAAATTGTCAGAGTAATTCAGTACGGGCATTTTGTGGGGCTTCTGGAGAAGCTTATATTCACAACCTAGTAAAGATCATCGCAAATAAACATTATGGATCTGTAGATAAGCTTGTATTTAATGACGAAACGATAGAGCAGATAGGTAGGCAAGTCGTTGCAGAAGTTCAAAAGCAGCCTGATATATTTGATGGTGAATTAATGCAGCTTTATGTCAGCGGAATGGAAGACGCATGTCAGGAGCAATGGGCAGAGCTTATGAGAGTAGCTATTTTGGAGCCGGAACTCATTGGTAACAATCACACTGTTATGAGTGGGGTAAATGAAGTGTTGACTCTTTTGCATGGTCAGAAGATAGACCTCACAGATTTGCGTAAACAATTGATGCAGCGTAGGCATGCTGACATTTTTGATGAAGAGGAGAGGCTTTTTAATGCTAACAAAGAGGGTAGTCTTGATATGTTTACTTCAAAGGCATATTCACAATATAATCTCGATGTCGAACAGGCCCGCAACGCATGGAAAGCATTTGAAAAGAAAAATTCATTGATGTCAAATTTTTTTGATCCTGCTCAAACAGTTGAGTTTGATGATAAGATAAGTCAGAAGTATGTAGATAGTTGTCGTCGCTTTTTGCAAGCATATCCAGAAGCTTCTAAAGCAGTACTTGATGCTTCTCGCTCATCTATCAATTCTGTTTCATTGCCCTTTCTTGATGCGCATATTTCGTTAGACACTCACCGGCAGCTTGAACAGGCGACCGATGTAGGGCTCTTATGGAGAATTTTTTCGGGTAAACCGCTTGATAACGATACTTATGATCGTATTAAGCGCAATCAGGAAGTGCTCGATTCATTTATAAAACTGCATGATGCCCGCAAAATTGTGTCAGAAGAGATGTTGATAGAAAGTTCTAGTAATCTAAACTAGAGAGGAAAAAATAGTAAAAACAATATATAATATGATGATTTTATATAAGAAGGCCCGTAGTTCAACGGTAGAATAGAGGTCTCCAAAACCTTTGATGGGGGTTCGATTCCCTCCGGGCCTGCATTAGAATTTCTTTCCGAACGAATGTGAGGATTAGAAATTCTTA
>CAZNUT010000050.1:0-6431 GCA_964576365.1 uncultured Gammaproteobacteria bacterium
TACATCATACAGCCTGCCCGCCATGAGACTAGGTTTAATTTACTATTTTTCTAATAAACAAGCTACGCACTTATTGAAAAATATATACTCACGTCAGCCTGTCCGCTGAATCGGTAGATCAGGATCTTTGGTTGAATACTATGAACTTCTGCATCTGAACTACGTGATATAATAAAAAAATTCTGCGGGATTAGTTAAACGGTCTAATGCGTCCTTCCCAAGGATGAGAAACGGGTTCGACTCCCGTATCCCGCTCATATACAGCTCGTTGCCGAGAGGAGGCTAAAAGTAATAACTTCGATTGAAATTGACTTCGATATTCCTTCACCTTAGATTGAAGGCTATATCATAAACAAACTAGCATAAAGTTAACAACTTCACTCGTTCACCAGCTTAATTTAGGTATTAAGAAATAAAATTGAAGCATTTAAAGCTGTTGCAAAACTCACCCAGAGAAGATACGGAATCAACAAATAAAACGCTGTTTTCGAAATGGGATAAAAATTCTTCATGGTAAGCGCAATATATGTCCACAGTGTCACAATTGTCACAAGCCCCCATAATGGAGATCTCAACCCAAAAAAAATAGGAGTCCAGATAAAATTCAGAGCCAATTGAATGAGAAAAAAAGCCACGGCATGTTTTATTTCTTTTTTTTGCCACCCTTTTTTCAAAACTAAATATAGCGAAACTCCCATCATAAAATACAATATTGTCCATACGGGGCCAAATATCCAATTAGGGGGAGAAAAAATTGGCTTATTTAAACTCGCATACCAGGTGGGAATAGTATTTATCGTGAAAGGTGTTCCTGCGATACCAACCAGTTCACACCCGATAATACATAAAACAAGTTTCATTACATTTTTCATCTATTACATTATCACATAATATCTATATCAAAATCAATCTTATTCAATCGAATTTGTTCCAAAATTATTGCATGACTTACCGCGGCTAGCACGCGATAAATCATTCGTTTTTACTTTTTGTTCCCTTCACAACAACTCTGACAATTGCAGCTACATTGACATACACAATCATTATTCATTTCTTCTCACCTCCTTTCCTTATAGTTGATAATTGATGTAACACATTGCAGCAATACCTGTCTTCCTCGCATGTATCATCAGTGTGTACTCGTTCTTTCAAATGTTGCAATCTCGTTTTTAATAGTGTCAACTGAGCAATCTTCTGATCAAGTAAATCAATATAATTTCGTATCTCCGTCTGTACGTACTCTCTCGTATGGGAACAGCTATTTTCACACCCCTTCATCAGTTTTTTTATCTCAACGATAGGTAGTCCCAGATCACGGGCATGTTTAATGAGTTTCAATTCTTCTACGATTGAAGCATCGTATATACGGTACCCATTTTCCGCGCGTTTACCTCGAGTGAGTAATCCTACGTCCTCATAAAATCGTATTGTTTTTGTGGATAAATCTACCAGCTTGCCAAGTTGACCAATTGTTATTTGTGTGTTCATGCGACGATTATAAACCTTCCAGTTACAGGAATGTCAAGGACAATATTGCGTATCTTGATCAAGTCATAATATGACTCAAAACCTAAATCCTTACACATCCAATCCCTGCTATAATAATTTTTATGTTCTCCTTTTTTCACGGGACTTCAAGCGCAATAGGCAGACGATATTATCACCATTGGCGGCTTTACAATATTGTTCTCACTATTTTTACTACTCTTGGTCTCGGCGCTTTTGTATTTTTTACTCTTCCTATCGTACGTTCATATGCTTCTCAACGATATGCGTCTCCCATTGTCACCACACACTCACCCGCAATGGAAAAATATATCCGTTCAGAAGAGCGCAAAGAAGTAATAGGTTTTTTGCCTTCATGGATGCTTGCACAAAATGCTCGAGTATATCCTGAATACCTAGACCAGATCATCTATTTTGGCATCGGGATAAACTCAAACGGAGAACTTATGAAGCGTGATGAAGAGGGCAATTTGCTCCTGGAATGGCACTATCTCAACTCTCCTCAATTTATGGATATTCGCACACGTTCTCAAAAAACTAACACTAAGATTCTGATAACAATCAAAAATTTCGACAACAAATCAATCGATACTATCATCAGCAACCCTACTGTGAGTCGGCGAGCTGTAACTCAAATCACTGAACTTGTAGAAGAGTACAATCTAGACGGTATAGATATCAATTTTGAATATTTTACTGCTACCGACTTTCCCACACGTACTTATCTCAACAATTTCTTATCATTTTTGCAAACTGAATTAAAACGCAAAAAACCCAACAGCATCCTTTCATTCGATGTAAACGCAAGCGTGGTTTACGATGACAAAGCCTATGATATGGTCAAAATTGGCGACATAGTAGATCAAATTATTCTTATGGGTTATGATTATTCACGAACAGATTCTTCTTTTGCCAGCTCAGTATCTCCTCTCTATGCTCAAAAAGACCATCCAAGTATCGACCGCTCTATCACCTCACTGATTGGTCACGTTCCAGAAGAAAAAATAATACTTGCACTTCCTCTCTATGGGTATGAGTGGCAAACCTTGAGCACGTTGCCCAATAGCCGTACTGTCGACGGTACTGGCGCTCTTGCTACATATCGACGCATTCGTGATCTCATATCCCATCAAAAAGTTTCAATCTCATACGATCAAGTGAATCGCACACCGCGTATCGTGTACATACAAAATGGCGAAATCAAACAAATACAATATGATGATGAACGCTCATTGAAAGAAAAAATAGATTATATAAAGGATAAAAATCTAAAAGGAATAGGATTGTGGGCACTTGGCTATGAAGGGGCATATCTTGAGCCTTGGCAACTCATAAAAGATCAGATTTTTTCATCTGAATGATATAATATCAAGACGAATTACCAAGCAACAATTACCAATATCTAATTAAGCTGCCAAGCAACCCCCGCCTCTTCGGCGGGCAAGCAGCAATTCTGTTTTTGAATTATTAATTCCTGCGAGTAGGCGGAACTGCGGCAGGCTGGCGCAATGACGATTTTTACTAACAAGCTCACCCTAACACCTAACAAGCTAAAAAGCTAATCAACAACACCATTCGACTCGGGGACAGGCCTAAAACCTAACAGCACTTTATAAACTTTAAGAACTTATAACTTTATAAACTTATTCCGCCGATGTAGCTCAGTTGGTAGAGCAGTCCCTTCGTAAGGGAAAGGTCGGGGGTTCGATCCCTCTCATCGGCTCATGTCCAGACTTTCATCCCGTAGACAACAAGCACAGTTTCGAAGATTGCTCCTTATTGGAGGATGCATCATCCTGCTTTTTATTGCAGCCTTTCAGGTAGGGCTCAAATCTATCATCAATGCAACTCTTTTTGTAAATACCTTCAAATCTCCGGGCGATTCTACTTCACAGTCTTCACTTGAAGATTCATTTTTTGGCACTTTTTCTTTAGATGATCCGCCTGGAGCTACGCGTGAAGCAAAACTTATAGTACGTGGCAATACAAATGGCTATGAAAAAATGATACCGTTCGTGAACGGATTAAAGCAAAAACCTGTGGAAGTAAAAAAAGATTCTTTTGAGATTGTTTTGACTTCATTGGAATCTGGTGAAAATACATTTTACGTTTTGGCTACCACGAACAATGGAAAACATACAAAAAAATCTTCAAGCTATACTGTGGTATACCGCAACAAGCCTCCAGAAATCGAATTTGAGACACCGCATGACAAAGATGCTGTTTCACGCCCGGAGCTCGCAGTAAAAGGTAAAACAGATAAAGGAGTCACGCTTCGCATAAACCGTATGCCTGTTGTCGTCAACTGGGAGGGAAAATTTCAGACCACTATCCAACTCAAAGAAGGTGAAAACACGATTGAAGCTGTAGTGATAGATGATGCAGGCAATACATCTGACAAAAAAATCATGGTGACCTATCGCCGTGATGAGTAATGACAAAATAAGCCCCTAAAAGTGGAAACAAGAACATAATAAATGGATGTAAGAGAACATTGTCCCCCATTGACGCCAATGAAAGAAACAGGATCATATACGCATGATAGGTCGAAATACGTGCAATTTCAGTAAGCCAAAGCAAAAAACACCCTAATCCTACTACACCTCCCGCAACCAAAATGATCAAAAATGAGTTGTGAAATGAAGAGCTAGAGTGGGATGGATTAAAAGTTTCGGTTAAAGGCTCTTCTGACAATTTATCTTTTTCAAAGCGGATGTGATTATATCCTATACCTGAAAATGGGTTCTTTTGGACTATTTGCAGCCCTTTTTGTATGTCCACCTTGCGCGATGCTACCGATGTGACGCGGTACAAATTTATACTTTCATGCGTTCCTTGGGGAAGGGCAAAAAGCAACAGAGCCATGACAATAAAAGCTGGTAGAACAACATACTTATGAGTACGAATGAGAAAAAAAAGCAAAGTGATGGTAAACGCAATCATCACCAGACGAGAATAGGTAAAAAATAACATTACACCCAAAAATACTGCAGCGGCTAACGCAAGAGCCTTTCTCTTTTTACGGTAAAAAAACAAAAGACTAAATCCACTCAGACCATATACACTTGCAGCTACAGGAGGTTCAAAAAAAATCCCTACCAATCGCTCCATATGTGGATCCCAACCCAAGTATGCTATATTGCCGAAATTAGGGTAAAACCAATACTGCAAAAGAGCCGATGCAAATAGGCCTCCGACATAGCACCACACCATCACGGTAAAAAATCGCGCATGTATACCTGAGGCTTTGACTATATCAATAACTAACATAGTCCATGCAAAGTATATACAAAGCCGAAAAAAATATAAAAATGCCACGAGATTCTCACTGGTTTTATAAAAAAATATACTCATCAACAAACTCACACCTAAAACCGAAATAAACAACAGAGTATACTTATATCGAGAAGCATAGGCGATCATTTTTTCTCTTCCTGAAGAGACAATCCACATGAGTACGGCCGGAAAAAAGAAAAGTTCGTAGAGGTAAAAATAAGCAGGAAAACCAGGCACGCTCACCCTCCCCGTCTGTCCCAGACTAAAAAGAAATAATATAAAAACCAGAAGCCACTTCATATCAATACATTTTTGCCCTCACAAGAAATGAATGAAAACTCATGAGGAATGAATAAATGAAACCTTCTTTTCCGTCCATCCAACCCCCTTTAACAAAAAAAGTATATATGAATTTAGCAGGCGGGTATACAAGCAATTGAAATATATTTGTCTGCATTCCCTTCTTTTTCAGTTCATGCGCTCTCAATGTTGAATAACAATTTATTGCTTGTAAAAAATCGGATACAGATACATGAGCGTAATGAATAAGTGGCGTCATCAATTGATCTGTGCTGGCACTGGTGACAAAGCGTTCGTGAACCGATCCTTCCCATTGTCCCACGCCTTTTTTATACAACCTTAAAAAACCCTTTTGAGCCGCCTTGGCAAGCTCTCCATGTCTCAGCTGCTTACCCAAAAAAATATCTACTCTTTTTATAAATAAAGCTGCGTAATTATTTTGTGCGATCACATTTTGAATTTCGCGCGAAAGTTGAGTCGAAACCTCCTCATCAGCATCGATGTGCAAAATCCATCCATGATCTACATGATTATCTGCACTGTTGCGTTGCGCTGCAAAATCTCCGTTTATTTTTCTTGACAGGAATCTAGCTCCCATTTTCTGTACTATTGATGCAGTTTGATCATTGCTTCCATCATCAATTACGATTATTTGATCACAAAAAGCAAGAGACTGAAGACATCGCTGAATATGTTTTTCCTCATTTCGTGTGAGAACAATAGCTGTCAGCATCTTCTCAGTATATCAAGAGGATACAAGCGAGTCACAAGAGAATTCGGTAACGACTAAAGAAGTTTCAGGGTTATATTCGTTAATAACTTCGGCCTGGTATGCCACTTCCCGAATCGGACCAATCCATTGATTGTCGCCATCTATTTTTAATACACCTTCCCTATTTTTCAATCTATCCCTCCCAGAAAAATGCAGTACAGATTGTAAAACCCTTGGCTGATACTCGATGGTCATATGAAATCTGTATAACTTTTGACTGATAATTCTAGATAAATCGTTTGTCAGATTCTGGACTCCACGTTCTCGGTCGCCCCACTACTAGCGGCAGAATGAAGATATAAAGACAATAAACTTATGACTAACACAGCTCTGAGTCTAAAGTCTAATGTCTAAAGTCTAAAGTCTAAGGTCTAATGTGTGCACGCATCTGGACTTGCTCAACTCTCCGTTTACGATCCTGAACTTTGTGAAGGAGAGTAATTACGGAGAGTTAGTCCCGATGAGCTTAATAAGCGAATCGGGAAACCAGTAAACTATATAGTACGCTAAATCCTTAAATCTGTGGACACCGTTCGCCAGACGGTTGGTAAAAATGATTAAATCACTTGTAATGATA
>CAZNUT010000051.1:0-5324 GCA_964576365.1 uncultured Gammaproteobacteria bacterium
GCTATCATTACAAGTGATTTAATCATTTTTACCAACCGTCTGGCGAACGGTGTCATCATTTAGACATTTGAATATTGGTATGGAGGGAAAAATAATAACTTTTTTTGGTATCCCCGTCAAATTGACAGTCAAAATGACTCAGCGCGAAGCTAACATCCTTGGTGAAGATTTTTTTGGGCAATCAGCGCTTCAAATATACAAAAATCTATCAAACGGTGATATATCGGTTGTTTCTCATTTTGGACAACTGTGGAGCGTAGGAGATGAAACAGATCTAACTCCATCTCCAGCTGAAACGTGTCTGGAGGTCGCGGGCAGTAAGGGGATAGCGACAACAGAGGTTGTACACGATCTTGGCACGGAGATGGTAGGTACATTTCGCAATTGGCTACATATATAGTATTTTTAGTACGTTTACTGTTTATTATCTTCACTTTGATCTATTGAATAAAAGAAATACGTATGTCCCCACCTTTAGAAAGTAATCACTTGCAGATGAGTGATTTTGGAGTTCTTTCTATAGATACATCCTCACAAGAGGCATACAGAAGTATGTTTGAACAACGCTTAAAGCAGTTTGGCGGACATTTGCCTGCAGAATATATATCGCAGTTGGTGAATGAACAATTCCCACCTGTCCCACCTGAAATAACCTTAAGAATCATGCACGATACACTTTTTTTAATAAGGTAAAACTTCGTTTACTTTAAAATCATTCTTATTTACTTTTTGAGTCCTCTAATAAAAAAAATAAATACGAGAGTATTTCATTTTTTATGCCCAATTTTTATTTTTCTTATTAATTTGATTAGCCGCCTTTTTTGTTATATAAATTTTAAATACGTTTTTTACACATTTTAAATTAGTTACAAGTATGAAGATAGCACATTCTCTACTCTCAATTATAGTTATAGTATTTGTTATTTCATTTTGTCTTGTTGTATCAGCACAAAAAGTACAGGCATTGACTGGTGCGGCACCGAGTACAACATGGACTCTTCCAGGAAATAATTATACGAACATGCAATGGACAGTTCGCCCTGAAACAGATCCATCGCCACAAGGTTGGTTTTGGGCAAATCAATGGTGGATAAGACATGGGGATGGACAAAGTAGTGCAGGATATGCGGGATTGCAGACGGTTGGATCGGGTTTTGGTACAAAAATCGCCATATTTTCTATTTGGGACGCATTGGGTGCTACTGTTTCAAATGTATCCGGAAGTGTATGTGTCAATTTTGGCAATGAGGGTACCGGATATTCTTGCAGAATACCTTATGACTGGCAGGTGAATCATACATATCGCTTTGATGTAAGAAAGATAGACGTGCAAACATGGGAGGCGAAGGTGGTTGATGCATCCACCGGAGTTGAATCTACTATTGGAAAGATCATAGTACCTAGTATCTGGGAGGGACTTGGATATCAGACCGTAAGCTGGACAGAACGTTATTCCGGGGTGGTCAACACATGTGATGATTTTAATTATTCACGTGTGTTTTTTTCGGAACCTGTGTTTGATGGTGGCACAGTCAGACCAATTTCGAGCACTTCAAAAATCAATACTCAAGCAGATTGCACCCATGGGAAAGTCACCACGATGTCTGATGGAGTGTATCAGGAGAATGGTATTAAGTATGCTTTGACGGGTGCTTATTTTAATGATCAGAATTTCACACAGTTATTTACTACTCGGCTTGATTCATCCATCAATTTTAACTGGGGAAAATTTGCACCAGTAAGCTCTATGCAATCAGATAAATTTACAGTTCGCTGGACAGGTAAAATGCAAGCGCCCGAGTCAAATGTGTATACATTCTGCTCGCAGTACAATGATGGAGTAAAACTATGGCTTAATGGCCAACTATTGATCAATGATTGGAATATTCACAATACCCTTGTTGAAACGTGTGGGACTATCATGCTCTCTAGCGATCATTTTTATGATGTCAAGTTGGAGTATTTAGAATTTAATAAAAATGCATCTGTTGGTTTGAAATATTCAACTTCAAATATTACAAGCCAGATTATTCCATCGGCTCTTTTGCGAAATGAATAGCACGGTCAACTGATAATTGTTATCGGGTAACGATGCTATCAAGCTTAGCTAGTTCGTTTTATGTACACTACGCCAATTAATAATTTTGGTTAATTTTCAGAAGGTCCTTGCAATATTTCATCAGTTGTAATATAAAGCTACGTAATATATACTATAGGATAAAATATATCCTATGGAGCTTTCCAAAAAAAGGGTAATGACAAAGGTAGATGAATATATCTATCTTTTTCTGATAACGTTAGGTCTGTATTTCACCATTTTATTTGGTGTATGGTGGTTTTGGCCAACCAATATTCCTCATAATTTTTCCGGTTATCTACATGTCTTTGATTTTTTGCTTTTTGTAGCTCTTAGTTATCTTATATGGCATCAGATCATCCTAGAACTTTTTTCCTGGTTTATAGCATTTAAAATGAGGGAGCCTGTACGATTACCTCCTGAGCAGGGAATGAGCGTGGCATTTCTCACAGCATTTGTACCGAGTAAGGAGCCATATGAAGTGCTAGAAAAAACTTTGAAAGCTATGATAGCAGTCGACTATCCTCATGATACCTGGGTTCTAGATGAAGGCAATGATGAGGTAGTCAAAACATTGTGTAAGAAATACGGAGCAAAACACTTCAGTAGGCATGGAAAAACAAAATACAATCAACCAATGGGGCGTTATAAAGCAAAGACAAAGGGCGGGAATTACAATGCCTGGTTTGATAACCATGGAATACATTACCATTATGTGGCACAAATTGATGTAGATTTTATCCCTCAAAAAAACTTTCTCACAGATACTATCGGTTATTTCAGAGATCCCGATGTAGCTTTTGTAGGCACTCCCCAGATTTATGGTAATCAATCAGCATCATGGATCGCAAGGGGTGCAGCAGAGCAGGCGTTCAGTTTTTATGGTCATATGCAAAAAGGTTTATTTGGTTTTGATATGTCGCTTTTCATTGGCGCAAATCATATTTTGCGTTCTGTGGCTCACGATGATATTGATGGCTATTCAGGGCATATAGTGGAAGATCATCTTACTGGTATGAATATTTATCGTAAAAAATGGAAAAGTGTATATGTGCCTCAGATATTGGCTAGTGGTGAAGGACCACATACTTGGGAAGCATATTTCAGTCAACAGATGCGCTGGGCATATGGCCTTATTCATATTTTATTTCATGAAAGTTTTGGTATTTTCGGGGAAATGAAAAAAATACATATATTCAATTATTTTCTGCTACAGCAATTTTATTTTTATGGAATTGCTCAGGTTGTCGGTCTATTTTTGCTTACTTTATATTTTGTATTCGGAATTGAGGCTACAAAACTCGACATTGAGCCTCTTGTATATTTATATGTACCTATGCTCTCAGTGCAATTGTTAATCTCGTCTTGGTTATTGAGATATTGTGTTGATCCAGAAAATGAAATAGGATTAAATTTGCGAGGAAGATTACTCAGTCTTTCTGTATGGCCCATCTATTTTTTGGCATTTTTTGGAGTAATCACGGGTAAAAGATTAACATATAAAGTAACTCCAAAAGGCGTCAGTCAGGCGTCATCTCTCACTCCATTATCCGTTTTTAAACCCCATCTTATTATGGGAAGTATAAGTCTCTTTGACATATTTGTATCATTTTTTACACATCATCAGGCACCTCAGCTTCTCTTTTTTGCTTTTTTAAATACAGCCGGCATGTTGGGTTTTGTCCTGCCTATTTTAAAAGAGAGGGTTTGGGCAACAGATTGATTATTATGCGCAATCGTATTCTTTGTGTTATTGTGTTTTTTTTATTTTTTTGTTTGATATTATCTATTGCAGGTCGAATGAGATACATCCAAATTGGAGCCTGGACTCAAGGTTTCTGGGATAAGTCAACTAACAAAATCAAAATAGCAAAACTGAGTGAGTTCGAGATGCTTATCGGCAGAAAAGTTGATATAGCGCATTTATATCTCGGATGGGAGTATCTGGATAAACCCGAGGTCATTGCATTACTGCAGGAATCTGATCGGCAGGATTGGACCTTACTTTTAAGCATCAATCCGTATTTTTTTAATGAATGTGAGTATTCAGATTTACCTCTTTATCGTGCAATTGCCGAAGGAGCCTGTGACAATTTTTTAAAAAGTATAAAAGCCACACTCGCGAAATACAATAAACCATTTTTTCTTCGATTTGCCTGGGAGATGAATATAAAACCTAATGAATGGAGTTTATTTTACACCCGGAGCACCCCGAGCGATTTTATTAAAGCGTGGAGACATATCCACGATCATATTTCGAGTAAATCTGAAAGTAATATAAAGTGGGTGTTTTGCCCTAATGTTTTAAATGGAAACGCGACAGATTTTGAAAAGATGTATCCCGGTGATGAGTATGTCGACTGGACATGTCTAGATGGTTATAATTGGGGCACTACTCAATCATGGAGCAAATGGCAGAGTTTTGACCAGATATATGATGAATCTTATCAGCGTTTAGTAAAAATAGCTCCTGACAAGCCAATGATGATTGGAGAGGTAAATGCAGCTTCTGAGGGTGGGGACAAATCTGTCTGGTTTCGTGACATGCTATTATGGCAGATTCCGTTCAGATATCCAAATATTCAAGCAGTTGTGTTGTATAACGAAAATCGATCCTTACAGGAAGGGGTTGATTGGACTATTAAATACGGCGATAACGGACAAAAAACTCTTAAATGGATTTTGAGACTGCCCTTTTATTGGTAAATAGTATAAATATTGTTTACATATTTTCATACACTTTGTTTGTAAGAAGTATGGTAGGATAAAAGTCATTATTTCATTTTATACTTTAATATGTCTGACGAAACTCAAGAAAAATGTCCCAAATGTGGAGCCCCACTCAAAGGCGTAGAGGAGACCCCTACTGGTAAATCATTACAGCGATGTTCTGCAGGTTCATGGAATCCGGAGACACGACAGGTAGAAGGTTGTGCATATGTAAAATGGATTACTCCCGAGCCAAAACAACTCGACGAAAAATGTCCCAAATGTGGCGCTCCTTTACTTCTTACAACAACACGTTTTGGCAAAAAGATGAAAAAATGTAGTACTGGAGGATGGGACCGAGAAAAAAGAGAAGCAACAGGGTGTGATTATGTCGAATGGCTTTCCCAAAGTAGCCGTGAAGAGCTTGATGAGGCTTGTCCTCAATGTGGTGCAAAACTCGTACTCATGACAACCGCAAAAGGAAAAAAGATGAAAAAATGTAGTACTGGAGGATGGGACCGAGAAAAAAGAGAAGCAA
>CAZNUT010000051.1:5424-6022 GCA_964576365.1 uncultured Gammaproteobacteria bacterium
CAGGGTGTACGTTTGTAGAATGGCTTTAAATTTGATTTGTCTTATTTAAGAGTATGAGCATAATTCTCATACTTTTTATACCTGTTTTTTTATCCGAGAGGATATCTAAAGCATAACCTAGTGGATGGATTGTGTTGAATCGTGACGCGATGGCCTTCACTTGTGCATGAGAAGGTGTTGTTTGCGTGAAATTGCTGGGGGTAGGAAAACGGTTTGATAATAAACAGATTACGTATTTTTACTTCAAATCGATACGTCTAGCTATATGGTCTTGGTGCATATATGCCAAGACTTTATATGTATTATCGTTTAACATCACCTGATAATGAGGAAGATTCACTTTTGTCTGATTATTGGACGGGTTTATTTTTTCAGCATCTCTCGTATATGATGATCTTCCATCTATTGAAATAAAGAAGAAACAGTTTTTGCTTAAGAGACAGTTGGAATCAATTTGGTTTTAGATAATTTGGCGTATTGATACTATTATTTTTCGTGATATAAAAAAAGAGGCTTCGGATGAAGCCTCTTGATAGTTTTTTTGGCTAAATGGTAAAAATTAGTGATATATCTTCAGTTATAGACTGCTATAATCTTC
>CAZNUT010000052.1:0-5728 GCA_964576365.1 uncultured Gammaproteobacteria bacterium
TCGATTCTCTCCGGGCTCACAAACTAAACACACATAGTTGATCAGGATAGTTTGTAATTATGCTTCATATTTGTGTGAGGGTGCACTGCTAAACGATAGGAGTATTAAACGTTTAGGCCGCTACAGTAAGTTTCTACTTTCAAAATGAGTTTGCTCGAAAGGTAAAGAGAGTATGACCGGCCATTTGACCGACCAGTCGATTTATTTTTTTCTTCTTTATAAGCGTTATTTTCTTTTATATAAGAGTATAATGAGACTACTATGAAAACAAAAAAATGAAAACATTAACCGATAGTGCTGAATTAGTCCGTGATTACGCTGAGGCAATTGTCGAAACAGTTCGGGAACCGCTCATGATTCTTGATTCTGAATTTCGAGTCCTTTATGCAAATAGGTCTTTTTACAAAATTTTTCATGTGAATAAAAAAGAAACTGAAAATAAATCAATTTTTAATTTGGGAAATGGTCAGTGGGATAACCCCAAACTTCGTATTTTGTTACGAGATATACTTCCTCAAAAAACTTTTTTTCAAGATTTCGAAATAGAACATGAATTTCCCCATATAGGGAAAAGAGTAGTCCTTCTTAATGGACGAAAAATCATTCAAAAGAATTTGGATAAGCCAATGATACTTGTAGCCATTGAAGATATAACTGAAAAAAAACAAATTGACAGACAAAAAGACGATTTTATTTCTATAGCTTCACACGAGCTCAAAACCCCCGTTACTAGTATGAAAATGTACGCGCAAATTCTTCAAAAACATCCTCTCATTACCAGGGATAAAAAAGCCTCAGATATGTTGTCAAAAATGGATTTGCAGATGAACAGGCTGACAGAGCTTGTCGCTTCATTTATGAATGTATACAAGTTGGGAACGGGAAAACTGCGACTTCATAAAAAACACTTTGAGTTGTCGGAGTTGATCGCAGAAGTTGTCGCAAATTTTCAATATACGGTGACTTCGCACACAATTGAGCAGAAAGGTGTGAAAGCAACAGTTTTTGCAGATAACTCGCGAATCAATCAGGTATTGGTGAATCTTATATCAAATGCAATTAAGTATTCACCTGATGCTGATAGGGTTATAGTAAATCTCACTAGAGCAAAAGGGAAAATAACAGTATCTGTGCAGGATTTTGGAATGGGTATACCAAAAGAGGAGCAAAGCAGGATATACGAGCGTTTTATTAGAGCAAAAGGGAAAAGGGAAGGAAAAATACCCGGACTTGGACTCGGGCTCTTTATTTCTGCAGAAGTTGTAAGACAGCATAAGGGCAATCTATGGGTTGAAAGTACTCTGGGCAAAGGGTCAACTTTTTATTTCACTATACCTGTGGGAAACAATTTGATTAAAAGAAAATAGACCTCATTCAGAAATTTCTTCTCATTGATGATCGATATTCAAATAAAAATACAAGTAATTGGCTTTGGTGGCTCAATGCACATGCTGATACAACAACTCATCAAAAACAACGAGATTTATTACAGGAACAGGTGTAAACCCAGGACTTTTTTCATATGAGACACATTATTCAAATGTTAAATACTAAGCGTTAAAATTGAAGAAATGTAACACAAAATCAGAAGGATTATCGGAGAGATACGAGGATTTTGTCTACACGCTTTTCATCCATGTCGGCGACCTCGATCTGATAGCCATTCAACATAAAATGATCTCCTGTCACGGGCATACGGCCAAGTTTATGCATCACAAAACCACCTATCGTATTGTAGCCCGCGTCTTTTTCGTCCGGAAGCTGGGTGATTTTAAAATATTTTTTAAATTCGCTCATGAGCACCAGACCGTCTACATACCAGGAAGTACGCGTACGCTGTATGATTTTTTTATCCTCAGGCTGGCGTTGTTCGGGAAAATTACCAACAATCGCCTCAAGTATATCGGTGAGCGTCACCAGTCCTTCGGCATTGCCATATTCATCAATGACTATTCCCTGATGAATTTTATTTTTTTTAAAAAGCTCGAGTACATGAAGAGCTTTTACGTGCGCGGGGATAAAAAGCGGCTGATACATCATGTCTTTGATGTGCACTTTCTTCTCCCCTATCACCGAAGCCAACAAGGTATCTCCGCTTATGATTCCGATAATTTTATCAAGTGAGCCTTCGCAGACAGGAAAATAGCTATACGGGTTTTTGATGACTTTTGTAGTGATCTGGTCTATGGGTTCATTGAGTTCTACCCAGACTATTTTGCTTCGCGCTGTCATGAGTGTGTTTACTCTCACCTCGCCGAGACTGAGTGTGCGCTCTACGATGTGTCTTTCTGTGTGGCGAAATACACCGTGGGCTGCACCTTGCTGCACGAGTTGTCGCACTTCTTCGGGACTTACGGGAGGTGTGCGCTGCTGACGGACACCGATACTGCGAAGAACAAGCTCTGTAGTTGCGCTGAAAATGTTGACAACAGGTGCAAAAATACGGGCTAAAATGAGCATGGGACGAGCCATGAGCATGCTGATACGCTCTGAATGCTGCAGGCCAATGCGTTTGGGGATGAGCTCGCCAAAAATGACTGAGATATACGTGGTGAATATGACAAAACATACCAGTCCGATGATATGAGATGCCGAAGAAGAGAGGCCGGTAGATGTCAGCAAAGATTCAAATGGTTCTTGAAATGCGATGATCCCGATCGCTCCTGAAAGAATACTGATGAGGGTGATACCTATCTGCACGATTGAAAAAAGCATGTTCGGGTTGTCTGAGAGACGCATGACAGCTTGCGCACGGTGGTCACCTTCCTGGCTGAGTTTTTGGATAAGAGTTTTGCGTCCGGAGATGATAGCGATCTCTGCCATGGACAAAATGCCATTGAGCACAACAAGAATAAGCACGGACAGTATTGCCATGCTCTCACTATATCACGAACGACAGGTTCAAACAATACGTAAACAAAGAAAAGTTTTGATACATATCAGTTGTGTAGTGCAGTAATGAAGAGGTAAGAATATAATACAGCCATATGACGCACGTCTATATTGATAAAGAAGGTAAATTGATTGTCGGAGGACATGAGATACAGCCAGGTCGTGATGGTGGGTTGACAGAAGCATTATTGGATCAGTGGAGAGATGAGGCAAGTCTTGCATTTGATCTAGAAAGCAGACCAACGTGGCAGCATATTTTGATTCCAAGCTTTGGAGAAGAAAATAGACTATATCATGAAGACGCTCAACTTCTCAGAAGTCTTGGTTTGATAAAATAAAAACCACTTTACATTTTTTGGATTGATTGTATACTATAAAAAATTACACATTTGATATCTATATATGACGAAAATAGACGAAGATATGAATCGAGCAGTTTATGAAGCTGCAGATGGACATTATTTTTCTGCTGCGGCTGGAAATACAGCAGCAGCGGTAATAAAGCAATTTGGCCAACAGCTTTCTCCACAAACCGCTAGAGAACTAAGTTGTCAAAGTCACAATGCTGCGGTTTTGCAGCCTGGTTATTGGGAAAATCAAATTGCGAAAGGATTCGCAACTATGGGACCACCTTAACAAGGATCCCCCTTCTCAATACTATATGTTAGAGAATACCATATGGGAATTCGTAAGGATTAATCAACCTCTTTGGACTTCCAAGCCATGTGCAAATCGCCACTCAGGAACTGGTAGAAAAGGCATGTTTGATCCGCTAACTCAGCAAATTGCCGACTACTCTAATCAACTTAACGAAGCAGCTTCAAAGGGCAGATAATAGTCCTATCTATCCGCTATAATATGCCATATGTTTGTCGATGAACTCAGCTTTATTGTCGAGGGCGGCACTGGCGGCGACGGCGCAGCTACCTTTTATCCTGGCTACAATACCGGCCCCTCAGGTGGCAATGGTGGGAGAGGTGGCAATATCTTCATAGCCGGTGATCCCAATATGAGCGATCTCTACCGCTACAGTGGCAAAAAGAAATTCACTGCACATCCGGGAGGCAAAGGAGCTAATTTCGATAAAGATGGTGCAAAAGGAGAAGATGTCATATTACCTGTTCCGATTGGTACCACAGTCACCGATACCGAGCGTGCTACCACAATCGAAATCACCACCATCGAACCTGTGCTTGTCGCACGAGGAGGTCGCGGAGGCAAAGGAAATACACATTTTGTTTCTTCCACAAATCGATCGCCGACCGAAGCAGAAAAAGGGAGGTCTGGTCAGAAAAAGATGCTCCGGCTTGTTGTTCGCCTCATCGCAGATGTTGGTCTCATAGGACTTCCAAACGCCGGCAAATCCAGCCTATTAAATGAGCTTACTGCAGCATCAGTGAAGACGGCAGCCTATCCTTTTACGACGCTTGAGCCGCACTTGGGTGCGTGCGGGAGGCGAATCCTCGCAGACATTCCAGGACTTATTGAAGGTGCTTCAAAAGGCAAAGGACTCGGGATCAGATTTCTCAAACATATCGAAAAAGTTCATACACTGTTTCATTGTGTTGCGGCAGATTCTATAGATCCACTCAAAGACTACGAAACAATCAGAGAAGAGCTGGGAAGCTACAATAAATCTTTACTTGAAAAAGAGGAAGTCATACTTCTCACCAAATCCGATCTGGTTTCAGAGGAAAAAATGCAGGAGTTGATTTCCCTATTTCAAAAAATCCGCGATACTGTTTTGCCCCTATCCATTTATAATCCAGATCAGGTGGAAAAATTGAGACAAAGAATTTCTTGAGTAGCATATTTTTTTAAATATGTTGTAGTTTCCAAACAAGTTCTTACAGATTGCTTCGTCATTATGATAACTTTCCTCATGCCACAGGCGGACAGTCGCAATGATGTATAATTGAACACCTGTCAACTAGCAGGCAGGCTTTTCACTATTAACTAGATCTACAACCTAACACGTTATACGATTAACCCAATCGAAAGCTCAAAATCACAGAAGAAAGTGCTCCGCTTGCGGGTTGGGGTCCAATATCATATAATCTCAGACATGGAGTCAGCACATACCGATGCCCCCGAGGCTGATAATGGACATCATGCAATCAGCCTCTCCCCTACCACCAGACAGCTAATCACCGCACTTACTCAAACGAAACCACGTCCTCAGGTAGATGAATACAATAAAATACTTGTTTCACAGACCGTCTCTTTTCTTGCGCTTATATATGAAAAAGTGCGAAATGCGATAGAGTACCGTGAAGATCATCTTATTCGTCGTGCTGCATTAGAGCGCATCATCAAACGCAGACTCGCGCTTAATCCAAAAGGATCGGGAGAAGGAGAAAATATCATTCGAGAACTTTTATGGGCTCGTTATTTTCCCAATGGGTCTCTTGGTACGGATGATGTAAAAGGAGTTCAAAAAAGTCTCGATCTATTTCTATATCTTAAAAAGCAACTTCTTGTGGGAAGAAGCGGCAAGCACAAACGATTTCTTGGCGAGTTTCTCCTCGATCTCACGACTGCTGAGATTGAAGAGACGTTGAACACGCCTCAATCACGTATTGAATCAGATTTTACGTATTATATTTATCAGGTTTTGAGAGGGAAAATACAGATTGAAGGACTATCTGAAGATTTGCGTGATACATATCTTTTTGTCGCGCTGGAGCAAGCATATAGCAAAAATGACCGTGCTTACCAAAGATACCATCTTTTTCGTCTGTTTTATAAAAACCTTTCAGAATACTCTCCAGAGGAATTGCAAACCCTTATCACCAAACTTCCCGCTATCAGTCAGAAAGTAGAAGACTTTATCACC
>CAZNUT010000053.1:0-5720 GCA_964576365.1 uncultured Gammaproteobacteria bacterium
TGAGTGGGAGTCGTGTTCATCTCATTCCTCTTTATATTATTGTGTATTTTTTCATCTTCGCGGCAGGTATCACGGGCGGATATGTCGCTCTTGCTGACACGTTCGGCTTGCCTCGTCAGGTACCTGCAGATTTCTGGCAGGAGATCGGACGTTTTTTACCTACGCCGACGCCCACCCATACATTTTCACCGCTTGCAACTCCAGCAAAAGAGTGGAAAGAGTATCAAAATACAGGGCAAGATTTTGCGCTCAGTCATCCGGCAGACTGGAATGTGAAAGAGATGAACGGTTTTTTGAATGAAGTCCATATCAGTCCACCCGATCAAAGTGTTGTGCTGATTTTTTCCGGAGGCAAAAGCAGTCTGGATATCGATTCTTCTCCGGTGCAAGTCGAACCTTATACGCTGACTGTAAGTGAAAATCAATATACAGCAGAAAAAAAACAAACTTCGTCCGGGATAGTGCATATTGCGACACTATTACATCATCCGTCAAAGATGTTATATATTACGATCCATTCACCAGCGGCTGATGTAAAACCAGATGCTCATTACATCGAATTGTTTCATTCACACGAATCAGAGATAAAAAAAATTCTTAACAGCTTTCGGTTTACTGACGAGCAGGCTGATTGGCAATTATTTGAAAATAAAACGTTTGAATATGATTTTTTTTATCCACGGAATTGGTATATATTACGCGAACAAAATCCGTCCCAGGAGTGGGGTATGGATTCGGTAATTGGTATGTCGCCTATTGCCTCGGGGAGCCCATTATTACGTTTTGAATTTTTAAAAGAACCAGCGCAAGACGAGCAGCAGACAGAACTAAATTCGGTACAAATCAATGGTATGGCTGCAGCAGTATTTGACGGTCAGCCCGAAGATGTAGAGAATTTATTTCTGAAAAAATATATCGTAACCTTAAAAGAAGGATCATATGTAAAGGCAACTATTCTTCCACTTATTTTTCCACCCAATCAGATGATTCCTCCGGGACGGGTGGAAATATGGCTACGCGAAGCAGATCAGATCATCAATAGTCTGAGAGTGATAGAGAGTAGTCAGTAGACAAAAAACCGTACTTCAGAGCGACAGATCTGCCCACTTAGGGCAGGTAAACCTGCGGCAGGAGCTCATTTATTTGTCATTGTGATGCCGAATCATGGTTATACGGATTGCTTCATCTGGCTAATTTGGCGGATCCACCCAATGACGATATATTTTTGGTTTTCCACTATATTCTTACATATTGAAAATTGGATATTCGTCATTGGAAATTATCTTTATGTTCCTTCTTCCCAGCTGTTAAAGTATGCCGCCTGTTCTTTTGTCAATGAATCGATTTTGATGCCTCGACTTGCCAGCTTTAGCGATGCGATTTCACGATCAATTTCAGAAGGAAGACTATACACTTTGTTTTCAAGTTTTCCTTGTTGAGACCAGATATATTCTGCTGCAAGCGCCTGACCGGCGAAGCTCATATCCATGACAGATGCTGGATGTCCGTCGGCTGCGGCCAGATTTACCAGTCTGCCTTCACCAAGGAGATATATTTTTTTTGAACCAAAATCATACTCATCGACCATGGGTCTTACTTTACGGACAGATTTTGACAGTTTTTTTAATGCTTTTTTATTGATTTCAATATCAAAATGTCCAGACTGGGCAAGTACTACACCATCTTTTGCTTTTTTAAGATGTTGCTCATCAACGATGTGTTTTCCTCCCGTGACAGATAATACAAAATCTGCACGCATGATGGCCGAGGCAAGAGGTGCAATTTCATACCCATCCATACTCGCCTCAAGAGCCTTAACTGGATCAATTTCACAAATGATGACATGCGCTCCCAATCCACGAGCTCGCAGTGCTACGCCCCGTCCACACCATCCATAGCCGCATACGACAAAGATTGAGCCTGCAAGAAGTTTGTTCGTAGCCCGCATGATAGCATCGATAGTAGATTGACCTGTTCCATAGCGATTGTCAAAGAGATGTTTTGTCAGATTGTCGTTCACTGCAAGAACTGGCAGTTTTAGGTCGCCCTTTTTTTCCATTGCTTTTAATCGGATTACGCCTGTTGTCGTCTCTTCAGTGGAGCCCACAATATCTGCAAGTTGTTTTTTATGAGATGTATGCAATAGTCCCACTATATCAGCTCCGTCATCCATAGTTTGATTTGGTTTCACAGCAAGCACTGACTGTAAGTGATGATAATAGGTATCGTTATCTTCTCCTTTGATCGCAAATACGGGAATCTGGTGATATTTTACGAGGGCAGCGGCTACTGCATCATTGGTTGAAAGCGGATTGCTTGCGCATAGATATACATCAGCGCCTCCAGCTTTGAGGGTAAGCATGAGGTTTGCGGTTTCAGATGTCACATGTAGACATGCAGCCAGCGTGACTCCTTTCAAAATTTTTTTCTTCGCAAATCGATCACGTATGAGTTTGAGAACAGGCATATCAAGAGCGGCCCATTCGATAAGATCATTTCCGGCGGAAGCAAGTTTGATATCTTTGATATCGTATTTCATAAATGATTACAAATTGTTAATTACTGATGATTGTTTTGGTTCGCAGGAAAACCTAACACCTAATATCTAAATCCTACTTCATTGACTTTACTAATCAATTTTTCAACAACAGCATAAGATTTATATTTGATTAGAAAGGTGGGCAAGTCTGTTCTCGATTTCGGTCACTGACGGTTTGTACTCTACTGTGCCATTTACTTCAATTGCAAAACTTGCGAGTACATTGCCTATTTTCGCCGCCTCTTTGATACTTTTTCCCTCATACAAGGCACCGATAAATCCACCCCGCCATGCGTCCCCAGCACCGGTAGGGTCAACTATTTTTTTGATTTTCATTGCTGGAATTTGATAGCTTTCATTTTTTTCTAGGATATGTACTCCATCAGCGCCAAGCGTCATAATAAGTGTTATTTTTTTCTTTTGCAAGTCAGCAGCAGTCATGTCAAGCCTACGAAAGATCTGATTGATTTCATAGTCATTACCCGCGACCATCTGAGCATGTAATATACCATCTCGTAAATCTTCATCTGATATCCATGTCAGTGACATACCGGGATCGTACAGGTATCGGATATTATTTGTTATACAGTGATTTTGGATATGTAAAAATGCTTTGGCATGATTGGCAGATAAAATAAAAAATGACCGATGGTCAAATGGTTTCAGATCAAGCAGGTCTCCTTTTTCAGCAGCGCCATAATAATATCCCCAGATCTGATTGTCCGACATATCTGTGATCACCTTACCGGTGGAGGTATACAATTCGGAATCTATAATTGAGCTTGCTGTATCTATATGATTTTTTTCAAAAAAATGACTCAGCTGAGCATGATCTTTTCCCATGACACCCACCAGTTTTATCTGTTTTTTTGTTATGAGGCGTGTAGCATAGGCTATGTTTGTAGCAGTGCCGCCGATGTGCTTTTTGAGTGTAGATACCGCAAACGAAATATTGATCTGATGTAGTCGTTCAGGATGAAAATGGTCTTCAAATTTGCCCGGGAAGACCATGATATCATCATAGGCTATTGAACCCGCGACAGCGATAGATGAGATGTCATCCAGCATGTGCATAATGATACTGTATTGAAATATAAAAAAACAATCAAAAAATCAGAGTCAAGGTGACATGCCTTCGGTCTAGTTGTTATCATCACCATTTGAGGGAGGATTAGGTCCATCTCCTCGGTTCCAATCGTCAAACACAGTATCGTAAGCTGCACCCCCTATTGCAAAGAAAAAAGCGCAACCACCTGCTATGGCACCCAGCTGTAGCAGAGTTGTCTCTGGAGAAGGTGGTGCATTCATGATTGTTTCGTAAGTGCTTAGACCAAGAATACCTCCTCCTGCACCTGCTGCAAGTTCTAATATTTGTCCGCATGATAGTTCTTTTGGCCTGCTCATTAAGCGTATATTGTAAGTTACAATGGTGATATACTATCACAATTTTTATATTAATTATGAAAAAAGAATTAGCCACACTGTACATAAGAGCTGTAGTAAACGGTGGAGCGACAGGTGGAGCTCTCATTGCCGCAGGTGGCAATACAGCTTTGGGGGTGTTGAAATTAGGAGATGGGCATATAGTAGAAGGTTGCCTGCACCTAACCTTGGGAGCTGTTGCATGTGGTGCTGGGATGCATGCGTTAGAATGTTACTATCAGGACTTGGATGAGATTATTTTGAATCAAAACGGTTCCTGAGCTGTCTTCGTACCTGATTGCAGGATGGGCTCAGCAGGAGTATAATCACTCCATATGTATAAACTTACCAAGATTGTCGCGACTATCGGACCGTCATGTGACTCTCCTGACGCGATAAAAACCCTCATAGAACACGGAGTAAATGTGTTCCGCTTTAATTTTAAACATAATACTGTCGAGTGGCACAGCAATCTCATAGAGCGTGTGAACAAAGTTGCTGCAGATATGGGTGTGCATATCGGCACACTTATTGATCTGCAAGGACCTGAAATCCGCATAAACATGCCAGTCGATAAAATAGATATAAAAGAAGGTGAGTTGCTTCTTTTTGGTGAAGAGGCTTTTAAGATGAAGGAAAAAGGCTTTTCTATGACCCATCCCCAGATCATTGAACACTTAAAGGATGGACAGAAAATGCTCGCAGATGACGGTTATTACTCCTTTACTGTCGTAAAAAAAGATAAAAAAACATACCTGCGTTGTGAAACGACAGGTGTTTTGCCGACACGAAAAACACTGAATATTCCCGGCGCAGACTTCCCTTTTCCTGTACTGATTGAGAGAGATTTTGATGGGCTCAAACTGGCGGCACGCCACGATATTGATTTTATTGCTCTTTCATTTGTACGAAGCGCTGCAGATTTACGGGTCGTGCGTAAAGAAGCCAAAAAGCATGGTGTCAAAGGCAAGCTTGTCGCAAAGATCGAGACTCAAAAAGCGTTAAATGATCTGGATAAGATTATTGATGCGGCAGATGGAGTGATGGTGGCACGAGGAGATCTTGGAGTTGAGATTCCCATAGAGCAGGTGCCTTTTTACCAGAAAACTATCATCAAAAAATGTATGGTTCAGGGAAAATTTGTCATCACTGCGACACAGATGCTTCAGTCTATGATTGAAAACCCATTTCCCACACGCGCCGAAATATCTGACATCGCAAACGCAGTCTATGATTTGACGGACTGTATCATGCTTTCCGGAGAGACTGCAAGTGGCAAAAATCCAGTCAATGCCGTCGATGTAATGCGAAAAACATCTCTTTTTTATGAACCAAAATCAGACGAAGAGATGAAAGGCAAAATACAGTTTTCAGTAAGCGACACAAGTGCGATGGTGTGTGCGGCTGCCTATGAACTGTATCATAAATATGTATCGGTAAATCAACATATAGAAGCATTTATGGTATTTTCACAGACCGGAAATTCTGCTACATTGTTATCGCGTTATCGCCCCAAAGTACCTATTTTTGCTCTTACACCAGATCGTGATGTATGTGAAAGTCTTGCTGTTAATTTTGGTGTATTTCCCATGATTTTTGATTATAAGGATTCAAACGAAGTGGATTTTAAAGAGTTAAAAAGAGCCCTGCTTTTATTACAGAAAAAGAAATTTATCAGAGAGAGATGTGGTAAGATCATCGTCGTTCATGGTGATCATTGGGGTCATGGTAGTGGAGCGACGACGATACGAGTGATGTA
>CAZNUT010000054.1:0-5387 GCA_964576365.1 uncultured Gammaproteobacteria bacterium
CTTCTTTCTCCCCAACTACCAACTACCAACTACTTACTACTATCTACTGAATACCTACATAAGTGAATTGCTGAATGACTGAGCAGCTGCTTGCCCGCCGAAGAGGCGGGAGTTGCTACTTTGTAAACTTTACGAACTTTATAACTTGATAAACTTGATAAACTTCTTTCTGCTAGAATAAATATATGGTTCCGCTCTTGAAATTTGCGTTGCAAGGTGCACAATCCGGATATGGTGTGCTAAAAAAAATACTCCTTGTCCTGATAGTCTTTATCGGATTTTTTTCACTCTTCAATTACTTCATTTTTGAACAAAAAGCACCGCCACAGATCGATGTAGAAGCACTCTATCAAAAAGAACTTTATCGCATGATAAATACTCCCCCTGCAGATCTCACCGATGAGCAAAAAACATATATGTCTGTGACTCGTGCGCTTTTATGTGGCTTCACTGGAGAAGCATGCGCCAATTCTCCTGAAGAATCTCAAAAATTTGTGCGAAATAGTCTTCTCGGCAGAGTATCTGGATGGATCGCCACTCCAGTCTCTCATCCACCTGCTTCGGGCGTCGTCTGGGCGCATGAGTCTCTCGCAAAAGCTGGACTCGTACCCCAAGTCCACGCCGCAGAAGGGATAGGTTTTTCATCGATCCGGGGCTATATGGGGATCTGGTCACTCTTTCGCAATATTTCCTACATGTTGTTTGTCATGTTTATCCTCATTGTGGGATTTCTCATCATGTTTCGGGTGCAACTTGGTGGTGGCTCGGTAGCTATCGAAAGTGCCTTACCAAGGATAGTTGTGTCACTTCTCGTCATCACCTTCTCCTTTGCCATCGCGGGATTTTTGATAGACCTCATGTATGTCGTCACATCGCTTGGCATCAGTATTCTTCATAAGACAGGGCATTTAAAATTTCTATATAACAATAGTGATATTGGCACTCTCGCATACTTTCAAAAAGAATATTTGTATGCCGGATTCAACGAACTATTTCCACCAATGTTTTCATCTTATACAGCAGGCAATGCCATGTGGGAGCTCCTGCCCGAAACAATTCAAGGAATTCTTGACGTTGCTATCATGCTTCCGCTCAAGCACTACACCGTCGATGCATGGTTCAAAATGCCACATGATGCATTAACTTCATTTGAAGGAGTTCAAGCCGCTGCATTCAGCTGGGGAAGATTAACTGGTTGGGCAAAAATAGCTGTTAATGCTATCGCCTACTTTGTCGTGAGTCCTTATATACCAGGTTTAGTTTTAGGCCTCCTTATAAGTTTAACGGTGTTATTTAACGTGTTTAAAATATTCTTCATAGTGCTTGGCTCTTACCTAAAAATCATTTTGTATATTATATTTGCACCGTTTATCTTGCTCTTTGATATTATTCCAGGCAATGGTACGCTTGGATGGTGGCTCCGCAACCTTATAGGAGAACTGTTAGTTACACCTACTATCATCCTCATATTCCTTTCCGGGAGAGTGATCATGCATGCAAATTCAACCAATATTGCCGCCGTTTATTGTCGAGATAATCCTGCTTGTATTGCATGGTACGACTATGATAGTGGATTTCGCCTTCCTTTTATGCATGGATTCCAGGCAGATGATCTCAACATGCTTGTTGGTCTAGGGATCATTCTTCTCATTCCGGACTTTGTAAAAATGGTAAAAGGGTGGGTCGGAGTGCGTGATATGGGTCTCAACTTCGGTCTCGGCACCTTCTTCGGAGGAATGAGCGTCTTTACCGGTGGACTTGGCGCTTTTGGCGCATATCAAGGAATGAGAAGGTCGCTCTTCGGTTATGATGTAAAACAGGGGGAAAAGGGACTATCCTCATATCCTGGCTTTGGATGGTTGAGTAGATTCGAAGGAAAATAAACTGTTTAAAATAGAACCTCATTATTCTCATCTTCACTTCTATCAATGTTTTTCTCTATCACATCATACTAAAGTAGAAATACAATATAGAGATTCATCTGTAAATAAAAGTTAGTTCTAGTGCTGATAAGCGCTATTTAAACTTATAAAAAAATCAGCATAACAAATTTCCTAACTAGTTACTTCACCAACACTAATTTCCAAATCCAGGCAATTGGAGGATATCGACGCCAATAACGCGGAGAATAAAGACCGAGAAGATAACAAGAAGTAAACCAGTGATACATGACGTCATAAGGTCTTGAGCATGTTTGATTTTTTCAGGATTGTTGACCGAAGTCTGCATGATAAAAGATGCATATGCTATACATAGCAGTGAAAATATTCCGGCAAGCCCGATACCATACTTAAAGATAAAATTCTGAATAAACGGCTCAACTTCGTATTCTACACACCCTGCTGCAGTCCAAATGCCACGATCCGAACATTCCGTACAATCTTTATACTCCTGACTATCACTTGGAATGTTGTAACAAAGCTTTGCTATCTCTGCGATAGGCCCTTGACCGAGTTCATTTGCAACACAACTGCAGGTTTGGACATCTTTTATATCTGAAATCTCACCGCCTAATGTCCAACTGGTCACACTCACCGTTTTTGAGGGATTGCTTTTATAAATTAATTCTGCTGTCCCTTGAGTTTTGGGACATATGGCATTATTAAGCGCTAATTGGTTGATTTCTCCAATCGAATTACCTATGTACGGTGAAACTAAACTCGTCATAGCTTTATCTAAAAATCCAATTAGCGAAGATCCCCAACCACCACCTACTTGCCCCACAATACTACTAAGACTAAACTGTGGCACTTGCCCTAATGGCAAACAACATCTCTCGCCTGATCCGCCACATTGCTCTTTTGCTTTTCCCACAACACTTTCTATCGATTCATCACCATAATCTAAAAATTCCGGCATAGGGGTAGGAGACCCATAAATCACCACTGTGCCTTGACTCTCTAGACCTGGTCTGTAACCACAGAAATACCCCGTGCATAATTTTCTTGGTTCTACTGTGCCATCGGCAAGCTTTCTACATGACACATCAGGCACATTCATACAATTTGCAGCTGCAGTCGGTACAACAGTAGGAGTCGGAAGACTTGGGTTGATTGCAGCAGTTTTTATAGTTCCTCCAGCACATACAGTTTGACCGCTGAGTTCGCCAGAAGGACCTATAATGACTTGATGATCTTTAGCTACGCTCACGGTAAAAGTAAGTGCATTTTGGGCATTTGTAGTAGCATTTATAAGCTGACAATCATCAGCCGTGGCATTTGAATAATTTGGATTTAAAATCGCACAAAGATATTGACCATATGGATTTAATGTTGCCGTCTCAACTTTGATACCATTATTACCTGTAGCAGATAACTTCAAAGTAGTCTCTCCTACTGCTGTTTCGCATTTGCCTGCAGCAGATGTACATCTTCGTACGCATTCATTTCTATCTATCGCTTTTACAACGTCTGTTATAAAAAACATACTCACAATAATTGCGAAGTACACACTGCCTTTGATAAAAGAAGAAAATATCATTATATCTTTATAATAACTCACTTATATATGAAAATGAAGATGTTAGCTATTTGCCTGTTCGTATCCCTCTTTAATCGACAAGACCAATAAGCCCAACAAAATCAAAGTGAGCATACCCTGCCACTCGTGCATGAGAATATCCTGCACAGAGGCGATCATACGATCGCGTAGTCCTTCTCCACTGAGCTCCTTCCAACGTTTACGTACCACCAGACCCGTCGGCTTGTCAAACATTTTATCCATCGCACTTCCCACAAGCTCGCCCAACGCACCCCAGTGGCCCATCCAGTATTTATACGCCTCCGCTCGGCTTTCTACATGCTCATATACTCTATTTTCTACCTTGGCCCGCTTTTCAAACTGACCATTGTGCAACAGCTCCGAGAGCATCTTGTACCGATCCTGTCTATGCCATGGATGTTCCTCGCCTTCTTTAGTGACATTTGAGATAGCTGCACGCTTCTCATGGCGCAGGACATAATCTGCTTCGACAAGTGGATTTTCGGCATCACTATTTATACGCATCACATTCATCACGTTCATGGCGACTTTGAGCGCCATATCATTTGCGATATTACCATCTTCCTGTTTGATCGAATTGCGCAGTTCAACGATGATTGTTTGCCATTTTTCAGTATCATCTTTACGATATGCTTTTTTTAGCGCACTATTGAGGTCTCCTCCCATGATGTCGTTTTTGTACCTCTCCTGAGTATTTGCGATCGCAGTGATCGAACGGGCGACCATGTCCTGACCTGCCCGGGTATGGTCAAGGAATTGATAAGCTGTATCATTGATTGGCAAAGCTGTCTCGCCACTCAAGAGTTCTTTCTGCGACCAGGCAAGACGTGTCTTCATGTCGTTCTTTCTATATTCTGCGTATTTTTCTTTTAACCTCTGGGTATACTGCTTTTTAAACTGATCTTTTGCTTGTGCATCATTTGGATCCAGCCCTTCTATTTTCATCGCCATTTTGATACGGGTATCTGTGATACTATGTATCGGATTCTGCTCCTCGTCGTGTTCGGCTGGTTTTTCAACTACTTTTTCTTTGATTGACTCGTATACTTTTACCGCCTTTTCCACCTTCTCCTGATTTTCCTGGCGTTTGCGTGAATCAAGCTGATCTACAGCCGGAGGATTGAGATTGTATTTCTCATTGAGAATCGCACGCACAATCTCTGGAGTGATGACATATCCACGCTGCTCTACCCCATCGACCATACGGATCTCACTATAATCATTCTTGTTTATATCCTCAAGATTTTCACAAAATACATTTTTCTGCGCCTTTTGCTGATCAGTCTGCCTCTCGACAAACTTTGACATCTGTTTGATAGAACGGATGCGCGCCTGCTGCTGGACAAAAAGAAGATCGCTGAATGCTCCGTTGAGCGAAGTCACCTCATCGTGATTGGTATCTCGATCCTTTACAGCATCAGCTGTGATATATTCCTGCTGCAATTCTCGAAGCAGCGTGATACCGTTTTGGGAACGTGATGGATTTTCCATCGAGACAAAATCCATAGGAAGCCGTTCAAATGTAGCTACTGCCAGAGCCTGTTGCACGATGCCATGGAGGGCTCCAGCTCGTTCACGCTGATTGCGATCGGCCGCTTCTTTTTCCGATTCTGTCACGGCAACTGTTTTTTTGCGGGTAAGAAGCGGTTTCACCATCTCATTCCAAAACTGATCAGCATCTTTAAACTGCTTATAGGTGAATGACTTATTCTCCATCTTGTCATCCTTATAGGAATAAGAAAAACCATCATGTCCTACTCCCTGACTGAAATAACGTCGATACAAAAACTTGAAAAAATTCTCCAGTTGTTTCTGTCCTTTCACCGTTTCAGTACTTTCATCCAATTTCAAAAGTTCATTGTCTTTTCCAAACAGATAGTTGTTTT
>CAZNUT010000055.1:0-4752 GCA_964576365.1 uncultured Gammaproteobacteria bacterium
AACCCAACTGTCCTTATAACACTGTCTCACTCCAGAAGGCAACTCCAGGCTAATTTTACCAGAAATGAGACAAATAAGACACTATAAAAAGGAGTGTCTCACATATTGACGGTGAATAAACATTCACCTATAATAGAGGCATGGACATCGATACACAAAATGCCGTTAAGAAATTTCAGGATTTTTACCGAAAAAGTCAGCGCCCGCCCACATATGAGGAGATCTCTGAGATGTTCGGCTTTGCTTCAACCAATGCAAGCTATAAATTAGTGCAAAAGCTAATCGGACTGGGCATCCTTGGGAAAGATGAGTCCGGAAAACTTGTTCCAAAAAATTTGTTCAAGATTCCGGCAACCGAACAGCAACAAGCAGGACCAGTGATAGATACCAACTATTTACAGAGTGTTGTAGATGAATTATTGGATGCGACGCACCCACTTGCCGAAGCTCACCCCCTTCCAAAGAGCGATGACGATTTTTTGAGAGTTATCGAGGCAACATACAGAAGAGATACCTTTACCTTGCTGGCTATCTCCTATCTATCCCGTAATGTCAGTCTTGCCGACAGTGCGATGGATTTGGTACGAAAAATGATCGAAGACACGGTATCGATTGAGTACATGATCGCCAATGGCAAAGAAGACATGGCAAAACGTTTTAAGCGATTTCTTTGGGTGCAGCTCCATCAGGACACGGAGTTTTTGAAAACTACTGGAGCCGATTTTAAACTGCTTGGGGTTGAAGAAAAACTGTCTGAAATAGAAGAAAAGTATAAAGAGATACGTCCAGATTTTATCCATAAACCGTCCGGGGAAGATCTTCGTTCATGGATCGGAAAGGATGTAGAAGCAATGCTTGAGGAACTCAAACAAAAGAAGGCGCTCAGTGACCACGACATTAGCAGGACTGTCATCGGGTATGTGAAGGGTTGTTGGAAAAATCACTTTAACCCCTACGACGTAAATGCCTATCTGACTAACGACCTTCTCGAAGCGAGCTCGCACGATGCCATGAATCAAGCACTTGTTTTTGGTGCTACCTGTTTATATCGACTCACTACTAGATATATTGATCACATTCGGTATGTTGCCCAGAAAAATGAATTCGAAAACATTGCCCAGAAAATAAAGAAGGTATGGGAAAAACTTAATCCAGAATAAAACATATGATAATCGGCTACTATCCAAACAATCCAACTAATCAGCGGTGGCAACGCACCACATTGCGTGAATATCGGAGGATATTTGATCACCAAACTGCGATCACCTATCTTGAGAATGAAGTTAAACAATCAATACAAGGAGAAATGTCGCTTATATTAACTTTTCCAGCAGCCAATACCACAGGTTTTTACGCCGGAGTAAGATTTCTTTTTGCAGAAGTCGAAGGATTGGCAAAACTCTATTGGGGACGAGAGAATGTCAGAAGACCGAGATATGGGGGCAGAATGTATAGTGCAGACGATGCAGTTCGGTTCATGCGAAGATTCGGAGTTTTGGCTCCAACAGCAGGTGTGCATTATGAAGTTTTTAGGCATGGGTTGGCGCATACGCATATGCCCAAGTTTATTATGAAAAATCGAAGAGTAATCGGATGGTATTTGAGTAATGTGGCTGGAATAACTCAATTTGGTATCTTTATTCCCCAATTCAGGGATCATGTGATAGCTGCTGTAGATGCTTTCATTGCAGAGTTACGACAAGAACAACTCGCTGGAGGAAGAAACAGGCTTGATAAATTTCTTATTGGTTATGCCGATACCGCCACCTTGTTGACCCGAAGAGATTTAAGACCATATGCCAGGAATAGAGATTTTAGGAGTATATAAAATAAATGACAAAAAAAGACTCTTTTCTCATACTCAGTGAAAGTCGAAATGCGATGGATTACCTAATTCAATCGCTCGTCTTTTTATCACAAGTAGAACAAAACAATTATTATTTAAAGTGGTTCGTTATCGCCTTTCATGGAGCAGTGCATTCTTTTATGCTCCTTGTGCTTCAAAAAGTAGACGCAACTCTTATTTATTCAAAACAACCAAAATATAAGACTCAAGGAGATGATTTCGATCCTTTTGATGGACAACTTAGAAATTTTCTTGATACATATAGCTATTTGAAAAACAAAGAATACTTAGGTGCCAATGTATTTGTGTCTACTGACTTACATGATGCTGCGATGAAAGAACTCAATAATAAGTTGAGAAATCAATTTATTCATTTCAGACCTATGGCTTGGGGAGCAGAAGCTTGGTATCCAGCAGAAGTTTGCCACCCACTTCTAGAGATTTTACGTTTTTGTCTTAAATCAGAAGGTATTAATCTGGATCAACAACAAAAAGAAGTAGCAACTGCTTATATAGACTCACTCGATCGACTGTTGATGAAACATAAAGGATAGGTTGATGTAATACTTGCCCACTGCCCTCTAATTCCTGCTCATATTTGGGATAATTTGTTTATGAGAAAACAGGGATTTGAAGCAACACGACTGGTTTTATTTACTAAATCTTATGCAGGATACTACTTTACTCAATGTGTTAAAGAATCAAAAGAGCCAGAGGCTTTAGCAAGAAGGTTGGCAAAGGCTTTGCTGTTTAAAGAAGCACTTCTGCTCAATTTTTTGTCTCCCAAGTATTCCAAAAGAGAAGTAAACAAAATAATTAAAGAGATTGGTGACGACAAGGATAAGATAAAAATTTATTTAAAAATAGAAAAACAACTGATTCTCCTCATTCAGGATAAAAAATTAAAAGATAATTATGTCACTGAGGAATATGAGCATGCTCTACTTGCTCCTGCCATTGAACGGGTTGCTGGAGACTCTGTTTCGAACATACAAAGTGACACCCGATTTGAAATGAAACTGATTGAACACAGACGTGTTTATAATCACTGGTATTATGCAGTTGCATATAAATACCGATTGCCTACATTGCGAATTATTCCTTTTATATCGAGACTTCTGAAGAAGTAGTCGAGTATTTTCCGCTATAATAGGGGCATTATTATGAATAAAGCATACTTTGACAAACGTAAAGAACGCATCAATCAAAAACTAGATATTTTACATGCACGTCCTGATTTTCAAACGGATGTTTCTGAGTTTAGGGAGCGATGGAATATTCCTCAGGATGGCATAAAAACTGAAGAAGATAATCATGCTTGGAAGATGCGGCTTGAAAAAGAAACTAGGCGCTATATTGACGAGCATCGGGAAGAACATCATCAGCAAATGCAGGATTTGTTAGGGCAGAACAAACATATCGAAAGTGACGATCTCAATAAAGCTTTTAATCAGAAAGTCCCTCGTAATGCGTTTAGACTTGAAATCTTAAGATTTCTTAAAAAATACAAAATCCCCTTCCAATGGGAGGAAGTTACACGACGGTATTTACTTTTTAATAAACAAGAGGATGAATGGATGCCAATTAATAGCGTCACTCTTGAAGAAAATTGGGATTTTGACATAGGAGGTTGGCAACTTACTTTAATACTAAGTGCCGACACTACACTTGAAGATATCAAAGCAATCTGGCCGCTAGTCAAAGAACAACAGTCCAAACTCTATGACTATCCAGATAAAAAATTCCAACCGATTCCTAATCTTGAGATAGATAAGCGGGCATACGAACTAAAACTTCAGAAACTGACCCATGCTGAAATTGCTAAAAAGATAACTTTAGAGTTTAGCTTGCCAACCTATACATATAAAGAAGTGTCTGATTCGCTTCGCAAGCACAAGAAACGTCTTCGTATTGTTTAAGCTTAAACGTTACGGTATCGAGACACCCCTCCCATTTTGTACTCTTCCTTTGTAGGAGTACAAATATGACAAAACCAATTCAAGAAATTAAAGTCCAATACGTCGATGCAAGTCAATTAAAACCAGCGACTTACAATCCTCGCAAGTGGGACGAATCCGCTGATAAACAACTTACCGAAAGTATCAAACGCTTCGGCATGGTCGATCCGATTATTGTTAACGGAGCAGAAAATCGGCTAAACATCGTGATTGGCGGTCATTTTCGCTTGAAAGTCGCGAAACAATTAGGCATTACCACTGTTCCCGTTGTCTACATAAATATCCCCGATGCTGAAAAAGAGAAAGAATTAAATCTTCGACTTAACCGTAATACTGGTGAGTGGGATATGGAATTACTCAAATCGTTTGATATGGGAATGCTTCTGGATGTGGGTTTTGATGATAGTGATTTGTCCCATATTTGGGACGAAAACTTAGGTATTGAGGACGACGAGTTTGATGTTAAGAAAGCGCTCGAGGAAATAAAAACTCCTCAAACCAAGCTAGGAGATTTAATAAAACTAGGCAGTAGCTTCCTCTTATGTGGTGATGCAACTAATTCCGAAGAGGTACGGAGATTAGTCAAAGATATAAAAATAAACACACTTTGCTTCGATCCACCCTACAACATTTCTCTCGACTATAACAAAGGCATTGGCACGAATGGAAAATACGGCGGACTAAAGACGAAAGACGATAAATCAGATCCTGAATATCGACAGTTTTTACTTCAAGCATTGAAAAATGGCTTAGCTGTAACTTCGGAATCCTGCCATATTTTCTGCTGGTGCGATGAAATATACATTGGACTAGTTCAAGGAATTTATCAGGAGTTGGGTATTGAAAATAAGCGAGTCTGTTTGTGGGTGAAAAACAATCAGAATGTCACACCACAAATTGCTTTCAATAAAGCATATGAGCCATGCGTTTATGGAATAAAAGGCACTC
>CAZNUT010000056.1:0-4751 GCA_964576365.1 uncultured Gammaproteobacteria bacterium
CGGGAGCATCTCCTGTATGGAATGGCGTCATGCGTTATCTCCTGAAAAATCAGCCAAATTTTCCTCCGATCAAACCCGCTGGTGTGATAGGTGCTCAAGTATGTAGTGATACTGGCTCTTTGGCGCAACGGAAGGATGGTGGATTTAATTGTCCTACCAGGTTTGAATACCTGATAAAGGGTACAGACACAAAAGCCAAGATTGGCCGTGAGCAAGTGCCCGTGAATAAAGATACTGACCAATATCTCCCGGATCCTGGCAATCCTGCCGTGCAAATGAAAGAAAAAACAGTTTTCAGAGACGCCTATAGCACGTATTGTGTAGACTGCAATCACGACGCCGACCAACCTAAAAAGCCATAGAATCCCTCCATACTCCTCATAAAAGTTGCTATCATTTATTTTAATGATATAATTTGATATATTTTATTTAGATATATTTTTTACATGAATCGAATTCTAGAACTTCCACCTGATAAACCTATTCAAATGACTTCAGAACAATTGGCCGCACTTCCTGTTGGATCTCACCCTGATGATGAAGCAATTTTAAAAAATATTGATGTAGCCTATGAGCTTTTTCATGGAATGACTTCTGAACAAAAAGGTCTATTACCTTTACTACAGGAATGGGCAGATAATGTATATCGGCGCCGACAAAAAACTCCTTTTTACCGAGCAGAAACATCGATAGCGCCCGGAAAAGAAGCAATGCCTCGCGTTGGATTCGGTAGCAATGCAGATGATTTAGACATCCAATATCACGGAGAAGGTGGGAATTCTGACTCTGATTAAAAACAAAAATGAAGAGTAATTAAGATCGAGATAGTCTTTCTCTAGTCAAGTAATTTTGATTCAGTACGTCAACCTGAGCGGTAAGACCTGCTAGATCGGTATCGAATCTTAATTGTTCTATTTCTGCCTGAGAAAGAACCACTCCTCCGTTTTGAACTTCTTGCAGCCTGTGCATACCTTTCAAATGCGCTATCATTGTTTGAGACAAATCTTCTTCTTTTATTAATCCATCAGTAATTTTTTCAAAATACGTTTTCCACCTTGTTTCTTGATCCATAAGAAAATGGTAAATCCTTAATTGCAACAATCAATGCCATTATACTACCTTCTCATACCCTCCGCATCCGTTTTTGAGCCATTGGGAAACACGAGTGACGGTAGTTGTTGACGTTCCTAACTCCTTAGCTATTTCCACATATGATTTTTCGCCTTTTTTTAGAAGTCGTGCGATTTCCAGACGTTTACCAAACTCTGTTATCTCAGCAGGAGTCATAAGGTCACGGAGAAAATTGAGCATTTCTTGCTCCGTTTTCAATTTCAAAAAAGCCTTTGCGAGAGCCTGTTCTTTTTGATCTTGCGCTTTGTATGCTTGAGTCATAAATAAAATAAATCTTGATCAATCATTGAAGTAAGAAATCGTTCAGTTTCAATAATATCACAACAAAATTCTGATATGGAATAAAGACTTCTTCTGAATACCTCTACACTCTCAAATGGAGAATTATGAACAAAAGATGCTTACCAACCTCTTATTTGCCTCACACCATTATTAATGGTAGTGCGCAGCTCAGACATTTTTGTTCGTTGTTCCTCCGTCCAGCTTATCATCCCTTTATCATCTGTCACCCCTTGAGATAATAATTCTGAATAAGCCACATCTGCTTGCACCAGGGGCTCAAACAATGAATTCAAGTATAAGTCTTCAAGTGTAATGCAATCATCAACATATTCACCTTCACCAGGCGTTGTCAAAGCGTCTAACAATGCCTTTCGTCTTTCTGCATAAAGGTCCATAATTTTTTTTAAATGTATTAACGTGTTAATATACTAACATACTAATATAAAATGTCAAGTGGCTTGTTGTAGACATAAGTAGTACAATAACAATATGTCTGTACCACTAGCAGAAAAACTCAGACCACAAAAAATAGAAGACTTTATAGGTCAAACTCATTTATTGGGGGTAGGCAAACCTATCAAACAAATGATTGGTAATAAAAAAATCTCTTCGCTTATTCTTTGGGGGCCACCGGGGTGCGGCAAAACTACCTTGGCCCGGCTGATAGCTGCTTCAGTCGATGCAACCTTTATCCCTTTTTCTGCTATCACCAATGGGGTGAAAGAAATTCGTGCAGTCATCGAAGAAGCTCAGCAAAAAAAAGAATTTTTTAAAACCGACACTGTCTTGTTTGTCGATGAAATCCACCGGTTCAGTAAATCGCAGCAGGATGCATTTCTCCCGGCAGTTGAAGCGGGTGTCGTCACCTTGATCGGAGCAACCACGGAAAATCCAGGCTTTGAGATCAATGCACCGCTTATTTCGCGCGCACAGGTGTACCGCCTTTTACCTCTTACCGATGAGGATATCTCCAATATCATTAAGCGCGCTCTGAAGGAATATCCACAAACAAAACTGGAAGCCAAATCTCTCCAATTTCTTGTTTCATACGCAAATGGTGATGCTCGCACCGCTCTCAATGCACTAGAGCTTACCGCGCCTCATCATAAAAAAATAACTGTACCCATTCTGGAATCTGCATTACAACAAAAATCTATCCAGTACGATAAAAAAGGCGACAATCATTATGATACTATCTCTGCTTTTATAAAAAGTATGCGTGGCAGTCAACCGGATGCCACTCTGCATTACCTTGCACGGATGATAAAAGCTGGTGAAGATCCAGTGTTTATCGCCCGCCGGATGGTCATTTTTGCATCAGAGGATATAAGCAATGCCCAGCCGACGGCTCTTGTAGTGGCGACAAGCTGTATGCAGGCTGTACACATGGTAGGCATGCCGGAAGCACAGATCATCCTTGCCCAAACAGCGACATATCTCGCGACTGCCAAAAAATCTACTGTCTCATATGATGGCCTCATGATGGCGCTTCATGACCTCGAAACTATCCCTGTCGGAGCCATCCCTCTTCATCTTCGCAATGCATCAAACAAAGTGATGAAGCAGCAGGGATATGGAAAAAATCATGTGAGATATCCCTGGAAAGAGGAGGCAAAAGGAAAAGAAGTAAATCAGGAATACCTGCCCGATAATCTCATTGGAAAAAAGTATTATGAGATGTAAAAAACCAAACTTGTGTCTACATCAGGTTTAGTGATATATAGTAGATATGTATTGGAAAAAAGAAATAGAGAACCTATAATCGAGATTATTATAATTTAATAAACGTATGACACCAGGTAGACAGGAAAACGTCATTTTTCCACCAGATATATTAGCTACATTAATATCAAACGACACTGAGACTCTACTCGCATTGACGGGCGGAAACGTTATGTACACAACAGAGATGCAGACACACTACGCTGATATACAATTTGCTGATGATATTCTAAGACTTACAGACGCCGGCATTCTTCCAAACATCACAACATGCCTCGATAAGCCTTAAAAATGAGATCAGAATCACCTCAATAGTTGGGCATCGTAGTCCCGAACAGATAAAATCATCTGTTTTTTTGGGATAGGCCAGGGGATCGCGAGCGTCGGATCAAAAAGCGAAATTGCCGCATCGCCTTTTTTGTCCCTTTCTGCATACAGCCTGTCAACACTGTATATATAGTCCACCGGCCCATCCAGAACACAAAGCGAATTCCCAACTCCCGATGGTAGAAAAAGTGACGCCTGCAAAGCATCGGGTGCAAAGCCGAGCTTCATAGTCACCACATGTAGATAAGTATCAGATTCTTTGCGTATATCGCTTACTGCGATAAATGCCGTACCTTGTGTGATGGTGATGAGTTTATTCCAGCCTTCTGCATGAATACCCCGAGCAACATTTTTTTCAGACCGTGCATGATTGATTTGCTTGACTACAAATGGCTCTTTGCGAATAGTATCCACTTCGTTTATCCTCGCAATTTCAGAAAAAAATCCCCTCTCATCTTTGTGAATGGTACGCATGATCACATACATGCCAGATATAGAAGTTTTATACATCCCTGGAGTTATCTGATTTGTAGAAGATGTTACAAAAGAATGAATGGTTGATTTTTGCATAATCAATCATTGTATCAAAACTCAATGAGGAGGGTTCGACTAAAATACTCTCGAGCCACTTCAACATCTTTATGGATTTGCTCGACAAGCTCTTTTTCACTGTTAAATTTCATATTATCCCTTATTTTTTTGTGCGCGTGAACAAGAATGTGTTTATCATATATATTTCTATTAAAATCAAGAAGATAGATTTCGGCTTTTTTGTCTGTTTCGCCAAATGTCACGGGGCTTCCAACGAAAATAAGACAAGGAAAATATTCATCATCAATTTTTGTAACTCCAACAAAGATGCCCTCTTCCGTCTGAGATGCCACTGGAATATTGGCAGTCGGAAAACCGAGTTTTTTCCCCCGACCTAGATGTTTTTGAACGATACCCTGAAGAACCATAAAAAAATAAAAATTATCTTCCCTATCTACCAAATGCTTAAGACTCACCTTCTTGCTGTTGAGATAGCAAATCTACATGTTGAGTTGAAGAAAAGGGAACATCCACCATCCCCTCTCCAGGAATATATACAGTATTTGGGGCAAGGGTTAAATATCCTTGATCTAATATATTTGGATGAGGGGGTAGAGCTACAGGCACTTTCCCAACTTCATGGTCATTCGGTAAAAAAATTGATTCAGGATTTGAGACCATAAAATAAAAAAATTAAAAAATAGTGGACACCGTTCGCCAGACGGTTGGTAAAAATGATTAAATCACTTGTAATGATA
>CAZNUT010000057.1:0-4480 GCA_964576365.1 uncultured Gammaproteobacteria bacterium
TGGCTACAGCCAACGCACTTGCAGGCGTAGTAAATGGTGCACGTCAGGTGGAAGGAACGATAAATGGCGTTGGAGAACGTGCCGGCAATACTGCTCTTGAAGAGGTTGCGATGGCGATAAAAGTGAACAAGGGATTGTCATATGCGACAGGCTTAGTTTCGAAAAAGATTTATGATACCAGTCGTCTTGTTTCCCGTCTCATGCGGATGCCAATACAGGCAAACAAAGCAATAGTTGGTGCAAATGCATTTGCACATTCTTCTGGCATTCATCAGGACGGCGTGCTGAAAATGAGAGAAAATTATGAGATTATCGATCCAAAAGATGTAGGCATAGATGCTTCGTCTATCATTCTCACAGCACGCTCAGGTCGGGCAGCGCTTGCTCATAGACTTGAAAAAATCGGTTATCCGCTCAATCAGAAAAAAATTGATGAACTATACCAGCAGTTTCTCGAACTGGCAGATAGGAAAAAAGAAGTAAATGATGAAGACTTGCACATGCTCATGGGTAAACAGGTAGACGAAGATGCCAAAATCAAAATCAATCTGGTAGAGGTGGTGTGTGGATATCCGCTCAAACCTATGGCAACGGTCGCATTATCGGTTGAGGGTACGGAGTATATCGCCTCCGCACCAGGCAATGGACCAGTAGACGCAGCATATCAGACGGTGAACGATATCATGGTAAAGCAGTCAAAGATCATGAAAAAAGTTCCCGTCCTCAAAGAATTTCTTATTCAGGCAGTGACAAAAGGAAGTGATGATATCTGTCGGGTGAATGTACAGTGCGAAAAAAATGGCAAAATTTATTATGGTCACGGCAGTGATACCGATATAGTTGTGGCATCTGTTCAAGCCTATGTCAGCGCGCTAAATAAGATAGTAAGTTTGTAAAGCAGCTTATTAGGCGTAAGGTTTTAGCTGTTAGGCCTGCCTGCCGCAGGCAGGTGTTAGGTTATTAAAAGTGGGAGACAAAGTTGCATAAATATGTAGTGACAGGTCGCGACCTGTCACTATTAAATTAAATATATTGGAGATTGACTGAAGGTAAGAAGGTGGAGCACTGTGCACATTGCTGTCATTCTGGGAGGAGTGAAACGACGACTCCAGAATCTGAGTAATTGTACTAAAAGATTCCGGATAGGCCGGAATGACGAGTGTTGGTATTTAATAATTAGTCATCAAATGAGTATGTCAGTTTCTATTCAAGATATCGAAGAAGCAGCAAAACGGCTAGAAGGCGTTGCTCAAAAAACACCACTTCAGTACTCGAAAAGACTGTCACAGCGATATGAAGCGACAGTATACCTGAAGCGTGAGGATTTACAGGAGGTGCGTTCTTTTAAGATTCGTGGTGCCTATAACAAAATAGCATCTCTTTCTACAGAAGAACAAAAACGTGGAGTAGTTTGTGCCAGTGCCGGCAATCATGCTCAGGGAGTGGCGTACAGCTGTCATGCCTTGAAAATAAAAGGTGTTATTTTCATGCCTGTTGTCACCCCAAATCAGAAAATAGATAAAGTTCAACACTTTGGTGATGGATATGTGGAAATCAAATTAGTTGGCAATACCTTTGACGAAGCAAATGCAGCTGCACAAGTATATACAAAGGAGCATGATTGCATCTATGTGCATCCGTTTAATGATCCTCTTACGATAGCCGGTCAAGGTACGGTAGGAAAGGAAATATATGAGCAGACAAATGGCGAATTGGATTTTGTGATAGGTGCTATTGGCGGTGGTGGTCTGATGTCAGGTGTTTCCTCGTATATCAAAGCAAAAAAACCTCAGATATCTGTGATCGGCGTCGAGCCCGCGGGAGCTGCAGGTATGCTCGCATCTTTTAAACAAGGAAAAGTGATCTCATTGGAAACGATAGACACATTTGTCGATGGTGCAGCTGTCAAGACTGTTGGCGATCTTACGTATGCAATTTGTAAAAAAAATCTTTCAAAAATCATGAGCGTTCCTGAAGGAAAAGATTGTCTGACGATGATCGAGCTTTATCAAAACGAAGGTATTGTGACAGAGCCAGCTGGAGCTCTTTCGGTAAGCGCGCTAGATGATGTCGCCAAGGATATAAAGGGTAAAACGGTGGTATGTATCATCAGCGGCGGAAACAACGATATTTTGCGTTATCCCGAGATCATGGAGCGAAGTCTCGTGTATCAGGGTCGTAAACATTATTTTCTGGTGGAGTTTGCCCAGAAGCCCGGACAGCTCAAACGATTCGTAAATTATGTGTTGGGACCCCAAGACGATATAGTGCTTTTTGAGTATATTAAAAAAAGTAACAAAGAAAAAGGTCCGGCTCTTGTCGGGATCGAACTCATGGATAAGGCAGATTTTGAACCATTTCTAGCTCGCATGAAGGAGATAGAGTTGAATTATACGATCCTAAAAAGTGATGATTTGCTTTATAAGTATTTGATATAAATTATATTATTTTTATGAGCTATCAGTTCAGAGCGGATTGTTATGATTGTGAAAAACGATATCCAGCGTCAGAAAAAGATGTGTTAGGAGTATTTTATGGAGGCGCAACGATTAGTAATGAACCAATATATCCAAAAATATACCCTATATCAGGACAGCTAATCACAGAGTGTGTTGCTCATCATGTGGGTCTGGGTTCTTCCAAAAATACGCATAGAAAGTATAGTCTTCATTTTGAGGGTGGTATAACAGTGGGGGATTTGATAGTAACATCTGCAAATCAAGATGAAGGGTTGTTTTCATTTGTTGAAAGTTAAATATCTTTGTATGAACACATGCAATTGTGATAATTGTTGTCAAAACAAGCTTTTTGATTTAAAAAACCGCTCAGCGGCTCTTACGAGCCGTGCCGGCGGAGAGGATTGGCTCAAGCGCGCCCCAGCCCGAGCCATGATGCGGGCGGTCGGGTATACGGATGCAGATTTTGAGAAGCCTCTTGTTTGCGTTGCAGCTCCGTATACAGATATCACACCGTGCAATGCACATATTCAAGAACTGGGAAGTATTGTAGAAAAAGAAGTAGAGCATATCGGTGCAAAGCCATACATTTTTGGTACACCTGTCGTGACAGACGGTGAAACGATGGGTACAGAAGGAATGAAATATTCACTGGTTTCCCGTGAACTTATCGCAGATTCGATCGAAATGATGACTGAAGCATATTTTGCCGATGGTGTCATCGCACTATCAGGCTGCGATAAGACAATTCCCGCCTCACTCATGCCCCTTGCGCGTAACAACAATATTGGCATCACTCTTTATGGCGGCACTATTTTGCCCGGCAACCTGGATGGTAAAGATATGAATATTGTGAGTATTTTTGAAGCGGTCGGACAGTATAGCGCAGGAAAAATTGATGAAAAGCGTCTGCACGAAGTTGAGTGCGCCTCCTGTCCCGGTTGTGGAGCGTGCGGGGGTATGTACACTGCAAACACCATGGCAACCGCGCTTGAGGTCATGGGTATGGCAGTGCCCGGAAGCGCCTCTCACGCGGCAGTAAATAGACACAATCGTATATCTGAAAAAAAACTGGACGATGTTCAACGGACAGTTCAGGCTCTCAAACATTTGATGGAGCGTGGTATACGGACAAGGGATATTTTGTGCAAAGAAGCATTTGAAAATGCAATTGTGGTAACGCAGGCTTTAGGTGGTTCGACTAATGCAGTTTTACATCTTATCGCGATTGCTCATGAAGCAGGTATCCGGCTGGATATCGAAGAGTTTAATCGACTTGGTGAAAAAGTACCGCTTATCGGCAATTTCAGTCCCGGAGGTAAATATATGATGGATCATCTAGATCAGATTGGCGGCGTGCCAATGGTCATGAAAATGCTACTTGATGCGGGACTACTGCATGGCGATCTCATGACTGTGACTGGTAAAACAATTGCGGAAAATCTGAAACATATTCTTCCCCGACCTGAAAATCAGGATGTCATTTCATCGCTCGAAAAGCCATTTGCACCACCGGGGCATCATATCATCATCATGCGTGGCAATATGTGTCCCGAAGGATCGGTGATGAAGCTCAGTGGCAAATTGCTTGATGTGCACTCGGGTCCTGCCCGCATTTTTGAAAGTGAGGATGATGCGATGAATGCCATTTTAGATCAGAAAATCAAAAAAGGAGATGTCATCGTGATTCGCAATGAAGGACCAAAAGGTGGGCCGGGAATGCGCGAGATGCTTTCTCCTTCTGCAGCGCTTATGGGTACGGGGCTTGGGAAAGATGTGGCGATGATCACTGATGGGCGATTTTCCGGAGGCACTCATGGTATCATGGTGGGTCATATTTCTCCCGAGGCTGCGACAGGCGGGGTGATCGGGCTTATCAAAGAAGGTGAAATTATCGACATCAATGTAAGTAAAAAAATAATTGATGTTCATATCGAGGATGGTGAATTAGCCCGGCGCAAAAAAGAATGGCAAAAACCAGAACTGCGTTACAAGCGTGGAGTGCTGGCGAAGTTTGAAAAGTT
>CAZNUT010000058.1:0-3945 GCA_964576365.1 uncultured Gammaproteobacteria bacterium
TCGAATATACCTCTCTCCTTCCTTAAAGTGTAAACCATGTGCTGGTCGCTCTACAATTCAAAACATCTTCACCCGTTGACTTTTCATTCTCCAGCCTTTAGGCTGTACCCATGTATTATCTCAAATATCGACCTGCAACTATTTCTGAACTGGATAACTCACAAGTTCGTACGAATTTACAAGCATTTTTGCGCTCTGGAACCGTACCTCACGCTCTCCTTCTGGTAGGACATAAAGGTATGGGAAAAACTTCGACTGCACGCATCATAGCAAAAGCAATAAATTGTAAACAAAATTATTTTGCCGACAAAAAAAATCCTGATTTTGAACCTTGTAATTCTTGTTCAAATTGTTTAAGTATTGACGCTGGCACTTCTCCTGATGTAACAGAGATGGACGCAGCTTCAAATCGAGGAATAGATGACATTCGCAAACTCGTAAGCGAATCTGCTTTTGCTCCTATGGCTGGTCGTCATCGGGTTTATATTATAGATGAAGCCCACATGATCACGACCGAAGGATTTAATGCTCTACTCAAAACACTTGAAGAGCCTGCGTCGTCAACTATATTTATACTTGCCACCACAAATGAAGAAAAAGTACCTGCGACAATAGCATCCCGATGTATTCGTATTACATTTGGAAAAGCGATAGAAAAAGATATGCTTCACATGCTTGAGAGGATCTCAAAACACGAAAAGCTCAATGTATCATCCGAAACTCAGAAAGCTATTGTAGAACACGCAGATAATTCATTTCGTGATGCGGCAAAACTACTCGAAGAGCTTGTCACTCATGACGCACTGGAACCTCAAAAAGCACGTGAATACCTTGGGATCACAGCAGCCACGCGTCTTCTCGAATTTATTCAAAAACGCGCCGCCAAACAAGCATTCGCATGGCTTGATGAATTTAATCAATCTGGAGGAAATACGAAAAAATTAATAGAGGATCTTCTTGAAAAATTGAGAACACATTTATTGACAATATCAGGAGTGGGTGAAAAAAAAGAATCAATACTTGCATTTAACCAAAAAGATACACTCATATTACTTAAACTTTTACATGAAGCGTATAAACTGCTCAAGATATCACCGATTGAGATTTTACCCGTAGAGATCGCAGTTGCAGATTTTCTCGCAATGAGCGATAATCAGAAGTAGTAAAAATTATGGGTTTAGGTATCAGGTTAGGGATTATAGGAACTGAGAATTCCACAAGTTCAGATATTCAGATAACTCGTCATACTGAGACAAAACCGAAGTATCCAGAAAATAACGGACACTTCGTTCTGCTCTGGATGACATCATCATATTTGCACTTATACCTTTTCACTATTCACTTTTACCTATCCATTAGCAATTAATAGTTTATAACATATGTTTAACCCTCTCAAAGGTCTTGGTGATTTAAATGCTTTGCAGCAACAGGCAAAAAAAATGCAGCAAGCACTCCAGCAGGAAGAAATTGAAATCGATCACAAAGGTGTGAAGATTACCGTTCGTGGCGATCAGATCATTCTGAAAGTGATAGTCGATGGAGTAGAGGAGGCGCGTATCACCGAAGCGGTCAACTCAGCTATCAAAAAAACTCAGGAACTTGCTGCCAAAAAACTGATGTCAATGGGGAACGAGTAGCAAGTTTATCAAGTTAGGAATGCAGGGTTGCAGGGATTCAGTCAAACAGGTTTGAACTTTTAGGTCTTAAGTTTTAGAAACATGTCATCCTGACTCTCCGATTCGGAGGGGAAGGATCCAGTGCTTTTTTAGTTCTGGATGCTTCGGCTTTGCCTCAGCATGACAAACTAGCGACACAGAACGTCGGAGAATTAAACCCTAAAAAAGATTAACTTTCTAAAACATACAACTAACAAGCTAACCAGCTCATAAGCTACTTTACAAACTTTATGAACTTTAAAAACTTTATAAACTAGTCTATGTCTTTAAAGCTTTTTTCAGGCAGCGCCAATCAACAACTTTCATTAGATGTAGCCGGCCAGCTCCAGCTTTCACTTGCATCTGCAGAAGTCGTGAGATTTGCAAATTCGGAAGTACGCGTACGTATCGGCGAAGATGTCAAACACGATACTTGTGTCGTCATCCAGTCAACCGCCAATCCAACAGATACCAATCTCATGGAGCTTTATTTTTTTTGTGATGCTCTCCGCCGTGAAGAAGCACGTCGTGTGATAGGGGTGATACCATACTTTGGCTACGCGCGCCAGGACATCCAGCACAGAGGAGGGGAGTGTGTGTCTGCAAATGTCGTGATAAGGTTTCTTGAAGCCATTGGTTTCCACAAAATCTATACCTTCAATTTGCACGACGAGGCCACAGAGGGTGTATTTAATATTCCCTTCAAAAATCTTTCAGCTTTTCCTATGCTGGCTCATGAAGTAAAAACATACCTTGGTGCCAAGCAGATTCCGGTAGATCCTCAGCATGTCGCAGTGATTTCGCCGGATCAGGGTGGTATCGAGCGAGGACGCAAATTTGGTATTGAGCTTTTTGGCACGGAGGCATTTTCTCTAGCGCTCACTGAAAAAAAACGCGATCTTCAACACATACATGAAAGCAAAGCTCTAGAGCTATATGGCGACGTAAAAGGCAAAATTGCCGTAATTGTTGATGATATCGCGACCTCTGGTCGTACCCTGATGAATGCAGCAGCTCTTTGTATGGCGCAGGGCGCACTCGGTGTGATAGCTGCTGTAGTGCATCACGATTTTGCCAAGGATGCACCAAAACAGATTCAAGAGTCCGCCATCGAGATTTTTTTCTCGACAGACACTATCGCTCTTCGAGAGGAACACCGTTTCGACAAGCTCAAAATAGTTTCGATTAAAGAGATTCTTGCTAATGAAATTAAAGAAATACTTGGAATTCCTACTTATACATAACTAATCAAAAAATAATTCTATATTAAAGCAAATTATGTACTGCATCATAATCTAACATGATACTACTCATAAGTTCTCCATCTATTCCGCGTCCTCCTGTTGTTTTACATGCATGATTTAAGATCGTTGCTTTTACTTGAGGATGCAATACATCAAATTCAACACCCTTAGGAATATCTAGCGCACTTTCAACCTGTTGTATTGCTAATAAATCTATATTATCAAATTGTGTAGCCTTCATAAAATTTAAATAAAAAATTGTAAAATTTTAATCTCAAGTGGGCGCCCACCTGAGAAGATGAAATATACGACTAATTAAGCAACCATGGTTGTATAATCAAACTCATTCCCTTGAGAAACAATTCCAGATATATCTGAAAGTTTGACTGGTTGAGCTTGCTCTTCCTGGCTATAATGACCTCCATGTTCATATCTCCTACTTGCTAATGAGGGAGCACCTATCTCTTCTGCCAATACTTCATCTAACTCACCACAATTTAATCTGGAGCTTACCAAACAGTAATCAAAATCTGCTGCCATAAAATTGGTATTAATTTTTAATATTTGTTATTTGTTAAATTTTTGAAACTTAACTTGATTTGATTTATCACATAGGTTAAAAAAAACCGCCCGGTTTTTGTTCCGGGCGGTGGTGTTTTTTATAAAAAGCTTTTCACCTCACCCGCCCAATAAGCCACATAGGGATGGCTTTAATGGTGACAAAACGGGTAAGATGTTGAGTAAACATAATATGGGGATTATAAACATCTCGGTCCTGCATTGTCAACAGCAAATGTAAGAAGGGTGTAAGAAGATGATACAGCAACCCAAAAATCTTCAAAACATGCTGAAGACATGATTTTCCCCGAGGCAAGCCTCGGGGTATCCGTCATCCCGACCTGCCTGCCGGCAGGCATGATTTGATTCGGGATCTCGTTGCAAGCAACAGGGAATTAAACCCTAAGTGTGATTAAAAAAATACAATTCTTTTTTAGATTCTGGACACGCTCATTTCATTCGCTTGCCCAACCAAAGACGGGTAGGCA
>CAZNUT010000059.1:0-3748 GCA_964576365.1 uncultured Gammaproteobacteria bacterium
CATAATATGCAAGAGTCTGGAGGAAGAAAATGAATAATGGATGAGTAGAATTATTGAAAGTTACTCACAATATCAATCAATTTTTGAACGCTTTGAGCTTGAGTTCCAGAAATAACAAAAATTGTATAAGGTTTGTGATATATATAAATTGCAATTCTAACGTCACCAAAATTACTCATTTCATTCTTAAAAATAGCTTCATAATTATATCTATTCTCAATGTTTTTTTCTTCAATTAATTCATATTTATATTTTCTAAAATTACTAAAATAATCATTTAAATTTTTAGCATTGCTCGAGAGTCGTTCAATTTTAATATTATCTTCAAGAGATGAAGACTTAGATAATTCAATTGTTGTCAACTTCTCCTCTACCCTGTAGCCTTCCGGCACATCGAAAGAGATTTTGAGAAACTCAGAGGTGTATCGAAAAGGTCCTACTCTATCTTGTGGTTCCCGGTCAAAACGAGGCTCACGTGATGAAGTGACAGTACGGGCAATACTATCTTCTTGTCTTTCAAGAGTTTTACTCTGCTGGCCAAACAGCACATAGACAATACCAAAGAAAAATACAAGACCTCCTAAAACAAACAGAGGATGCAACTGTTTTGTCGAATGAATCTTTTGATTTTCAGCCATATACCATCACTCTACACCACGACTATGAGAAAGTTAAGAGGTAAAAATGAAAAGGTACATTATTAAACAATTGCATACTGGCTGGGCGCGACCTTTCAGCACAAATATATTTTTTTACCATTGTTTCTAACGAAACCGCTCATCTACTCATGAGCTAAATGACACTTTACGAACGAGGCATGTGAGTTGCTGTTATAATAATTTCATGTCTCTCTCACACCTCCAGATCCGCACCCCAAAAGAAGATGAAACGTCAGCCGAAGCAGCGGTGCAGATATTCTCATCACTCCTCTCTTCGCACGTAGGCACATTCCGCCGACTCTTCACCCATGTTGACTCATATGCATTTGAAATCTATCTCACTGGTCAGTCTGTGTATTATTACGTCACTACACCTAAAAACAGGGAAAACCTCTTATCTAGTCTCATGCAGGCATCATATCCGCAAAGTGCTATTACCACCACAAAAGACCCTCTCGACATAATACTCAATCAACCTCACCGTTCATACGGCTCGCTCTCACTTCAGCATTCCTATCATCTCCCGATCAAAACGTACCCTGATTTTCAAAATATTGATCCGCTTACTTCCCTTATTGGCCTTCTAGCGCGCCAAAGTCCAGGCAGTCGCGCTGCAATCCAAATCCTGGTAGGCCCAGCTACATTTGCATGGCAAGGACATACACTTTCCAGCCGTACAAAAAATGTGACCGATCAAGAGACAGGTCAAGTAAAAGAAATCAAATCATCACAAAACACTTCGCTTATGGAAAAGAAAGTCCAGTTTCAGGGTGGACGCACTGCAATACGGATTGTCACATCATCTGCTCAGTCATCCGCTGATGCACGAGCATTTCTACAAAATATCGCAAGCACATTTGGCACATTTGCTCTTGGCGAAGGCAATCGTCTTGGCCTGAAATTAATTTCTTTTACCAAATCTGCATTTGAAGAACGGACAAAAAAACGTACCTTCGGATATCTCGAGCACCGCATGCAGATCATGAACGCTCAGGAACTGGCAACACTCTGGCATCCGCCGGGCAAACTTCTAGCGGGTATCAAAAATATCGTGTGGGGCAAAACACTTGCCGGAGAACCACCTGAAAATCTCCCAACCATCGACCATATCCAGGAGGAAGAAAAAAATGACATCAATTTTTTTGGCAAAGCAGAATACAAAAACAATGATTCAGTTTTTGGAATCAAATCAAAAGACAGACGCAAACACGTTTACATCATCGGCAAAACGGGAGCAGGCAAATCTACCCTTATTGCAAACATGGCTATAGACGACATTCGACGCGATCGGGGCATCGGCATCATCGACCCACACGGAGACCTGTGTGAAACCATTCTAGAATATATCCCCAAACGAAGACTAAATGATGTCGTGTATCTTGAACCGTTTGATACCAAACGACCTTTTTCACTTAATGTACTTGAAGTGAAATCTACACAGCACAAAGACCTTATCGCATCCGGCATCGTATCAATTTTTTATAAATTATATGGCGACAGCTGGGGCCCAAGACTCGAATATATTTTACGAAACACTATTTTGACTCTTTTGGAGATACCTTCAGCCACTCTCGCAGAAGCGCTACCCTTGCTTGCCGATCCCTCTTTTCGCAAAAAAAACCTACAGCATGTCAAAGATCCAGTACTACTCAACTTCTGGAATAAAGAATTTGATCAAATGACAGACAAGCTACGCGTCGAGGCTATCTCACCAATCCAAAACAAAGTTGGTCAGTTTGTCTCATCGCGCACTATTCGAAACATCATCGGCCATCCTCACTCTACGATCAATCTGGAAGAGATTATGAACAGCGGCAAAATTTTATTGCTCAATCTTTCTCAAGGAAAACTTGGTGAAGACAACGCAGCCCTTCTGGGAGCCATGATCATCACCCAGATCCAGCTTGCAGCCATGAACCGATCTTTTCAAAAAGAAGAAGATCGGAAAGATTTTTTCTTGTATGTAGATGAATTTCAAAACTTCGCCACAAAATCATTTATCAAAATTCTGTCAGAAGCACGCAAATACCGCCTTGCTCTTACCCTTGCAAATCAATATATCGAGCAGCTTGATGAAGATGTGATGAAAGCAATTTTTGGCAACGTCGGTACTCTCCTTTCATTTGTTGTAGGTGCTCGGGACGCCGAATTTCTTTCAAAAGAATTTTCCGAAATGTATTCGCAAAATGACCTTGTCACACTTGGCAAATACCAGATTGTAATGAAAATGTCGATAGACGAAATGACATCTCTCCCCTTTCCAGCACGCACACTTCCCCTCCCTTCGTTGAAAAATGATAATAAAGAAAAGATCATTCGAGTTTCAAAAGAACGTTACGGAAGAAGTCAAACAGATAGTTCATCAAGTTAGTCAAGTTTATCAAGCCTGCCTGCGGCAGGCAGGCTATTACTTTTTAACTAAAACCTAAAACCTTAAACCTAACAGCTAAAACCTAACATACTATGTCAGAAGACGAAATAGAAAAACCAAAACGTTCACGATCTGCGTCAGAGTCCATTCCCTTACTCGTATATTTTAAATCCGTTGTTTTAACGACGCTTATCATCATAGCTGGCATGGCATTTTATACCTATCAGCAAAAACCAAAAAAAGCGCTCAATATCAAAGAGTCCCCTACTCTCAACGCACTCGCCACACTCAAAAATCAGATACAAACATTTGAAAAAGAAGATGTAGCTTCGATTGCGGCCAAACAAAATATTCAACACATCTCAAATCAGATTTTAGGCGAAGTGACAAAGCAAACAGACTCAGCTATTGAGAAAGGGGTAGAAAAAACGACTGACTACTTTTATGAACACACAGTCGAACAGATGATCATTGCACTACTTGAGCGACTTCCCGAAAGACAGCAAAAACTTATTTTGCAACGAATGTGCAAGAGTCAGTGATTCAGTTTACACGTCATTGCGCCTGTCCGCCGTGGCGGGAGGAGTGCGCATCCCAAAACGACGAAGAAATCTGCACATAACCGTCATTCAGGCCTGCCTGCCGCAGGCAGGCTATTACTTTTTGGCTAAATGGTAAAAAGTGTGTTTTTCATTATCCTTTTCAATATACTATACGG
>CAZNUT010000060.1:0-3202 GCA_964576365.1 uncultured Gammaproteobacteria bacterium
ATTATATCCCCAGTATTTTTCTCCCGTTTATGGTTACGATTTTGACGATTTCATCTATTTCATAAAAGCGATTTGTCTCCATGAGAAGCCTCAAATCATTCCACATGTTCGCGTCATTATAAGGCATAAAAATATCAGCGATATTATCCACACCAATACCGACGGTAATATTATGTGGGTGCATTTCATCAAGCGGGATCACCGGATTATGAATAGGTGCCATCTCTTCACTGCGTCTGGCATTGATCCAGGACATTGGACAGGAGATAAACATGACCTCCGCGTCCACAATTTTTTTATACAAATCTTCCCGGTATGTTTTTGGGTGGCAGTTTATCGAGATGCCGTGGACGCCCACGACTTTGCCTTGCATACTGTGTTCGACTGTTTTTTTCACCAGAAGTTCTGTCTCTTTTTCTTCCGGAATATTCAGCTCATCTACATGGACATGTACCATTTTATTGAGCTTTTTTGCAGTTCCTAGAAGTATGTCCAGATGTTCCTGTTCGCGTCCCTGATCTGCTTTCAGGAGTCCGCCAATGATGTCTACAAACTGTGCGCCTTCCTCAAACCATTTGCGCGCTTCGGGATCAAAAAGGCCATAACTTGATTGATTCAGGTATTTGATTACGATTTGTGATTTGTATTTTTCGCGTACTTTTGTGGCAGCTTGTATGGATTTATCCTTTACATCAGGATCGACATCGATGAAGGTGCCGGTAGCCGTGACTCCCTGCCCGAGTAGTGTCTCGATGGCCGCGGCCATGCGGTCGTAGATCTGATCGACAGTGGAATGGATGCGGAGTTCTTTGTTGAGTTTCCATTTTTCGTGGCGGTGTTTGTTTGCAAGAGCATAGAGCTCAGGAGTTACGGTGTATGCACGGTCGAAGTGGCCATGACAGTTGACCCACCCACCATTTTCTTTTATTTTATCGAGGATGAGTTGTTTGAGGTTGAGGTAGGTAATGGCTTCCATATGCTAAATTTTATGAAATTAGTAACAAAATGTTAAATTTGATAGTAATTTTTGGAATTTATTGTATAATTATTCCGAAATATTATCAATTTAACTTAAAAAGTTAAACTATATGCCGTCACAACCGCGGTATGAAAATCCAACATTTGCGCGTGAGTTAACAGATTTTCCTATTGATAATAATACTGCAAGTTTCGCGGTACGTCGTGGGATAGTAAATATGGAAGGTTATGACAGAATCGGCCGTCCGACTGGATCAGTAGTCGAGCTTGCCACCGGATATCAGTCTCTTCATCTACTTCCTCCAAATGAAATTGTCACAATGAGATTGTATGGAAGTGCAAAGTATGGTGTGACTGGGGCTCAAAATCATTTTACATATGAGTATGGTGAGGTGACAGAAGGTACAAAAGTGATGATAGATCACAATTGTCAAGCAGGACATTTGGATATTGATTGTGGCTGCAGACATAGTACGCAACATGCTTTGCACGAAGTTTTTGGCGAAGGTCATGAAGATGGATTGTATCTCAACATTGATGGTGGTGACTTATCCAAAAGCGAGCGAATTGAGATAGCGCGCGATATGCTTGAAGCGACTGGTGGGTCGGTGAGTCGATATATACAGTCAACTCCTGGTTTTGATAATGGATGCGAATTGAACGAGATGATAGTAAGGCAAAATAAAAAACTTGGTAGTTTTCAAGCTCCTTCAGGTCGTGAATTTCATTGGACAAATGATCTTCCTGTTTCTTTTTTAGGCGGACATCCAGGGAGACTTATTGTGATAAAAGAAGAAGCGACTACTGATAAAAGCGGTTTTGGTGGAAAGCAAAAAATTCATCAGGTATTAATACATGGTGATGTTACAAATCCAGAGCGTCCTGCTGTGGTTCGGCCACATTCCAGTTGTACAACAGCAGAGTACGGAGGTAATGCGTGTGACTGTGCCGATCAAGAAGCTAGAACATTGAGAGGGATTGTGGAAAATGAAGCCGGTTTATTTTTACTTATGGAGGATGAGGGAATGGGGACGGGATTTGCCAATAAGCTATGGCAGACCCAGCAGACTATTATTGGAGAGACGGATCTTCTGACCTCCCGTGAACGATTTTTAGGTCTTCCGGGAGATATACGAAGTTATGAAATGCTGGAGTTTGTTGCACAGATTGCAGGGATGGAGACTTGTCTTCATGCTTCAAACAATCACACAAAACAGAGTGCACTTGAGAATGCAGGAATTCAAGTAGTCGGACATATGGCTTTGAAAGTGGATGGAGGTCGATTTTCTCCTCATGCTAAAGCAGATTTTATAGCTAAGCAGCGGTCAGGCAATTATAGTAATTATCTAAATTATTAATAATATCAATTCCCAATGGAAAGAGGACGTTTTAATATTGAGGAATCTAATCAAAACGCTTTGATTGAGATGGAAATGAGAGCTCAGATGGCAGTTACAGATACGGTAACTCTTCATGATTTTGATGAAACTTGGGGTGATTCGTTGCCTTTATATCAAAGAGGTATTCGTGTTGGCACTGGTTTATTTGGATGGAATGGTGTATTGCCAACTTACTCAGAATTAACAAACAAAGGTGGAGCTGGATATTACGGAGAGATTTTTGGTTATTCCCCTGAAGATTGGGAGTCGATTATGGAGAAAATAAGAGCAACCCGTTTTATCAACAAGAACGCTCCAATGTTGCATGAAAGACAAAACGAAATCGCCGCTTCTCTTAATACGACTCACTTAGGTGTTATTACTGCAAAGCCTGGTACAGAAACAGTCTTCACAACGTTTCAAACTGACTTGGAGCGTTTTAGTGTGCTTTGTGGATTACCTGCTATTTTAAGACCGGACGGAGTACCCAGTAATCAAACTACTCCGTGGAAGCGACATTATAATGAGCATATATCCGCTCTTGTGCCTGATAAATTTGTAATTATGTTAGACGACAGTCTGAGTCTTGCTCGAGCAACTGCTGCGTATAATGCACAATTACCCCGCAACCAAATCCGGCAATTACAGGTCGTTATGGCAGATGGTTCATTGACAAAGCCAGTGCTTGAAAGAGGAGAATATGTGGCTCCAAACGAATTAGGCATTTATACCGCTACATGGGAACAGCTGAGAGATGTTTATGATAGAATAAACCAAGAATGGACGGTCAAAAACTAGTCATCATCGGCTTTTGTAATATGGATATCAACCGATATCCTGACGGC
>CAZNUT010000061.1:0-2383 GCA_964576365.1 uncultured Gammaproteobacteria bacterium
GGAAACCCCATGCGTGGTTTACTGTTTTTGCCCCGTTTGATGATCCAGAGATCGTTATGACGGTTTTAGTCGAGGAATCAGGTCAAGGATCAGATGTCGCGGCGCCGATAGCAAAAGAAGTACTAAAGGCATTTTTTGAGAGAAAAGAATGATGTTTTTTTCTCAAACTGGAAATATAACTATCTCATAGTATAATATTACTTTAATATGCAATAGATATGTATGTCTTTGCCTCCAGAAAATTTACAACTTCTACCAAAGGTTGATATTGGACAACTGCCGCATTCTCCGGAGCTTGTTCAACTACCTGAAATCCTTCTCACGCGTGAAGTGCGTGAGCTTTTACCTGAAGATCTTGGAGCTGTGGAGGCTATCATGACAGCAAACATCGTAGGTTCAAGCGGGGGACGTCTACCTCCTGAGTACGAAGCCGAAGAAGTGAAAATGTATATCGAAAAAATGCAAGAGACATTGGCAAAAAAAGAAGAAAGAGAGAGAAAGTATATGGTAGCTACAGAAGGAGGGAAAGTAGTAGGTATTCTTGGGGCAATATTTGACAGTATAAAAGTGCGTGCAGGAGTCGAAGGCAGACTTTCATCATTTAATGGCGGATGGATTACGAATCAGCAACGTAAAATATTAGAAGCGATTCCATACGAAAAGCCATTTACGGAGCTTATCAATTTTTATGTATCTCGCGAGCATCAAGGATATGGCATCGGTTCTAAACTGTGGAAAGAAATGGAGAATTGGTTGATTGAAAATGGTTTAAGTGAGTTTTTTCTGTCAAGTAGATATTTATGGCAGGATAGTGGAGCCTGGCACATTTATGAAAAAAATGGCTATGTCGTTTATGGAGTAGATACATATAGAAGCACACCCGCTTTACTTTTTCACAAAGAGAATCTAAATAAAAAAAACTAAAAAATATGGGTGTTTGCTTTTTTAAAAATCAAGTGCTATAATCACTCAAAATATATGAAAGTATTTTTTTCCGCATCACCTAGAGGTGTTGACGAATTCAAACCCCAGTGTCTTACTATCTATCAGCAGATCAAACATCTCGGTTATGAATGTACCGATGACGATGTCACACAGCTTTCCTACGCTGACTTTGAGGTCAAGATGAATCCAGGTCGCAAAGCATATGTCGAATGGTACAAAAAGAAAATCGCCTCAGTTGAAAAAGCGGATATTTGCATCTTCGAAACCAGCATGCACAGTCTTGGTATTGGTTTTCTCATCCAGCGCGCACTTGAGTACAGTAAGCCAGTCATTGCACTTTACTACAAAGACAATATTCCCTATTTTCTATCAGGCGTAGAAGATGAAAAGCTTTTTGTGGTGAAATACGATGATAAAAATTTAAAGTCAGTTATTAAAAAGACGCTTGAGCAAGCCCGTGAAAAGCGTGATAAACGATTTAATTTCTTTCTTTCGCCCAAATTATTGGCATATATCGAAAAAGCCAGTAACAAAATCGGCGTCACCAAGTCTAAGCTACTGCGCGATATGATTTTGCGTCATATGCGCGAACATGAAGGCGAAACAATAGCCTGATCAAACCTCTACAGCAATCTTTCTTTATTTTGTTATATCTAGTCACATCATTCATTTGATTTTTGATGATTCATTCTGTTATGATGATAAAAGAAATGTTATTATGGGGCAATCAGAATAATCGCCATAGTTTTTTTATTTGTCAATTAAATTGACAACTATTTCTATTTGAAGCATACATATCCTATAAGTATAAAAATGAAGCTTTTATAAAAAGGCTGATATAATTTTGCTATAGGTTATTTTTTTTGAAAATATGAATCATTGGTTGCTGGTATTTATTCTCAGTATTATTTCTGGATTAGGAGATTCTCAGGGGTTTTATTATGCGTCAAAAATCTGGGATGGAAATAAGCTGATATGGTCAGAATTGGGAAAATCGACTCTTGGATTTGCTGTCGGAATAGGAAGTTATTGGATTATGATAAGAAGCCTAAATGCGGTAGGAGTGCATAGTCCGCTTTTGCAGACGATGCTTTGGTTTTCTATGACGATTATAGGTATCGCTGTGGTGAGGAAAGACATTTTTTCATGGCAACGTCTGGATCAGTTTGTAGCGCTTTGTGTGCTGGCAGGGATTGGATGGTTATTAGTACGTGTAGAAGCGTAAAAATATGAAAAATAATTATCAGGATAGAAAAACAGTGAAATTCGGCGAGCATCTCATTTTTGATGCGTATGGTTGCAATCCCAAAAAACTTGAAGATAAAGAATTGTGTATTAAAGTATTAGAGAGGTTGATTCAGCTGGCTGATATGCACAAGCTGCATGAGCCAGTCGTCATCAATGCAGATAGCAATGAAGCATTGGGTGGCAAAGATCC
>CAZNUT010000062.1:0-2117 GCA_964576365.1 uncultured Gammaproteobacteria bacterium
TTAACTTATCAGAAATAATCAATATCTGCAATTTACACTTCATCCATTATTTGAAAAATTTGTTTTATCAGATCATTTTTTTCAATATAACTTTTTGCAATTCTTATTGTTAAATTTTGGGCAATGATAATATATATCTTTATGAACGAGCATATCCAAAATAATGTTCAAAGCTATCGAAATAAAAATAAAGTCACCCAGGAAGAACTTGCCAATGCTGTGGGAGTGACACGGCAAACCATCATCGCAATTGAAAAAGGCAACTATACGCCTTCAGTACTATTGGCTTTAAAAGTCGCACAGTATTTCAACACCACCGTCGAAAAATTATTTACAATAGAGAAGCTATGATGATCATCGAAACTATCAGCGCATTTGCGATATTGGGTATCGCTATTTTATTTTTAAATCCTGGACATCTTGCTATGCCAGAGACTCTCGTGTCCATGCTGATTGTATCATTTATCATTTCATTTTTGACATTTGCTGCATATCTTTTTCGTGAAAAAGCATCTGACGAGCGTGAGGCCGTACATATTCTGACAGCTGGTAGAATATCGTACCTTGTTGGTGTAGGCGCATTGATAGCTGGTATCATCTTTCAGGCGTTACAGCATGAAATCGACCCGTGGCTCGTCATCGCGCTTTGTGCAATGGTTTTTTCAAAACTACTTTCCCGTATCTACTCCCGTTTTAAAATGTAAAGTCTACTTGACATTCACTTTCTGGTTTACTACGATTGATACAGAAAATAGATTGGAGGTGAATTAAACATATGAAAAATCAAACCATTATCATGGTGATCATTGCGGTATGTGCTGTTTTGGGTATCGGTGTGTATGTATTTTCGCAAAATACCGCACAATCTGACACGATGATGAAAAAAGAGGAAGCCATGAAGCCACAGGAACAGACAGTCCTGGAATCCGCAAACAAGATGATGAAAAAAGGAGAAAGCGCTATGGAAGAAGAGAATAAGATGGATTACAAAATGGCTCGCTCTCGATATATAGAGTATACAGATTCTGTATTAGAGAGTACGTCGGGAAATCGAGATGTATTGTTTTTTTATGCATCCTGGTGTCCTACGTGTAAGTCTGCAGATGAGAATTTCAGACAAAATGAAGATAAGATTCCTGCGGATGTACGACTGATCAGAGTAAATTATAACGATCCTGATACAGATCAGGAAGAAAAAGATCTTGCGAAAAAGTACGGCATCACATATCAACATACATTTGTACAGATTGATAGTACAGGCGCCGAAATGGCCAAGTGGAATGGAGGCGAGATAGAAGAATTGCTTTCCCGTATTAAATGATCTGGGGTTCTGGCCCGTCACAAGACGGACCAGTATCTGAGACTAATTAATTACACAACTATGATATTACTTGTCGCTTTTGCGTTTTTGGCAGGAATTATAACAGTGCTGTCGCCCTGCATATTACCCATCCTTCCTATCATTCTTACTTCAAGTATTGGAGGAGTATATACAGGAAAATCAAGACCAATGGGAGTGGTCGTCGGATTTATATTCAGTTTTACCTTTTTTACGTTATTCCTTTCGACAATAGTTCGACTGAGTGGTATCCCGGCAGAAACACTGAGGTTCACATCCGTTTTGATAGTTGCCGGACTAGGCGTCTCTCTTCTGGTTCCCGCATTTCAAGTTGGCATGGAGCGTATATTTTCTGGATTGGCAAGTTATATGCCAAAGAATCAAGCAAAGACGGGTTTTTTTGGGGGAATGCTGATTGGGCTTTCAGTCGGGCTTCTTTGGACGCCGTGTGTAGGTCCTATTCTTGCCTCAGTCATATCGTTGGCTATCACAGGTACAGTTACATTTGATGCATTGTTTATCACGTTTGCGTATTCGTTGGGTACCGCAATTCCATTATTTTTGATCATGCTTGGCGGACAAAATGCACTTCGTCGTGTGCCGTGGTTGCTATCAAATCTGGGACACATTCAAAAGTTATTTGGCATTTTGATGATTTTGACTGCAGCTGGCATATTTTTTAATATAGACAGAAGATTTCAAACATATGTTTTAAATACATTTCCACAATATGGCACTGGGTTAACTCGCTTTGAAGATAACGAATTGATACGAAATC
>CAZNUT010000063.1:0-1992 GCA_964576365.1 uncultured Gammaproteobacteria bacterium
AATCATGAAGAAGGTGTTATTGCATATAGTGGTAAGCTCGACGTTCGTCCGAAATATCAACGTGAATTCGTTTATAAAGATAAACAGCGTGATGCGGTGCTAGAGACCGTCAGGAAAGGGTTTCCACTCAATGTGATGTACTGGATGGTACGAGATGGTGGTGGTTATGAGGTACTGGATGGGCAACAACGCACCATCAGTCTGGGTCAGTATATTAGTGGTGATTTTTCATTGGACAATCGATTTTTCCACAATCTCACCAGAGAAGAACAAGAGCAAATACTCGACTACGAGCTGATGATCTATTTTTGTGAGGGTACAGACAAGGAACGGTTAGATTGGTTTAGAACGATCAATATAGCAGGTGAAAAATTGACTGATCAGGAACTGCGTAATGCGGTTTATACTGGACCATGGCTTTCAGATGCCAAGCTCAAATTTAGTAAAAGAAACTGCGCGGCATATCTACTCGCCAATGACGGCGGTCAACTTGTCAGTGGAGATACTATTCGGCAAGAATATTTGGAGGCTGCACTTTCGTGGATCAATAATGGCGAAGTGGCAGACTATATGGCGAAGCATCAGCACGACAACGACGCCGATGAATTGTGGGAATATTTCCAAAGCGTGATAGCTTGGGTGCGGCAAGTTTTTCCTAATCATCGAAAGGAAATGGCGCATGTGAATTGGGGAGAGCTTTACAATCAATTCAAGGGTGAAACGTTAGATGTTGAAAAATTGGAAGCTGAGGTCGCTCAACTCATGCAAGATGAAGATGTAACCAAAAAATCAGGTATTTACCCCTTTGTTCTTACCAGGGAGGAAAGATGTCTTTCTATTCGCGCTTTTTCTGACAAGATGAAGCGTGAGGCATATGAGAAACAAAAAGGGAAGTGTAAATTTTGTAAGAAACAATTTTCTATTGACGAAATGGAAGCTGATCACATTACTCCGTGGCATGAGGGCGGGAAGACTATTGCAGGGAACTGTCAGATGTTGTGCAAGGAAGATAATAGGAGGAAATCTGGAAAGTAATTTATGTGGATTGATGATGTTTTTATTTAGATATGTCTGATGAGCAAACTCGACTTGGAGCGATTGAGTACGCTAAAAAGAATAAGAAAGAAATTGCGCGTCGATTAGTGGATATGTCATTGTATCCACCTGAAGACCTCCCAGTTTCAGTGTTTATGGCCGGATCTCCAGGCGCTGGGAAAACTGAGTCTTCGAAAAAACTTATAGAAGACAAAAAAGGAGTTGATGGTAAGGGGATTTTGCGGATTGATCCAGATGATATCCGTGAAGAGTTTCGATCGCTTGGGTATAATGGTAAAAATTCAAATTTATTTCAGTACCCGACATCTATTATTGCAGATAAGATGCAGGATTTAGCGCTTCATCAATCGCAAAGCTATATTTTTGATGGGACACTAGCTAATTTGGAACGTTCTCGTGAAAATATTAAGCGATCGCTACACCATTCAAGAATAGTTCTTGTGCTGTATGTTTACCAAGAGCCACTTCAGGCCTGGAAGTTTGTGAAGGCAAGAGAAAAGAAGGATGGGCGAGTCATACCTGCACAGGCTTTTGTAGACGAATATTTTTGTGCTCGCCAAAATATTGCTATTCTTAAGGAGGAGTTTAAAAATCAAATACAAATCGATATTATTATCAAAAATATCGATGGGTCTGATTACGATTATCATGAGAATATACCGAGTATTGACAGGTATATAAAAGAGAAGTATAATGCTAATTCATTATTTAATGCTATAATGAATCAACCAATATGATTTCCTTCATTCGAAAAGCTATCGCTACTTTTGGCAAAGAGAAGAAACAAAGTGAGTTTTCTCGTTTTATTCGCTCTGCCTCGTCGCGTGAAAAAAAGAAGGTTTTTAAAAAAGTGGCTCGTGAAGCTGCTGCAGAACAGCGCAAGGTGCTTGAAAGTATTGAGTTTGCTCGTTAAGTCTGTCAAAAAATACTTCGTTT
>CAZNUT010000064.1:0-1786 GCA_964576365.1 uncultured Gammaproteobacteria bacterium
TTGAAATATGATCTCATCCCAGTTCAAACACCTTGTGAAAATGAGGTGTTTTTTTGTTATATTGACTTATCTTAAGAAATATGGTACAATTCACGCGATGAAATCTACTAATCTAAACCGACTGCAATGGTAGAGGTGAGTAATGGAGGAGGGATCAAATGGATAAAAACAGTGCAAGACGCATATTTTTTCGAAGAGCTGGAACGCTTTTCCAGTAAACCCATCAGTGATATTGATGTAAAAAAAGATACGCTTGCAACGTTGCAGGTAAATCTGGAACAGTTCCTTAATTCGGTCGTCAAGGCTACTCGTCGGAGCATTATTGTACACAGCTATAATGAGGACACAATTCAAGCAATCTTGAATCGGACACTGTAGCAATGAACTATCAATATGATTTTGCCATGAATTTTGCTAGACATACCGCCTCGATATTAAGGCGGTTTTTTGTTACTATGAATATATATGATTTTTAAAGTAAAGCCTGATAATTTCAATAAGCAATTCGATATTGTGGGGACTTTTCTTGAGTATGAAGGTAAATTTCTTTTACTCCGCCGGCACCCACATAAAGCTCATGGCGGTAAATGGGGACTCCCCGCTGGGAAGAAAGAAGAAAATGAAAGCATTGAACTTGCAGCGATACGAGAGTTGAAGGAAGAAACAGGAATCAAATTACCAGTATCTAATATCAATTTTTTTGATTCATTTTACATCAAAAGTGACGATTTAGATTTTCAATGGCACATTTATTCAGCACGCTTAAATTCCCTGCCCGTGGTTGTATGTAACCCACTTGAACACTCAAGGTTCTATTGGGTATTACCTGATGAAGCCCTTAAGATGTCTCTCATTCATGATTTACCGGAGTCTATAGAAATATTTTATAATAAAATGCGCCGCAACTAAGTTGCGACGCGGTGCCTTCTTTATGTTCCATTGCCTTGACAAAATTTTGTCATTTCTTGTAATGAAAAAATATCGTTGACGATTTCGTAAAGACTACGTTTCGTTCGTTTGATTCGTCCCGAATTATTAGAAGCGATCGTGGAATCAAATTTCCTTATGTGATCAGTTATGATCAGCATACGAAATATCGTAGTGAAATCATCCCAGAAAATCTTTCGTTTTGCAGACGTAAACTTTTTTGGTATCGATACATGAAGTCGAACTTCTCGTTTTGCATAATCACACGAAATATGGTCATTTCTTTCATCACCTATCAAACAATTTCGGAAAGGGTGTTTTATCCTGTCACGTTAACGATGAAATGTCAAAATATGAATTCAGTGTAGTAATTAACTATCACCTGTACGCTCATGGCGACTTTTGCTCAAACTACGCTTCCATCCCAGAGCACAGTTTTTTTATTAGTTTTGCCTCATTGACTTTCCTAGACCATATTTATATAATAGTTAATATTTCATTTTGTAGGAATATTTCGGAAATAGAGTGAATTACTATTTAGGAGGAATTTATGGCAAGATTTATATTGTATCAATCACCTGAGGATAGGAAAAGGGCTAGTGTAGACCTTTTAGATCTGGTGGAAAAGCACAAAGATGAGGTGCAACTCATCGATAATTCTGCAGGTCTTCGCATACTTGTAGAGGCCGAAGAATCTGCGATTGAGGGAATTGTCGCCCAATACCAATCACAAGGTATTAAATTTGGTAACGAGGTGACTCTTAGATTACCCAATCCACGACCCACACTGCGTTCTTGAGTTAGTTATAGGAGGTCATTCATGAAAGCTTTCATCGGTGCTTTGTTTGTTGTAGGTATA